>JBBQKP010000057.1:0-17442 GCA_038326995.1 Tepidisphaerales bacterium
CTTCGACGCCAACCATCGCGGCCTGACTCAGACCTACGCGTGCCTCTGGACGTCGGGCCCGATCACGCCCGAACTTCTGGGCGATCGCCGCCACGAGCCCTTCGTCGCCGCATCGTTCCTTACTGGCATGACACCCGCCGAACTCGCTCCGGGCGCGATCGTTCTTCGCGAACTCGTCAATCCGAATCGCGCGGCCACGCCGCTGTGGGAATTGCAATTTCCAAAGTAGTGGAAAACGAAAATCCCACGCCTAAATCTCCGCTGGTTCATTGACAACCCGCTCAATTCCAGAATTCACACGCATATCCGTGCTCATGCTCTTCACGCTTTGCATCAGCAATTGCCTCGCACCGGGCCGGGGCCGACATACCACGAGAAATTGAAACGCGAACATCGTCGGCCAGGCGCGCGCTAATAGATCACACACCCAGCCGAGCACTCGCCCCACCTTCGCCGCCGCCCCCTTCCCTTCGAGCACCGTCTCGAACGGCACCGCGACGGGCCTGATCTTTTCGATCACATACCCGCAGTCTTCCAACGCCCTGCGAAGCGACCTTCGCGTGAAAAGCCGCTTGTGCGTGATATCCAAAATCCCGCGCTCCGCGTAGCTGAACCTGCCCAGCAGCAAATTCAACCGCACCGCCGCGAAGGCGATGTTGGGCGTGGAAATCAACACCGTGGGCGCCTCACGAACACTGCTGACGACCTTCGAGTCATTGCGTAGCGAAACCAAAAACGACTCCGGCTCCGCCAGGTGCTCGATCACATCCAATAGCAGGACTGCGTCATAATCAAACACGTCCCGTGGCACTTTCTGCGTCTCAAGATCGCTCTTCACAAACTCACTCATCGTCCCCGCGATCGGTTCGTACTTGTCCACGCCCGTCACATGATGCCCCTTCTCCTGACACCCCTTCGCAACAAACCCCGGCCCGCAACCGAGGTCTAAAATGGACAATCCCGTCACCTGTTTCTGCCCGCGTTTCGCGTTGATATTTTCCAGTTCACCGATCGCCATCCGGTGCGACGTATACAAATGCTGCGTCTTATCTCGATACCGTAGCGGCGATAAATTTCGATACTTCAACGAGCACAGCATCCCCATCTGGTGCAATCGAAACTGCACGGTGCTCTTGATCACGTCCAGCGCATATCTGGGCCCGTTCACGTGACATACTTCGTCGCCGTAGTGCGTGGGGATCGCAAACTCCTTCAACTTCGCGTCGATGTGAAACGCCTGCAGCAAAATCTCGGTGTCGAAGTGAAACGCGTTGGTGTTCGTCTCGAACGGCACCGCCTTAAGAAATGCCGTCGAATACCCGCGATAGCCGGTGTGATACTCGCTCAGCCGCCTGCCGGTCATCTTGTTTTGAAGCCAGGTCAGGACGGTGTTTCCGACGACCTTGTATCGCGGCATTCCGCCCGCAACGGCCGACTTCACGTCCGCCATGCGCGTGCCCAGCACGACGTCGGCCGCGCTTTGCCTGAACTCATCAATAAATCGCGGCAAGAGTTCGGGCGCGTATTGTCCGTCGCCGTGCAGCAGAATGACGAAATCAAAACCCGCTTCGATTGCGATGCGATAGCCGAGCTTCTGGTTTCCGCCGTAGCCTTGATTCACAGGATTTTTCAGCAGCGTGACGCGCTCCTTCTGGTTCGAACTTACCCAGGCGCGGGCGAGATCGATCGACGCATCCTTCGACGCATCATCGATCATCAGAACGTGCACGCGCTCATCATCCCACAGCTCCTGCGGCACTCTTTCGAGCACTTTCTCAATGTGTCTTTCCGCCTGATACGCCACGATGAAAATCAGGACCTTCGCAGATTCTGCGGGCGATTTATCAAGCAATTTCTCAGACAATGTATGTGCTGACGGTGAATCCACAGGAGCGATGTTACCGCGGAGACGATCGGCCTGCACCCATCAGACGGCAATGGTTATCGCTTCTTTTTCGGCGGCACAATCGCGGCTTCAATGTTGCTCAATCCCGATCCGGTGAGTTTGAAGAACACATCGCTAAGCGTGGGCCGACCGACGCTGAGGGACCTCAATGAAGGCCCCAGGAGTTCGACGACGGCGACGACGTGCTGATGGGCGTGAAGAGTTTCGATGCGAACCTGCTGACCGACGACGGTCGCGGGGAGCTTCAGGCGATCGACGATCTTCGTACGGGCGAGTTCAGGAAACTCGACGTCGAGCGTCATCACGTCGCCGCCGATTTGTTGGCACAGGGCGCCCGGCGTGTCGTGCGCGAGTAGCTTGCCCTGATGCAGCAGCGCGACGCTCTGCGCGACCTCGGCCATCTCCATCAGATGCGTCGTCGCAAGAATCGTCGTGCCGTGGTCTTTCACCAGCGCCAGCAGCACATCGCGCAGTTGCTGGCGTGCTGAAGGATCAAGCCCGGTGTCGGGCTCGTCGAGCAGAAGCAGGCGCGGCTGGGGCAAAATCGCCTTGGCGATTTCCAGTCGCCGCTTCATCCCGCCCGAAAATGCTTTGACGCGCTCCGTCGCGCGGTCGGCCAGCCCGACGCGGGTGAGGCAATCCATCGACCGCTGTTTGATGGATGCAGAATCCAGGCCGTAAAGCCGGGCCTGATAGTAGAGATTTTCCAGAGCGGTGAGCTGAATATCGACGGCGGGATGCTGGAAGACGACGCCGATCTGCGCCCGGACGGCGGCGGGACTTTGCGCGACGTCGCAATCGAAGATCGATGCCGTGCCGGACTGTGGCTTGAGCAGCGTGGTGAGAATTCGAAACAGCGTTGTCTTGCCCGATCCGTTGGGGCCCAGCAGTGCGACGAGGGTTTTGGGTGCGATGGAAAAGTTGAGGTTGTCGAGCACGGTTCGCTCGCCGAAGGCGTGCGTGAGATTGCTGACACGAATCGCTCCGGAGGATAATGCGGAGGATACGGCGGACGATACAGGAGCAGAAGAGAGCATGGTGTGCGGTGCGGTCATTCGGATGAGCAATCTACAATGTACATGAGTTTTCGACTACTTCGCGGGCGGGGCGAATTCGAATCGAACGACGCCCGGCGCAGAGTCTGTGACGACGAGCGACAATTCGCGCGTGCCGTAAAGTTCGTGCCACACGCCGACGCGGTACGCGCCAGCCGGGACTTTGTCGATTTTGAATTGACCCTTTTCATTGGTGACAGCAAAGAACGGGTGATCGAACACGCCGACCCACGCATTCATCCAAGGGTGGACATCGCAGCGGACGCGGATGAACTCGGGGGTGGTAAAGGCGACTGTCTTGGAATCACCCGCTTTTGGCAGGCCGACGTTGACGTTGCCATTGTGCTGACTCACCCAGTGGACGTTATGGAACACGGAATCGCTGGTGGTAATTTTGAGCGGCTGATTGGACTGGACCGCCGTGATTCGCGGGACATATTTGCAGCCGACCTGATCGAGCACGAGCTGCGGCCGCGCGACGCCTGTGGAAAGCGGCGCGTCGATGAGATAGATGATGGCGTTTGCAAGTTCGCCTGCGCTGCCGACCACGACGGTTTCGTCAATGGCGGCGACGGCGCCGGTGTGGCAAGTGCCGATGTCGAGCATTCGCACGGGCGGCGGCGGGCCGACGAGTTTCACGCTACCGACGATCGAAGCACTTCCGAACACGGGCGGCGGGAGTATGCGCGTCGCGTCGGGCGTCTCCGGGCCGCAGCCTAGAGATAGAAAACTGACTAGCGTCAACAGAGCACCAACTGATCTTGTCGCTGCTCTCATTTATTGGTCCACCATGAGTGCCGCTAGAAGCAGGGGCAAGTAAATGATGCTGCAGATAAACAACTTCCGCTCATTCGACTTCGCTAAATCGGGCACGCGGCACGCGAATGCTCTTACGAGAAACCATGCTCCCAGCAGAGCTGCTGACACGCCGTAGAGGTAACTCGCGCCGCTGAAAAACACAGGAAGAAACGTGACGGGCACGAGCAAGAGGCTGTAGAGGATGATCTCTTTACGCGCTCGAGCGTCGCCGTTCTTACACGAAGGCAGCATTCGGAATCCTCCAGCCGCGTAGTCGTCCTTGTACATGATCGCGAGGGCAAAAAAGTGCGGCATTTGCCAGACCATAAGGATGGCGAAAAGCGTCCACGCGAGTGGCGAGAGCGTCCCGTCGATCGCGGTCACGCCCATCATCGGCGGGATCGCGCCAGGAACAGCGCCGACGAGCGTACACCACGGACTTACGCGTTTCAGCGGCGTGTAGACCAGCGTGTAAATCGCGAGTGTCGCCAGGCCCAGCAGTGCGGTAAGGAGGTTCACGCCTAGCGCGAGCCAGACGACGCCGGCAATACCCATGACGGCCGCGAACAGTGTTGATTCGAGTACGCCCAATCGACCGGCGGCGAGCGGGCGGTTGCGCGTGCGACGCATGCGGCGGTCGAGGTCGCGCTCGATGATCTGGTTGAACACGCTCGCGGATGCGGCCGTCAGCGCGGTGCCGAGAATCGTATGGACCGCGATCAAAGCATTAGCCCAAGTGAAAAGAGCCGTCGAGGAAGAGACGCTGAAAACCTTCGCCGCCACATACACGCCGACGAGCGTCGTGCTGACGATCAGCACGTTCATCCGCGGCTTGGTGAGTCGAAAATAATCACTCAGCCGTGAGGGCGCATCGCTTAAAGGCGGAGCACTCGCTTCAATCAGGACGGAATCGATCGTGCCGGGCGGGGTTTGCTTCATCTCGATCCTGCTTCTACCGGCTGGGGGGCTTGGGTCGGATTATTTAACAAGGGCCGCGACTGCGATTTCGCACTATATTGCTGCGGCTTTTCTTCAAACTTCACGCCGAACCCCGTAATCGTTCTTCGATTCGACCAGCCCAGGGTGATGAACGTAAGAAGCACGCACGTCATAAGCAGGAGTGCACCCGTCGCCTGGTGGAGGGTCGCGATGTCCGCGGGTTTTTTATAGAGCACGGTGAGAACGCCCCAGGTGATTTGCAGAGTGACGAGAAGGCCGAGCGTGACGCCGCCGAATAAAAGGGCGCGGTTGTCGCGATGCCTGAGCACGATCAGACTGACTGTGACCAAAGCGATGAGTGCGAGCGTGTAAGCGCCCATGCGGTGAAGGAAGTGCAGATGGATTTCGCCAGCGGTGACGGTAGGCAGGTTGTAGGTGAAGGGGCGAACCTGATTGACGGCCTGAACGCCTGCCGCGGAAATCGGAGGCAGCACTTTGCCGTAATGCAAAGGCCAATCCGGAATCGCCAGCCCCGCCCCGCCGTTGATGCCTCGCAGTGGATTGTGCCGCATGATCGCACCGACGGTGAGCTGAGTCAGGCAAAGTAAAGTGACGATGACCAGTGCTTTACTGATCCACTTTGAGGTGCGCAGTCGCGCTTCGCCAGCGGTGCGCGTCCAGAAAGCGCTGGTGGCCAGAACGAACAGGCAAGCCCCGCTGAAGACCGCCTGGCCGAAGATGCCGTGGGCAATGGCGAGGGTCAGGCTGACGTCTCGCACGCGCAGGCCGCCCTTGATGCCTTGAATAATAATTGCAAGAAGCAGCAGACTCGCGCCGATGCGAACCCACTTACGCCGATCTGTGATGAACGCGGCGGCCACAAGTGCAATCGCGACGAATCCCGCCAGCATGCCGAGCAGGCGATGAAAATGCTCCCAGAAGATGCCGCCCGAATCACTGCCCGCGAACGGCGACCACTTGTCCCAAGGCAAGAGGAACATGTTATATCCAAAACTCGTGGGCCAATCGGGCACGGACATTCCCGCGCCCTTGCTGGTCACCATGCCGCCAACCCAGAGCAAGGGAAATATGCTCAAGGCGAGCATCCATGCCAGAACGTGAACCGTACGATTGAAAGTCATGACTTAGGCCTATCGGAAGAATGCCCGCCAACGCGTCAGTTGTTATGATTGCAAACAATAGGACGCGTATCAACACAAAACGACGTTTCACCAGTTCCGATGCATGCGGCATGATGACGCAACAAGGCGTAAACAACCTAAGATCAAGCGCAACATGACCCACTCGATTTCCCTGATCGACTCGCCCCTTGACAGCGACGATCATCATCGGGCACTGCAAGTCACGGCCTCAACTCAGGGCCCTAACACCCACCACATGAACCTCGCCCGCAATAGCCTATATATTTTCGTTTGTCTCACCCTTGTTTTTCTGACCATCGGCTGCAGCACGAGATTTGCCATTGTCGAGCCGAAGGCGGATGCACAAACATTATTACCGGGCGGCGAGGCAAGATTCTCCAAGGACGGCGTCGACTACGTTTTGCGGCAAGTCGACACCGGCTTGGTGCTGCGAGTGGTCAATGTGTCGGACAAGAGCGTCGAGATCCTGGCCGGCAGCCGCGTGACGACGCCCACGGGTGCCGCCGTCCTTATTCCGCCCATAACGATCGCGTCTCGCGACGCGTTCAAAATCGAGCTTCCGCCGTCCACCGAGCAAGACCGGACTCGCCGAGTGGCTCAATCACTGAGTGAGACGCGAGTCGGATCAAACGACGAGCCGGTCTACCGAACCGGCCTCGCGCAGCAACCGTTCATCAATCAGACGGGCGTGCGAAGTGTTCAAACATGGAGTTTTGCGTCGGGCAAATCGGTTCGCGTCGATTTGCGATTGAACATCGCGGGTGAAGAGCGATCTCACCTGTTTGTATTCAAGCGTGTGTGATCCACCGTTCAAAAACTATTAATAACTTCAGAGGAGTTCGACCATGTCCTTTGGCAACCAGCAAGATTCGAATAATGACCCCCAATCGGCCCCCCGCCAGCGACGGGCCGGTGCGGGCGGAATTCTTGGCGGCCTTTTAGGCGGTGCGGGCCGGTCGATAAAGATGCGGCTCTTCATCGGACTCGCGGTCGCGCTGTTTGGCGTGGTCAGTTATTACTCCAGTGGCGAGAAAAACCCCGTGACCGGTGAAGTTCAGCGCATCGCCATGAGCGCGGAGCAGGAAATGGCACTAGGCCTTCAAGCCGCGCCGGAATTGCTCCAGGAAATGGGCGGCGGGCTCGACCCAAAGCGCGACCCGCGTGCGAAACTCGTTACCGCCATCGGCGAAAAGCTCGCCTACCACACCGAGGCCGCGAAGTCTCCCTATGCGCAAAAACGCAACTTCCATTTCTTCCTCATCAACGACACCAAAACGATCAACGCCTTCGCACTTCCGGGCGGGCAGATCTTCATCACCCGCGCTCTCTTCGACAAGCTGCAAAACGAGGCCCAGCTCGCCGGCGTTCTTGGGCACGAAGTCGGGCATGTCATCCACCGACACGGCGCGCAGCAAATGGCAAAGCAGAAGTTCGGCCAGGCGCTCGTAACCGCAGTCGGCGTCGGTGCGGGCGAGCAAAGCGCGGTGCAAATCGCACAGATGGTCAATCAGTTCAAACAGCTCAGCTACGGCCGCGATGATGAACTCGAAAGCGACGACTACGGCATGCGGCTGATGATCGAAGTCGGATACGACCCGTCGGAAATGATCGGCGTGATGGAGATCCTCAGGGCCGCAACCGGTGGGGCCGGACGCCAGCAGGAATGGGCCCAGACCCACCCCGCACCCGAGAGCCGCATCGAGGCGATCAAGGATTTTTTAAAAAAGAACGCGGATGTCATACGCACGAAGTCGCTCGTGAAAGATTCTCCCGGCGGCGTGATGAAGTAGTCTCAATCTGATCACGGCAAGTGGCGATTTCGCGGGTCGCAGATTGACGCCGGGCGATCTGCGGATACTTTGTGGAGCGACCAAACCACGACAGAAGTTGTATAAAGAGGAGCTGTGGCAGAGCGGTTTAATGCATCGGTCTTGAAAACCGACGTGCCAGCAATGGCACCGTGAGTTCGAATCTCACCGGCTCCGTTTATTTTTATTGCGACACAAGCCCGGGAATGCCTGCCTGCTGCGGATCGTCTTCTTTCCCGGACTATTGCAACACCCTAAAAACTCGTGTACATTGCTCGGCCCGAATCTTCGCGACAGGATATTAATGGCAAAGAAAGAAATCATTCACGTCTTCAAGATCTACGCTAACGGCGGCACCGCCACGCCCGCACCGCCCATCGGGCCGGCGTTGGGTCAGTACGGCGTGAACCCCGGTCAGTTCATCCAGCAGTTCAATGCCGCCACTCAGGCGTTCAAGGGCAAAAAGGTCGGCTGCGTCATCACGACGTATAAGGACCGCACCTTCAGCTTCGAAATCAAGACCAGCCCCGCAAGCACGCTGCTCGTCGACGCCGTCAAGGCCGAAAAAGGCAGCGGCGAGCCGAACAAGAACAAGATCGGCAAGCTGACAATGGCGGATTGCGAAAAGATCGCCGTCGGCAAGCTCAAGGACATGAACGCGTTCGACGCCAAGCGCGCCGCCCGCACGATCGCAGGCACGGCTCGCTCGATGGGCATCGACGTCACTCCGTAAGTGATTACAATTTCGGGTGTCAGCCCTGATCGCATCAAACAACTTCTGCAAGAACGCCCATTCGAACTATTCTCCATCGTTACCAGCGATGGGTCTGACATCCCGGTTTTATCGAACGAGCTCGCCTTTCTCTACCAGGGCGGACACACGCTACAGGTCATAGCACCGAAGTTCAAAGGCGCGACCGAAGAAGGCAACTTCGACGAACACCGAATCGACGTCTTCCTGATCACCAATGTCGTGTCGCCGCCGATCAAACAGCCCGGCAAGCGACCGAAGAAGTAGAAAAAGTAAATACTATCGCCCCACCACAGGCGTCATAACAGTGGGAGCTTTTGGCCCGACTTATTCGGGCCTTCCAAGGAGCATCAGCTATGGCAGAAGTTACAAACAAGCCCAAGGTCGCCGACGAAACAGTCAAGCGGTCCAAACGTTACAAAGAGGCCGTCAAGCGTCAGCTCGAGCAGGCCGTCGCCCTCGAAGCCGCCGTCGAGATTCTCAAGGCCTACAAGCCCACCAAATTCGACCAGACCGTCGAACTGATCTTCAAGCTCGGCATCGACGCCAAGCAGGACGACCAGCGTATCCGCACGTCGCTTTCTCTCCCTCACGGCATCGGCAAGACCAAGCGCGTCGTGGCGTTCTGCCCCGACAACCTCATCGCCGCCGCCACCGAAGCTGGTGCGGTCAAGGCGGGTTCCGCTTCGCTGGTCGAGGAAATCGAAAAGACAAACTTCACCGATTTCGACGTCGCCATCTCCACCCCGGACATGATGCGATTCGTCGGTAAGCTCGGTAAGGTGCTCGGGCCCAAGGGTCTGATGCCCTCGCCCAAGGCCGGTACCGTTGTCGCCGACATCGCCTCGGCGATCCGCGAATTCGCAGCCGGAAAGATGGAAA
Source organism: Tepidisphaerales bacterium (assembly GCA_038326995.1). Lineage (GTDB taxonomy): Bacteria > Planctomycetota > Phycisphaerae > Tepidisphaerales > Tepidisphaeraceae > JBBQKP01. The sequence continues at coordinate 9,303 of JBBQKP010000057.1, forward strand.
TCCGCAATGACGACGGCGGCAACGTCCACACCGTCGTCGGCAAGCTCAGCTTCGACAGCAAGAAGCTCACCGAGAACGGCCAGGCGATGATCGCCGCCATCAAGAAGCTCCGCCCCGTTTCATCCAAAGGTGTCTACATCCAGAAGATTGTGCTCAAGAGCAGCATGAGCCCGGCGGTTTACGTCAAAGTCGACGTAGCATAATCCCGGCCAACTCGTCGTCTGCCCTGTATCCCTCACTTCAATAGAAATTACACCTAATCGGAGCCTCCCCCCATGAGCAAGAAGATCAAAAATCTCCTGGAAAAGAATTACACCAAGCGACTCAGCGAACTCGGCGGCGTTGCCGTTGTCGATCCTAAGAGCATGACCGGCAATCAGAACAACGGCCTGCGTCGTGTTCTGTTCCAGCACGGCATGAAAATGCTGGTCGTTCGCAATTCACTCGCCCGACGTGCGACCAGCAATTCGAAGCTCAAGGGCTTTGAAAAGCTGCTCGACGGCCCCAGCGCCCTCGTCTATGCAGACAAGGCCGAAGTCACCGCCATCGCACGACTACTCGTCGATCACCGCAAGAAAGAAGACAAGCTCGGCATCCGCGGCGTATTCTTCGAAGGCGAAGTTTATGAAGGCATTCCCGGCCTTGAAAGAGTCAGCAAGTTTCCCACCCGCGACGAAGCCATCGCAAACGTGCTGGCGTCGATTCTTTCCCCGGGCCGCAAGCTCGGCGGAATCTTCAAGGGCCAGGCCTCCAAGGTTGCTTCGCTCATCAAGGCTGTCGAAGAGATGAAAGAAAAAGCTGGCGGCGCTGAAGCATCATCAGAAGCTCCGGCTCCCGATGCCGCTCCGGCCGCCTGATCATCACATCACAACTAACCCACTCGAAAATGTCCGGCATGCCTTTTCTGTCCCCATCGGGGTTAAACACACTCAACGTGAGTGCGGCATAGAAGGCGGGACGAAAAGCCGGTCCTGCTCGCAGGATCAGCCCTCTAGACACGATTGACCCGCGTTACGGGTCGGAGAACTCATATGTCAGACGTAGCAGAAAAAATCTCGAAACTCGGTGACGAAATCGTCGGCCTGACCCTCAAGGAAGCTGTTGATCTCGCCGCCTACCTCAAAGATAAGTACAACATCGAACCCGCAGCCGGTGGTGGCGCAGCCGTCGCCGCTGGTGCAGCTCCCGCCGCCGCCGCCGAAGAGAAGACCTCCTTCGATGTCGTTCTCAAGTCGTCCGCTCCGGACAAGAAGATCGCCGTCATCAAGGAAGTTCGCACCGCGACCGGCCTGGGCCTCAAGGAAGCCAAGGACCTCGTCGAAGGCGCACCCAAGACCGTCAAGGAAGCTCTTCCCAAGGAAGAAGCCGAGAAGCTCAAGAAGACTCTCGAAGCCGCCGGCGGCGTTGTCGAACTCAAGTAAGTTCGACTTCATTCCGACTCCAAAAACACAAAGCCGATCCTTTCATCAGGATCGGCTTTGTTCTTTTCTCACGGACTGCTTTTCCAGAATCGTTTACAGCAAATCCTTAATGTTCAGGAAATCGACCATGTGATCGTCATACACCTTCTGCGCCTTGGGATCATGGAGCGGAAGGCGAAGTTCGTTGATCACCTTCGTCCCCATCGCGACCCATTCCTTCCACGACTCCGCCGAGATGTTATCGAAAATTACCTGGCCCATCGCATTGCGGAACGGCGGCTTTTTCAGCTTGGACCCGACCTTGCCCGTTCGCTTATCAAGCACCTGGCCCTCGCCGATGTCCTGATTTTCCCTTGGCACTTCGAAGTCGGGGACGGGCGCGCCTAGTAGCTTCAACTGATCGATGATCTCGTTCTTGACCATGAGATCGCCGCGCTGGTGAGCGACCAATAATCCGTCCGTCAGCGACTTCGTCGCTTCCTCGCTTCGGCCCATCGCGAGCTGACTTCTGGCGAGCAGGACATAGGCCTTGGACAACTTGGAATCGAGTGCGAGCGCACGCTGAAGGTTGCCGATCGCGTCGTGGTGCTCATTACTTTCAAGCAGCGCGCGGCCGAGAGAGAAAAAACCGAGCGGGTCGGTGGGAAAGCGTTCGGTCGCCTGCCGAAGCTGAGCGAGACGTTCCGGAGTCACACTCGGAATGGCAGTTGAACTTGCGGCCGAAGGTGTTGCGGGTGAATTCGTTGAAGTCATCAGCAGAGTCTAGGCTTTGATCGCCTGTTGTTCCATGCCCGATAGACACGATCGTCTATCGAATTAGAAGTGCGCAAATGTTTGAACTCACTTCTTCACCACCGGCCGGTCTTCGCCGAACAGCGTCTTGCGAATCAGGGGCGCGATCTCGGTCGAGTCCATCGAGCCGTTTACTTCCTGTGAATTCAATCCTGCCGCTCGCACGAGATTGCCGCCCATCGAATCTTCGCGCTGCGCCCACGTGATGAAGAACGTCATGACCTTGCCTGTGTTGTCGGCCTTGGCGGTGAACGCTGGCGAACTCGCACCGTGAATGCCGTCCACCGGAGCGCCGTTGCCAGAAGTTTCGGGCGATTTTTGGGGCATGCGGCTGCTGGCATAAACGTTCAGTCCGCCCGCGTCGGAGTCGGCGGTGGTGATGATCAGCGTGTTCGGATTCGCCGACAGGAATTGCCTCGCGACGCCGATCGCCAGATCCGCCCTCGCCGCAGCCTCGAGCGTGCCGCTGGCGTTATTGGCATTCGCGAAATTGTCCGTGCCTTCTTCTTCGACGACGAGGAGGAAATTTTTATTCTTTGCCGCGAGAATCTTGATGGCGACGTCGGTCATCTCGCCGACGGTCGGGGCGAGCGGGTCGAAATTCGGGAGGCCCGCCTTGATGAGGTCTTCCTCGGTTTCATCGTTGAAGGTGCTCGAGGATGAAAACACTCCCAGCACTTTGGCCGTGGTTGCGGGGAGAGAAAGCAACTCGTCGCGCGTTCGCACGACGACGTAGCCCTTGGAGATTGCATATTCAAACAGGTCGATTGAGTCGCCGCGTGCGCCCGGCCCGTGAACGCCCTTGGCCCCTTTGGGAAGAAAATATTTCTCACCGCCGCTGAAGAGTACGTCGGCGTTGCTGTCGATGAGTTGCTTGGCAATGTTGTCGTACTCGTCGCGTCGCGCGGCCGAGGTGACGAAGGCGGCCGTGCCCGGCTCGGGTGCGATTCCACTATTCACCAGCCCGACTGGAAAACCCTGGCGAATGGCCTGCATCGCGACGGATGCGGATTTGCCGGACGCGTCCAGAAGATCACAGTCGTCGATTCCGGATTTGCTGTTTCCAAAAGCGCCGGATGCCACTTTCACACCAAAGGCATGCGTAGTCGCCCCGCCGTTGCTGGTTCCTGCGAGTGAATCGGACATGTGGCCGCGATACACCGCGATCTGCGGAAGCTTGTCCCACTCGAGTTCACCGTCCGGCCCGGCGACCATCAAACGTGCCGCGCCCCACGTCGAAGGGCCCGCGCCGTCGGGGTGGATGAAGATCACATTTCCCGTCGTCGGACTCTGCGCTGATGTCTGTGCCGACATGTAACCCATGACAGACAGAAGCGAAGCAGCCACAAGTTTCGAAACTTTTTTGTTCGTAGTCATTCACCGAGTTTAGCAAATGCACGACGGGTCAGGCATTAGCGCCGCGCTAATTTCATTCGGCATCAATCGAAAGAAGGGACCAAATAAAACTTTCACATCAGCGCCTGCGGGCGGACTCGAACCGCCGACCGTCGGTTTAGAAAACCGATGCTCTATCCTGCTGAGCTACGCAAGCCTTGGGCGACAACCGCTCGCCAGTGGACCACAGTATATCGCGTATTTTACGCGGGTCTATCTTAACGGTGTTGCAACCATGCACGATGTGTGCCTATACTCCATAGGTCTCATTGACCTGCCGTCCTTGGCAAGCGATTTGAAGTGTTCCTGCTTTGCTCGGTGTTTCTACATCGGTCGAGGCAAGGATCGAATCAGATGACCTCCTGAAACTAAAGTGCGTAATGAGTCGCCTTCGTCAGACGACCAATACCGCCGGGATCGGCTCCTCAAACCTTCTCACTACAGGCGACGCAATATCTGTCTAGGCCTCCCACACTCAACGTTTTCACACCGACGCTTAAATTCATCCCCTCTCCGTCTCATCGTTACCCTCCCTTCCTTCCATCAAATCCCTGCTTCAATCCGCTACCGTTCATAAGGCATTCTTCTCCTCGGGCGAGCATCCTTCAAAGCCTCTTCGAGCACGTTTCAGGATCGCGAACGCGCCACTCCTTTCACGCGACTCATTCCATCAGTTACTAATCTCATCAACTCGCTTTTCGCACGCTGAACCACCTACCTCTTAGAAACTCCACCCATGGCGAAATCCAATACCCGCAGTCGTCGATCATCCACCACCTCGCGTGAACGCACCAAACCCGCCGACGTTGAGGTCGAAGAAACACCGGCCCTAGAACGCCAGGAAAGTGAAGCGCCGCAGACCCAAGCTCTGGAAACTGAGGTTGAAACAGATAGCGGCCGTGCATCGGCATCGTCCGACACAGAGACCGCAGCGCCGGTCGCCGTTACAAGCCGACACTCAGACGACCAGAGCCTCTCCGGTGACACACACGACGACGTCGCCACCATCGACGCCGAGACCAACGCCAAATACGAGCAGGTCAAAAAGGGCGATCTCTACATCAAAGAACTTCAGCGAATGGACGTGGACAAGCTCCACGTCATGGCACGTGAAGACGGCATCACCGACTACCTCGGCCTGAAAAAGCAGGATCTGATTTTCCAGATTCTCCGCGCCCGCGTGAAACAGAACGGCCTGATGTTCGGCGAAGGCGTTCTGGAAATTCTTCCCGACGGCTTCGGCTTCCTGCGAAACCCCGAATACAACTATCTCCCCTGCCCGGACGACATCTACGTCAGTCCTTCACAGATCCGCCGCTTCGGTCTTCGCAACGGCCATACCGTTCAGGGACAGATTCGGCCGCCCAAAGAATCCGAGCGTTATTTCGCGCTTTTGCGCGTCGAAGCCATCAACGACGAAGAGCCGGGCCGAGTGAATGACATCACCAACTTTGAAGACCTTACGCCGCTGCATCCGCACAAGCGTCTTCGAATGGAGAACGACCCGAAGGACCTGAATATGCGGATTGTCGATCTGGTCACCCCCATCGGCATGGGCCAGCGCATGCTCATCGTCGCCCCGCCGCGCACGGGCAAGACGGTTCTCATGCAGAAGATCGCCAACTCCATCAGTGCCAACAATCCCGAAGTCATGCTTATGATTGTTCTGGTGGATGAGCGTCCCGAAGAAGTGACGGACATGCGTCGCAACACCAAGGCCGAGGTCGTGAGCAGCACCTTCGACGAGCCCACCAGCCGCCACGTGCAGGTCGCGGAAATGGTCATAGAAAAGGCAAAGCGCTACGTCGAATACGGCCGCGATGTTGTCATTCTGCTTGACTCCATCACTCGACTCGCCCGTGCGTACAACACCGAAGTGCCCAACTCCGGCAAGATTCTCACCGGCGGCGTCGACGCCAACGCACTTCAAAAACCCAAGCGGTTCTTCGGCGCCGCACGTGCCATCGAAAACGGCGGCTCGCTCACCATCCTGGGCACAGCTCTTGTCGACACGGGCAGCAAGATGGACGAAGTGATCTTTGAAGAGTTCAAAGGCACCGGCAACGCCGAGCTTCACCTTGATCGCCGCCTCGTTGATCGCCGCGTGTACCCGGCCATCGACATCAATGCTTCGGGCACACGCCGCGAGGAGTTGCTGCTGGATAAGAAGGAATTGGAACTGACGTATCGGCTTCGCCGCGTGCTGTCAGACATGAACCCCGTCGAGGCCGTCGAACTGCTAAAGGGCCGCCTCGAAAAGGTTCCGAGCAACGGCCAGTTCCTTATGAGTATGAACCTCGACTGATCATGAATCTCGACTGATCAGGCGCAATAGAAATCTAAAAATGCGATCATCATCACCCGCCGAACTGGCGCGGGTTGATGAACGTGTTGTCGAATCCCGGCACGATGATGTCGGCAATCTCATACACCTCGGCGAGCGCCTCGCGCGCGGTTTTGTAGTCCATCGCCTCGGGCAAAATCTGGCCGGCAAGGAAGTGATCGAGCGACGCGACGGCCGGGCCGGTGATGAGCGTGCTGTGGACGGCCGCGATGACCAAGAGGCCCGACGAGCCGGGCGTAAATCCATAGAGCGGAAACAGATCGACCCCAGGCGCGAGCTTGTCGGGCGCGGGCTTGACCGCCGATAAATCCGGCCCGTCCTCCGATGCGGGCGGCGCACTTTCGAGCTCAAGCTCGCTCGCGAAAACGTCCGCCTTATCAAACGCATCCAGGCCGCGCGTCGTCGAAGGGCTGATGTGCGTGAGGAAAACGTCGGTCACGTCAGCAACGCTTAGGCCCACACGCTCCTGAAGGCGGGCGGAGAGTATCACCGAAGGCAATCCCGGATCGACCAGAATCACGCGCTTGCCCGTACGGATGAGTGCGCACGTGGCGTGCTGTGTGCGTATGGGTTGCTGCTCACTCCAGATGAGATTTTTGGCGAGTGTTCCGATGCTGATGATGTCAACGCGAGTGTTCATGCGAAGTAGCCGGTGAAGGGAGATTTGTTTGAGCTTAATCCGGACTCACCGTGTGGTCGAGCCGCCGACGGTTTTGCCCGGGTCAGCCTGTGTGTCGGGCGTGGGCAGGCGAATCGTGAATGTGGTTCCAATTTCGTGCTTGCTCGAGCACACGATCGTGCCGTTGTGCTCTTCAATTATTTTCTTCGCGACCGCCAGGCCCAGCCCTGTTCCGCGATTTCCCTTGGTAGAGTGGAACAGTTGAAACAGGCTGCCCATGAGTGCGGGGTCGATACCCGTGCCGTTGTCCGACACGTCGATTTGAGTGAAGTGACCCGCGGCGTTGTAGGTCGCGCGAACGTTCACGACGCCCGGCTTGCCCGGCGGTATCGCGTCGATTGCGTTCGAAAGAAGGTTCATGAGCACCTGGTGAATGCCGTCGGGATCGAGCGGCACGGCCGGGACGTCGTCGGCCACTTCCGCCGTCGCCATGATGCCACGTTCCGTCGCAACTCCGGCAACGAGTTCCACGCACTCATTGATAATGATTCGCGGGTTGATCAGTTCGCTGCCCGCGTCTCTCTGCCTGGAATAAGCAAGGAGATTAAGCGTGAGGTTGTAAATTTTGTCGAGATTTCGCTGAACGACTCCCCAGCCTTTTTTGCTCTGATCCAGGTTGTTCGCGCGCAGACCCATATCGACCACGTCGGCCCCGCCGCGTAGTGCCTGAAGAATATTTTTAATCGAGTGCGAGAGTGCCGCAGTCGTTTCACCGACCGCCGCCAGTCGCTCTGCGGCCAGTCCGTTCTGGTAAAGCCGTGCGTTCTGCATCGCCAGTCCCGCCTGCAATCCGATCGCGCTCAAAAGACGAAGCTGGTCGGTGCTGTAGGTGTAATTTCGAACGGACGAATCGACATAAAGCACGCCCAGAATCTCGCCGTCTCCTTCGACGGGTGGCTCGACGCGAACTCGCGTCGAAGCGTCCATTCGCCTTGCTTTAATCGGCACACACAAGGCAGAGCGAATGCCAAGATCGTGCACACTCTTGCCTTTGGCAAATCGCGGGTCGGACATCGCATTCGAACTCAGTACGCCCGAGCCGGTCGTGATCACGTGATTGATGATCGTGCGCGACGCGTGGATTTTCTCCGGCGACTCCGGCCTGGGTTTTGACATCAACACCGTGCCGCTTGTCGTCGAGACGGACCGCGCCGGCTGGTCGTCGCGCACGCGCACGACACGCGGCGTGAGTTCGCCACTCGTATTCATAAGCAAAATGATCCCGCGATCCGCCCGAACCTGTTCGAAGACCAAATCCATCACGACTTCAAGCACGTGCTGCTCGTTGAAGCTGCTACCAAGCGTCGCGCTCAGGCGATATAGCAGCTTGAGATTTCCGACCGCCGCCAGTGCGGGTTCGGGCACGGCAAGCACGAGCGAATCGTCGTTGGACGACATCGTGTCGATGATGCTCGAATCCATCCCCGCCTCGACACCGGCCAGCTCAACGTACCCGCCTCGCGCTCGCACGACGCCTGGCTGATTCCCAAACACCATCAGCGTTCGGCC
>JBBQKP010000058.1:0-17391 GCA_038326995.1 Tepidisphaerales bacterium
AGGTCGACGGTTCGAGCAGCAAGGGACGAATCGTGCTCGCAACCGTCAGGGGCGACGTCCACGATATCGGCAAAAATCTGGTCGATATCATTCTCACCAACAACGGCTACACGGTGTTCAATCTCGGCATTAAACAGCCGATTAATGACATCCTGGAAGCACTGAAAAAGCATGACGCGCAGGCCGTGGGTATGTCCGGGCTATTGGTAAAAAGCGTCGCGGTGATGAAGGAAAACCTTGAGGCGATGAACGCCGTCGGCATCAACGTGCCGGTGCTCCTCGGCGGCGCGGCCCTGACGCGTGACTACGCGGAAGAGACCCTGGCCGAACTCTATAAAGGACCGTTGCTGTACTGCAAGGACGCCTTCGACGGGCTTCGCGTCATGGACCACGTGGGCAGCGGAAAGACAGAGATTATCTACAGCGAACAGCAGGAGCGCGCCGTGAAGCGCAAGGCCATGCGCGCCGGGGCGGTCAAGCCTGTTTCGACCGTCGCCGCGAATATCGAGGCTGTCGCAAAAGACAACATCGTGCCAACGCCTCCGTTCTGGGGCCGACGCGTGGTGAAGGATCTCGACCCGAAAATTCTCTTCAGCTACATCAACCCCAACGCGCTGTTTCAAGGACAGTGGGGGCTGAAGAAGGGCAAGCTGAGCGACGAAGAATTCGAAGCGATGATGACCAACACGGCCGAGCCGGTCTTCAAACAGCTTCAGCAGCAGGCGATCGCCGACGGCTTCCTTCAGCCTCGCGTGGTCTACGGCTACTTCCCCGTTCAAGCAGACGGCGACCAGCTCATCGTCTACGACCCGGCCTGTTTCGCTTCGGGCAAGTGCGCGTGCGGAATAAATCATTCCAAGAACATCACGCCCTGCAAAACGCCCGTCGAGATCGAACGCTTCAGCTTCCCCCGACAAGTCGGCAGACGCCTGCTTTGCATCAGCGACTTCTACCGCACGAAAGAGAGCGGCCAGTTCGACGTGCTCGCGCTCCAGCTCGTCACCGTCGGTGACGGCTCGACCGAACTCGCCAACAAACTGCGAGAGCAAAATCGCTACCAGGATTATCTTTACCTGCACGGCTTTGGCGTGGAATGCGCCGAGGCCCTGGCCGAGCTGTGGCACAAGCGCGTGCGGCAGGAACTGGGCTTTGGCAGCGAGGACGATTCGTCAGTCAAAAGACTCTTCCAGCAAAAATACCGAGGCAGCCGCTACAGCTTCGGCTACCCGGCCTGCCCGAATCTCGAAGACCGCCTGAAGATCGTCAAGCTCCTTGCCCCTGAAGAAATCGGCGTGACGCTGAGCGAAAACTACATGCTCGTGCCCGAACAATCGACCGACGCGATCGTCGCCCACCACCCGCAGGCGAAATATTTCGACGTGGAGTAAATCGTGCGAACGGCCTTCGGTCGTGAAAGTGTTTCCAGCCCGATACGATGCGTGCAATGAAAGTGAAGACCTATCTTGTAACCGACGGCAAGCTCGTTCTCGAAGTGACGCCGGTCGAGAAGGGCTGGCTTACGGTTCGTGCGCCATTTCATGAAGCTGTGATCACACAGGCACGTTCGATCCCCGAAGCGTTCGAGATGGCACGCGATGCGATGCACGAGTTGAAGGAAGCCGCAAAAGAGAGTCGCGCCGAATTGGAAAAATCACCGATCTTAAAGGCAGTACGAGGAAAGTCAGTGCGATCAAAAACCGAACGCGTCCGGCTCGCGAGCTAAGGCTTACACGCCAAGAATTTGCTGAGCTGAAACCTTCCTCACCTCACACCACCATCTTCCTCACATGAAAACCCTCGGCGTATTTCGCGTTGCACTCGATGCCGCGGATTCGCATCAAGCCCCGAAACGTTTCCAGGTCGAACCAGTGCTTGCTCCGCTGGCTTCCGAAATGTTCCATCAATAGCTCGGCCTTGTGTGTCGCGATATCGTCTGAAAGCGGAACATATAAATTCGGCGTCGAAAGATCGCCGTCCCATTTGGGGATCTCATATTCCAAAATCGGGTGCGCACGGAACGTGTTGTAGACGAGCTCGTTCACGACGCGGTGGTCCTGGTGCTTGTCGCTTGCCTTGTGGCAAATGACGAGCTGAGGCGACGTAGAGAGCTTGAGTTGATCAAAATACTTTTTGATCTCGGTCTGCTCTGCGGGAAAGAAGCGGTCGGTGAACGACGCCAGACGAAGGTCGAGCTTACCGCACCCATGTGTGAATGCGGCGGCGGCGTTTCGGGCTTCGTTGTGTCGCGTGGCGTCGCCCGAAAGCATGACGTACGCGATTTCCACGCCGGGCGATTCGCGAACGAGCCGCATCAACAGCCCGCCAGCGCCGATCTCGATGTCATCGGAGTGTGCCCCGATGAACATCGCGCTTTTGACGCGCGAAAGATCCGCGAAGCTGGGCATGGTCGAATACATGGTCGAAAGATATCAGACCTTGTTCTTCCACATTGCCCACGGCGCATTGTCGCGCGCGTACAAATCGTCGAGTAACATCTTCTCCTTGAAGGTATCCATGCAGGCGAAGAAGCCGTCGTGATGATGCGTGGCGACCTGATTCTTGGCGATTAGTTTTTCGACGCACTCGACGACGAGATCTTCGCCGGGAGCGAGGTAATCGAACACCTCATTTTTCAGCACGAAGAACCCTCCGTTCATCCAGACGTCGCACGAGCGAACCGGCACCATGCCGGTGACACGCGACCGGTCGGCCTGATCAACCTGCGCGACGTGGAACGACTGGCTCGGGCGGACCGTCAGAAAATTGAAGATCTTGTCCTGCTTTTTGGCGTTATCGACGAGCTGCTGCAAGGGTACGTCGCAGACGTTATCGGAGTAATTGGCGAGGAACCACTCGTCATTACCGATGTGCTTGCGCACCATTCGCAGACGCTGGCCGACGTTGGCGTCGATGCCGGTGTCGACGAAGGTGATGTTCCAGTTGTCGATGTCACTGGAGAGCAGTTTGACGTTTTGCCCGCCGCCGGAGAGGACGAAGTCGTTGGTTAGCGTTTCGGAGTAGTTGAGGAAGTAGTCTTTGATGACATCGGCGCGGTAGCCGAGGCAGAGAATGAAATCTCGGTATCCGTAGTGGGCGTAGTATTTCATCAGGTGCCAGATGATGGGCCGTTGCCCCACGGGCACCATCGGCTTAGGCACGTTGTCCGAATATTCCCTGAGCCGCATGCCCAGACCGCCGCAAAATAGAACGACTTTCATCTTGATATTTCTCCGTTTTTGTTAGAACACTTCGACCTTGGGAATCGGCACGACGAATTTGCCGCCCCACTCGCGAATCGCTTTCATTTGCGTGCTGATCTCGTCACGTAAGTTCCAGGGCAGGATCAGCACATAATCGGGCTTGGTTTGGAAAATCCGCTCGGGTGCGAGGATGGGAATTCGGCTGCCGGGCAAAAAGTTTCCCTGCTTGTGCGGACTGCGATCGACGGTGTAGTCGATGAAGTCGCTTCGGATGCCGCAGTAGTTAAGCAGCGTGTTGCCCTTGCCTGGCGCTCCATATCCGACGACGGATTTGCCGTCACGTTTGGCTTTGATAAGGAAGTCGAGAAGCAGGCGTTTGGTTTCGCGGACTTGTTCTGCGAAGCGCTGATAGCGGTTTATGGACGTCAGGCCGAATTCTGTCTCGGCGGCGATGATCTTTTCGACTGTTGATTCAATGGGGCGCGGGTCGCTTTCGTGTCTGGCGAAGATGCGAAGCGACCCGCCGTGCGTGGGGAGTTCTTCGACGTCGAAAATTACCAGGCCGTGACGGGCGAAGAGCGTTCGGACGGCCGTGAGTGAGAGATACGAATAGTGCTCGTGATAAATCGTGTCGAACTGATTGTGCTGAATTAATTGCTGAAGATGCGGGAACTCGATCGTGCACGTTCCCTTGGCTGCAAGCAGAATTTTGATCCCGCCGACGAAATCATTGATGTCAGGCACGTGGGCGAGCACGTTATTGCCCAGAACCAGATCGGCCGAACCTTCAGTGTTGAGAACGTGTTTTGCGGTCTCGACGCCGAAGAACGCGACATGACTTCGCACGCCCTTTTCCATCGCGGCGGCGGCGGTGTTGGCAGTGGGCTCGATGCCCAGGACAGGCACGCCGCGCTTCACAAAATATTGAAGCAGATAGCCGTCGTTGCTCGCCAGCTCGACGACCTTGCTCGCTGCATCAAGTTTGAATCGATCGACGGCCATGCCGACATACTTCTCGCAATGCGCGAGCCAGCTCGTGCTGAAGCTGCTGAAGTACGCGTAGTCCTGATCGAATAATTCGTCGGCCCGGAGATAGGCCGGCACCTGCACGAGCCAGCACGCATCGCACACGAACGCATGCAAAGGATAAGTCGCTTCGGCGCGATCGAAGTTCTGGGGCGTCACGTGGCGCTGGCAAGGCGGGGCCGTGCCGAGATCGACGAAGGTGTAAACCAGCTTCGCCCCGCAGGAGCGACAGGTGTAAATCGTAGAAGTTGAAATTTTAGCTAAAGCCATTTTCAGCCCGCGATAACACCCTTCCATGCCTCCATATCTATAGCGACACGTTGGGCGTCACCCGCCCTTTTTAGTTGTCGGCAAGACGCGTAGCGCGCTTCGGTAAGATCTCGGGGCGTGAACTGAAGTCGGGTGGAATCGCATCCTGTCGTAACGATTGTGACGATTACGCGGGCAAATCGAGCGCTTCGTGCAGATACGCGCTGATCCGCGCCGCCCAGATGTCCGCGCTAAACGCCCGCGCGAACTGCTGGCTGTGTACGCCCATCTGGTCGAGTTCTGAAGCCGATTTCGAATCGATCCAGTGCATCGCGCGTGCGAGTTGACCGACGTCCTCGGGGCCGATCATGAGTCCGTTGAAGTACGGACGTACCAGATCGACGCCGGCCGCGCATCGCGACGAGCAAACAAGCGGCAATCCCGCGCCCGCCGCCTCCGCGAGTGCGACGCCCCAGGGCTCGTACCTGCTTGGCAGGACGAACGCCCCGCACTGGCTCATCACCTGTGGTTGATCGCCCGGCTGAACGAAGCCCAGATCGGTGATGCCCGCAACGCCCTTGAGCAGCCACGCGTCAGGCCCCGTACCGCAGCAGATCAGCTCCCACGGATTCGCCGCGCTCGAGCGATAGACTTTGTATGCCTCCACGAGCAGGTCGAGCCCCTTGTGAGGCGAGAAGTATCGTCCCATGAACAGAAACTTTCGCGGCCAGCTCTCAAGCTGTTTGTTCGTTTCGCGTCGCACCTCAGTCGCCCGCGAAAACGCTTTGAAGTCGAAGCCGTAACAGCCCGTGCGGATTCGCTTCTCGTCAAAACCAAGGACCATGGCCAGCGTTCTGGAACGGTCACTCGCGCCGATCACGATCGAAATTCTTCGAAAATATGAACGATGCACGAATCGGCCGGCGAATTGCCTCAGTCCGTTATTGAATGGCGTGTCGAGAAACATCACCAGTCGCCTGCCCGCGAGCTTTTGGTCGGCGGCGAGCCTTGGCCCGTGATGTGACTTGATCCACCCCGGCAAGACCACGACCTGCGGATCGCCCTTTAGGACGGCCTCGCGAACGAATTCGTAATCCTGATGCTGGGCAGGGGAAAGCAGGCAAACGTTCTGACCTTCGAGCAATTTCGCGTCGAACGGCGCAGCCGATACCGGAGCGGGCGATACGACCTCAAGCCGTACATCGCCCCGCGCCGCCAGCGCGCCCCAGCACGCAGCCATATAACCCGACACACCGCCCCAGAGAATGGTCGCACGAAGGCTCTGGCTAAGGCTGTCACGAAGCATGCGGGGGAATGTACCCGCAAATCGCCGCCGTAAAACCAAAGACCCGGCACGATCGGTTTTCTCGTGCGACCTACCACACGATGTCAAGCGAACATGCGCGCAGACCGCGGCGTAAACGCCAGCTACAGGCTTGACAATTTCATGAAATATGTCATTTTATGTGGCTCGGCACCCATAGCTCAATTGGATAGAGCATCGGTCTACGGAACCGAAGGTTGCACGTTCGAGCCGTGCTGGGTGCATTAGAATCGCTGTCCGTTTTTTCGGTTCGGTTTGAAATTTCAGGGTTATGGGCAGCAATAAGGAATGCCTGAACGTGTTTTTGTGCTGACTGAAATAATCTCATTTCGCCGATGATTCTACTGTGATGAACGGTATTACAAATTCGATCACGCCGCTCGCGGGTGCTGTCGCGCAGGTGCAAGCGGCCCAGATTCAGCAGGCCCGCGAGAACGCCGCCGCGGCAACTATTGCCCCCCGCCGGGCGGATGTATTTGTTCCCGCGGTGGAAAGTACAGACGCGGCAGACCCCGACGCGCGTAAAGAATCAAACGATCACCCGGATCATCAGGACCAAGACAAACAGTCTCGCGACAAAAAAGGCAAACCACGCCGCCGTTCGAAGACTCTCCGCGCGGATGAAGCAGATGACCTTCCGCGGCTCGACGTGCGCGGCTAAGCGGACCAAAGCCAACCTTTTACAGAGCAACTCAGCTCTGCAAACGGCTGAATGTTCATCACCGTTTCTGGTGGCTTCTCGCCTGATCGTCAGTATGTCGCGGCTCCGACGCCGGTGACTAAACCCCGGCCGCTTTGCGAAGCGTGTCGGCGAGGTCGGTCTTTTCCCACGTGAAGCTGCCGGCGACTTCGTCGTCGGGCTTGCGACCGAAATGGCCGTGGCGGGCGGTCGCGCGGTAGATCGGGTTCAAGAGTTTGAGGTGGTTGATGATGCCGCGCGGCGTGAGCGGGAAAATCTTCTGCACGATATCGCTGATCTTGTCTTCGGGGATCTTGTTCGTGCCGTTGGTGTCAACGAAAACCGAAACCGGCCTGGCGATGCCAATGGCGTAGGCGAGCTGGACTTCGACTTCGCTGGCGAGCCCGGCCTTGACGATGTTCTTGGCGACGTAGCGTGCCATATAAGCGGCCGATCGATCGACCTTGGTCGGGTCCTTGCCGCTGAACGCGCCGCCGCCGTGGCGACCACGCCCGCCGTAGGTATCGACGATGATCTTGCGGCCCGTCAGACCCGTGTCGCCGTGCGGGCCGCCAATGATAAACCTGCCCGTCGGGTTGATGTGATAGATGATCTTGTCATGAAAATACTGCTGCGGAATCACGGGCTTGATGATCTTTTCGATCATCTCCGCCTTCGCTTCTTCACTGACGACCTCGCCCTTGAGGATCGACGGATCGTGCTGAGTGGAGAGGACGATGGTGTGGACTTTGGTCGGGCGGCCGTTGTCGTATTCGACGGTGACCTGGCTCTTGGCGTCGGGCCTGAGGTACTTGAGCACGCCGCTGTCGCGAAGCTGTGCCTGTTTTTCGACGATGCGGTGGCTGAGCCAGATCGGCAAAGGCATGAGGTCGTCAGTTTCGTCGCATGCGAAGCCAAACATCATGCCCTGATCGCCCGCGCCTTCTTCTTCGGCGCTGGCGGTTGAGCCGGCGTCGCGTGCGTTGTCCACGCCGCGTGCGATGTCGGCCGACTGCGAGTGCAAGGCATTCAGCACGCCGCAGCTGTCGTAACTGAAGCCGATGTCCTGGTGGATGTAGCCGATGCGTTTGATGGCATCTCGGGCGACTTCCTGAACGTCGATGTAGACATTGGTTTTGACCTCACCGGCGACGATGACCTGACCCGTGGTGCAAAGCGTCTCGCAAGCGACGCGTGTGCCGCGAAGGTCGTTGCCCGCCTTGATTTCTTCAGTAAAAATGGCGTCGAGCACGCTGTCAGAAATCTGGTCCGATACCTTGTCGGGGTGGCCCATGCTGACGGATTCGCTGGTGAAAAGGTGCTTGCGGGTGGTCGCCATCTGATTCTCCGGTAGGGAAATAGGTGTTATGTGAGCGGCGGTTCATCCATTGATCCGGATGAACGGCTACAATGAACACTACACCACGATCGGTTAGGAGGCAAGAGGAACGTAAATAGGCGCCCGGCTGTTTTGCAAGTGAAGCTTCGGACCTCATCGAATCGTTTTTCATTGCTCCATCACATTTACGAAACAGACCGGGCCGCGAGCAGCCGGGCTAAACGAATCGCGCATCCGTCAAAGCCTGGATGCCGCTTAAAATAATAAGATTGCCCGCCACCGCCTGCGGAGTGATGCTCGGTGACACCGCCCCACACGCCGCGTATACTCGCACATCCATGGCCTACACCGTTCTGGCACGACGATACCGCAGCGGCACCTTCGACGAGGTGATCGGCCAGGACCACGTCGCGCAGACGCTCAAACGCGCGATCCAATCCTCGCGAATCGCCCACGCGTTCATGTTCACCGGCACGCGAGGCGTCGGCAAAACGTCGATGGCGCGCATCCTCGCCAAGGCGCTGAATTGCCACGTGTTCCCTGCCGCCACCATCACGCCTTGCGGAACGTGCGACAGTTGCCAGGCGATCGCCAAAGGCGAGGACATTGACGTCATCGAAATCGACGCCGCCAGCAACACCGGCGTAGACAACGTGCGCGACATCATCGAAAACGCCCGGTTTCGCCCGGCCCGCAGCCGCTTCAAAGTCTACATCATCGACGAAGTGCACATGCTCTCCAAGGCGGCGTTCAACGCGCTCCTGAAGATCATGGAAGAGCCGCCCGAGCACGTGAAGTTCATCCTCGCGACCACCGAGGCCGAGAAAGTATTGCCGACGATCTTGTCGCGTTGCCAGCGGTTTGATTTCCGCAACATCCCGACGCGTGAGATCGTGCAGCACCTTCGCCACATCGTGAAGGAAGAGGGCGTCGAGTCGGATGATGAAGCGCTGACGCTGGTCGCTCGGGCCGGGGCCGGGAGCATGCGTGATGCGCTATCGCTTCTGGATCGATTGCTGAGCGTGGGCGAGAAGCGATTGACGACGGACTCGATCGAGCAGCTTCTGGGCATGCCGCGTGCGTCGGCAATTTTTGAACTCGCCGCTTCGATCGGCAAAGGCGACGCGAAGCAGACGCTCACACAGGCGAACAAGCTGATCAACAACGGCCTCGCCGCCGACACGCTGGTCGCAGCCCTCACCGATCACTTCCACAACCTGCTATTGATCAACACCTGTGGCAGCGCGTCGGACCTGGTCGATATCGCCGGGCTGAACAAGGCCGATGTCGACGCGCAGGCGATGGCGTTCGACGCGGTGTCGCTCGTGCAGAACATCGCGGTGCTTGAAGAACTCAGGCGTCAGCTTCGCGGCAGCATGGTCGGCCGGGCGCTGCTTGATGCGTGCTTCGTTCGACTGGCGCTCAGTGCACAGTTCGCGCGGATTGATGAACTGATCGGCGAGGTGAACGAGATCGAAGCGGCGGGCGAAAAAAAAAAGCCCCTAGCCGGTGAAGCTTCGTCTTCTCGCGAAGTAAGGCCGCCGCAGAAACCGCCCGAGCAAATGAGTGCGCCAGCTACGGTTGTTGAAACGACATCGACTAACAACGACCACAGTGAAGACGACAGTGAAGGCGACGGCGATGCCCTCCCGGCCGTGGGTAAGGTCGCGCCGGCTGAGGCGCAGCGATCGATTTTCGCGGCGTTCAAGAACGCTCCCACGCGAGCAAATAAGCCAGCACCCAAGCCAGCGCCCACGCCAGCCCCCAAGTCGACCATTGTTGTACCCACGAAGCCCAGTGAGATCGCAGTCGCGACCGCCCTCCATCAGACGGACAACACAGTCGTCTGGGCGGAGGTTCTGGGGCATTTCAAACAGGCGAGCCCGGGGACGGCCGCGCTATTGTCGAACGGACGCTTGGAAGCGATCGAAGGAGACGTGGTGACGCTGGGCTTTGAATATGCCAACGCGGGCAGCGGGTCGATGTTGCACTCGAATAAGGAAAAGCGCCAGGCCGTGGCCGAACAGTTCGCGCGCGTGATCGGCAGGCCCGTGCAGGTGGAGATTCGGACAGAGGAGGCGTCGCGAGTTTTACAAGAAAGCCGGCCGGAACAGGCGACGTCATCGCGACAGGCCAAGCCCTCATTGAAAGATGTGCAGCCCGACGAGGCCGACAATCGCCCGACTGTCGACATGTCGGCAATCGAGAGCCATCCGCTGATCGCGTTGCTGAAGGAAAAATTCGACGCTAAAGTAGTCCGGGTGGAAGCGATGGATTCGACGCCGACGGTGTAGGGACAAATGCGATGAACGCGATTCAGGTCGACGCAGGCCAATTTCCCGTTCGATGGTTTGGGAGTGATCTTGGTCGCGCTTTGCCGACACATCGTTGACTACATAGATATGACCCCAAAGAAGGAGCTGCGGACGAACCAAGCGGTTCGTCGTTGGCTTCTCAAAAAACTTCCGGATTGCCGTTTATCAACGAATGACCGCAATCGCGGCTTCTGACGATCGGTCAATAGCTGACTACAGCAAAAATGTCGTGCTGGGCTTTTAGAAAAATTGTCTTGACGAAACTGCTCTTCCGGTCGATTGTAATAGAATTGGATCACTAATGAGGCAATCAATGACGCAGAATCGTACACACCGCCATAAGCCCCTGACCAGAAGCCTTGCCAGCCGAAGGTTTGGCTTCTCGCTGGTGGAGTTGTTGGTTGTGATCGGCATCATCGCCCTTTTGATCGCAATCCTGCTCCCGACGCTGCAGCGTGCCCGCAGGCAGGCGAATCAAGTCGCGTGCGCTTCAAACTTGAAGCAATTGGGTACGCTTATCCAGATTTATTGCAACGAGAATCAGGGTTGGCTGTTCCCGGTGGGCGAGCGGAGCACGACCGACAATCGCCCATCAACATTGGGCACGAACGTGATGCCTCATTTGCGCTGGCCGATGCCTATGTATCGCCCCAAACTTCCGGCGGCGTTGCCTTATCTGAAGCCCGAGAGCGCGTGGGACCCGTTCTCCGCGACGGCGGAGACGGATTTTCCCGCCGCCGATCTGATTCCTGCCGCGATGCGGTGCCCGGAAGACTACGAGCCGCGCGAAGGTCATAGCTATTGCGTGAATCAACACATCGCCGACCAGAACATCAAGGCGAATAAGACGAAATTCGGTTCAAAGACGGCGAGTGATGTGGTCGTCGCGGGCGAGAAGCGGACGGTCGAACGCGACTACTATATGGAGCAAGGCGATTTCGATCGCGTCGTCGAGAAATTTCGCCACGGCATTTCTCGCGGCAGCAACTACATGTTTTTCGACACCAGCGTACGGACCGAGTTACCTGACGCCGCCCGCGCTGCGATGGACCCGTGGGATCCGGTCGTGGTCGTCACCCCGCCGACCCCGCCGACCACCCCGTAAGAAGTTGATGCGAGATTGGCAGGAATAAGTTTGCCCGGAGATTTTAGATGAGGCTGTTTGATCGACTGGTTTTGATGGGCGGTGCCGTCGTGCTGATCACGGGCGGGGGACTCGCGCTGCTGGGCAAACCGGGCGATTTGCCTCGCGTACCTTCGGGTTCACTTCTGCGTGATCCGGGTGAGGGTGCCGGCGCCCGGCTTCAAATCGCCAGGCAAGTGCGCCAGGGCGTGTTCCCACAGCCGCCTGGGTTGATCGTGCGCGTTCAGCAACAAAATGCGACCACGGCATGGACGATCATGCCGGGCGAAGATGGGACGGTGAACCAATACGGGGGGCCTGGCGATGAACAGCTCGCCGAGGCGGGCGATGTGCCGGTTTTGCGTGCCAGGCGTATTTATCTGCAGCAGGCCAGGCGTGCGACGGTCGCGAAGGTAACGCCCGAGCAGATCGCAGCCCTTCGTGCGATTGAAAACGCGCCCGAAGTCGCGAGCCCGGCTTTTCGAAAACGCGCGGCCGAGCTTTTTGAGGCGCGCAGGACTTCGACCACGCCCGACCAGACCGCCGCCTTCGATCAGCAGCTCATGGAGCACGTTTCGCAATTGTTGGCGGTGGATACGGCTCCGATCCGCGCGAAAAATGCCGAACGCGCCAAGCGCGTGCGTGAGATTCTCAGCGCCGATCAATTGACCCCGCCGCCGCAGGCAAGGTAATTGAGGGTCAGGCCGTCGCAAGCGGCGACTGCTTCAGTCCTCGCATTAAACTGCCCACTCCCTCCATGACCCTCGACGAACTCGATTTTCATCTCCCGCCCGAACTCATCGCCCAGCACCCGGCCGCCGATCGTGCGGGTTCGAGGCTGCTTCACTTTAATCGGCAAACGGGCGAGATAAAACATCATCAGTCGTTCAACGCGATCGCGTCGCTCTTTGGGCCCGGCGACTTGCTGGTGATGAACGACGCACGCGTGACGCCTGCCCGGTTCAATCTCATCAAATCGACGGGCGGCGTTGTTCAGGGGCTGTTCGTATCGCAAACGCACCCCAGGCGATGGTCGGGGATGCTGAAGAATCTCGGGCCCGTTTACGTGGAACAATGGCTGTTGCTCGAACGCGGGCCCGGCGTGCGGGTTCGGGTGTTGGAGAAGCATGATGCAGGCCTGTACACGCTGGAGTTCGAACAAGATCAGGATGCGGCCGAATTGTTCGAGCGTGTCGGCAGGATGCCGCTGCCTCCGTACATCAAGCGCGACAAGCACGAAGATGCGCGGGACGAAGAGGACAAGGAGCGGTATCAGACGGTGTACGCGAAAACGCCCGGCTCGATTGCCGCCCCGACGGCTGGTCTTCACTTCACGCCCGAGTTGCTAGAACGACTGGAATCAAGCGGCGTTGAACTCGCAAGGCTGACCCTGCATGTAGGTATCGGCACGTTCAAGCCTGTTGAGGTGAACGACCTGAACGACCACGACATGCATTTGGAGCACTACGCAATTCCAGAAGATGCGGCGGGGCAGATTTCACGTGCGAAGCGCGAAGGACGTCGGGTGATTGCGGTGGGGACGACGACGTGCCGAGTGCTGGAGTCGCAGGAAAGTGGCGAGGAATTGAACCCTTGTGCGGGGTCGACTCGCCTCTTGATCCAGCATCCGTACAAGTTCAAGCTCATTGACGGCCTGCTGACCAACTTCCATCTTCCCAAAAGCACGCTGATCGCACTGGTCGCAGCATGGGTCGGGCCCGAGTCGCAAAAGCGGATTTACCGCGAGGCGATCGAGCACGAGTATCGCTTTTTCAGTTACGGCGACGCGATGCTGGCAATGTGAGGGCGGTACAGGCGGGTTTTTGTCGCGTGTTTCTGAGGGCTGTTATCAACAAAGGTCAAAACTTGACTGGAGATGACAGTCAGATAGGATACCTTTCCGCAGTTCACACACGCGGGACTGCGGACAAACAGAGTACGAAGACGAGCCGCTCACAAATGCGAATCGAACTTTGGAAGCGGAAAATCTACTGAATTTCTTCTATCGGTCCACTTGCGGAAGTGTCCTGTGATAAGAAGGTCAGAATGATGGTATCAGAACAAAGGAAGAAGAAAGTCGCGGAAGAGACGGATTTCGGTCTGGTCTGTACAATGTCTTTGCCCCGTTGGTTCACAATCTGGAGAAATCCTGGTGGACTCGAGTAGAAACAAGTAGACACGAATAGACACGAGTAGACACCGCGCAAAATTGAAATAGGCCTGCCATGCGAGTTGAGTGAAAACATTCAATAAAGCATGGTGGGTGGCTCGGCGGCGTTCGCCGGGCCGAAAGTGTCGCTCGTGCAATGAACTTTTATTCAGGTCTGAGTCCGGATAAGCAAACAAGAAACGTCGGCTGGCAGTCTCGGGACACTTCTTCGTCTCGGCAACGCAATCATTTCTCTCATCATTGCGCCAGAACACGATTCTTATTGCAGGTCTGACGACGATTTGAATGGGTTTCAAAGCACGGGAAAGTCAATTTGACGCTCAAAAGGAGCTTCACATGACCCGTATCAATGCATCCAAGACGTCGTCGAAGGGTTTCACCCTCGTCGAACTTCTCGTCGTCATCGGCATCATCGCCCTGCTCATCTCGATCCTCCTCCCGTCGCTTAACCGCGCTCGTGAGACGGCCAACCGAGTGAAGTGCGCCAGCAACCTGCGCCAAATCGGCCAGGCCCTCTTGCTGTACTCCAACGAGCAGCGCAACGGTGCGTTCCCCCGTTCACTCGCCAGCACCAACGCTGCGACCACCTGGGGCACCCCCTACGCCGCAGCCTCCGTCGCGTCCGCGAACGCTGACGCGTTCAGCACCGCGGCCGGTAGCAATGCCCCCGCGTTCAACGACGTGTCGGCCTCGCTGTTCCTCCTGCTCCGTACCCAGGACATCACCAGCGAAGTATTCACCTGCCCGAGCAGCTCGGCAGAACGTTGGAACTTCGGTGGCGGCTCCAATAGCCAGCAGAACTGGACCAACTGGCAGGGCGTCGATGGCGTGAAGCGTAACCTGTCCTACAGCTACGCAAGCCCCTTCGCCAGCGCTAACGGCATCAGCTCAGGCTACCGCCTGAACAACAGCCTCACCTCAGAGTTCGCCGTCGCCGCCGATCTCAACCCCGGCATCATCGGTACGAACGACAACGTGACGCTCGTCACCTCCAATAGCTCAGGCGCTCAGCAGCGTCTTGGCAACAGCAACAACCACGACGAAGACGGACAGAACATCCTCTTCGGAGACGGTCACGTTGAATTCGTCCAAAACGCCTTCGCCGGCGTTCAGCGCGATAACATCTACACCGCCCGAACCGTTACCACCCCCGACTCCAACATCGCCAATATCAACCTGGCAGCGGCTGTCACCACCGGACCCTTCGACACCGCCGACAGCTTCCTGCTCCCCCACGATGACTGATCGGTTGGGACTGATCGGTTGGGACTGATCAATCAGTCTCCCTATAAGTCAGAAGTATGTCTCAAGTAGTTCGCCGGGCCTGATCCAAAGATCAGGCCCGGTCTCGTTTAATAAACATCAATGCCATCCTTTCCTATCCGACAGTCATGGACACAAGACGCATCGCGCGCGATCTCTCCCGGCAAATTCAGATAGAGAATGTCCTGCCGGACGGGCCGGCCGAAATTCGCGTGAGCTCGCTTCATCAATGTCTTCATAGCTAAAAACTGCAATCGGATGATTTGCGGCACCCAATACTCGCTGATGTTAATCTGGGGAATATGCAGAGCGCCTCGCCGACGCGAAATTTTTGCCGGTCGCATGAGAATTCTGCGCTGCTCCACGTCCGAAAATCTATAACACGTCTAATAATAATCACTTATCGACCACTGCTAACTCTGTCGCCCGGCTCAAGATTGCGCGGCCGGTGTTCCGATGATGCTAATGTAACGCGGACCAACCAGGTCCGATCGATCCCTCCGGGCGAGGAAGGCCCGCAGGCGGAACATCCAGTCCCACTTTCAGGAGCACCATGAGTTCAATCAATCCGCTGCAAGGCAACCGTCCCGTTCAGGCAACCGCGCTCGTCAATGCCGCGCAGCAGGCGCAGCTCAACCCTATCGATCAGCCCGCTCCCACCCGAGCGGCAGACCGTCTGGAACTTTCGGGCCTTTCCCCCTTGCTTCAAAAGGCCAAGGTCGAGGATGTACGAACCGACAAAGTCGCCGATGTCAGGCAACAGATCGCTTCGGGAACTTACGAAACCCCCGAGAAAGTGGATGCGGCCATCGATCGACTGCTCGATGAACTGGCCTAATCTCTGATTCTCTCACGCTTTGACGACCCTTAACGCCCACGGCAACTTAGCCGCGGGCGTTTTTATTGGAATATTCACTTCCCTGCCAGCGTCCTAACCCGCATAATCGCTTTGCCGCGACCAAGGACTACTCATGACACGCCCCACTCGAATTGCACCCGCCTTTACCCTCGTCGAGTTGCTCGTCGTCATCGGAATCATCGCCGTCCTTATCTCAATTTTGCTGCCCAGTCTGAACTCCGCACGCGAGCAAGGCAAGACCACCGCCTGCAATGCCAACCTGAGGCAAATCCACAACGGTTTTGCGATGTACGGCGTCGCGAACAAGGACTGGATACCCGCGCCTTTTGCGAGCAATGATTACAAAATTCCCGGTTCGGGGTTCTCCCCCGCAGGTTCGGGCCCGGCCGACGGTTACGCGACCGGCTTCGCCTGGCCGTTCTTTATAGCCAGGTATATGGGCTACAAGGACTTGTTTCCGGGTAAGTACGACACACTGCCGGTCCAGCAGCTCGATATGTCGCGCGCGACCAGCATTTTTCAGTGCCCATCCTTCGAACGCGAGCCGCTTGCGGGCGAGATCGTCATCGACCCGCTGGTCGTCTTCAGCAACTCGCTCAGCCGATTCCAGCTCATCGGCGGGTACGGCATGAATCCGTGGCTCCCGCCCAAGACGCCCGGCCGTTTCATCGTGCCGAGCTTTTCGGGAATCCAGGCGTTCGACGGCACGTCCATCAGCTTCGCGGAGATTTTCAAATTCAAGTTCGGCGGGGCCGCCAAGCTGTCGAAAGTGAAAAAGTCCACCGCCGTCGTGCTCGTCGCCGACAGTTCGGGCCATGCCGGCCAGCTCGGCGACACGGGCGATGCTCTCACCCCCGCCGCCGCCAATCCGCTTATCCACTACTCCACCGACTACCTCCGCCACAACCGTCGCAACGGCCTGAACTCCCTCTACGTCGACGGTCACGGCAGCTACATGCCCAAGAAAGAAGCCCTTCCCCTCTACATCACCAACCGCATCGACCCCACCACCGGTGCCTGGCGCGGCGGGAATCAGTTCTGCTTTCAGGAAGAGTAACACGCGACCGCTCACCCACCTTCCTAACATGCGCCTACCGCAGCCACGCCATTGTTCGCGCGCGTCGCCGAACCAGATTCGATTCGCCTTGATTCACCGCCATATACCAGCATTTACCACCCCTTCGCACCTTATAACCACGCTTTGACCACTCATTGACCCCGCATTTTCACGACTCATTAGCCCCCAGCTCTGCGCCCAACCCCCGGCCGGGCTTCACCTTACGCCGCCGCCGCTTACCCCGGCCGATCCGAAATGTGCACATTTGAGTTCGCCTGAGTGCTCTAGACTCATGTCAATGCCACACATTCCACTCGCGCACCTGCGCACTTGCGCAGTTGCGCACTTGCGTGCTTGCGCATCGCCGTGATCGCGCAAACGCAAAGCGCCGACGACAGTGGGCAACCACTGGCATTTCGTCGTCTGACCCCGCCGCCCCAGGAAGGAAAAGTCATAAACGAGAAACCGGCGGGAAGCGGAAAAAGAGATGTTTCCCCTTTAGTGATCCCGAAGCGCATCTTCTTCCTCGTTTCGCCGCGGACTTGTTCGCGGACGCAAGCGACGGGTGACATGAGCGGGTAAGCAATCCTGTAGGGTCCGCAAAATTCTCCGGACCATTCGCGCCGAAAAAGCATCGCGACCCCCCCGCGATAGGGGTAGGAAAGGCCAGTTGATTCTGGCCTCTCCTCCCTCCGAACCGGACGTGCAGATTTCCCGCATCCGGCTCTCCAGTCAACAGGTCTGTGTAACCACAGGCTCGAGTATCCTCGCACGGGCTTCCTTCAAC
>JBBQKP010000059.1:0-17271 GCA_038326995.1 Tepidisphaerales bacterium
GTCCGGCTCGCTGCTCCATCGGAGCTGACCTTTCGTGTACTGCAATTGATACCGGCCCGCGGCCAGGTGTTTGCGCATGTCAACGGGCGAATCAAACTTCACCCCGCGCTCGCGAAGCAACATCATCAGATCGGCCAGCACCTCAAGACGTTCAACATAGCTCGCCTCGCGGCTGGGCTGGAGCGTTTGCGCCCATTCGACGAAGCGCTGCTGGAAGCCGCGAAAGTTCTCGCCGAAAACCTGCTTGAACGCCGTCTGGCCGTCGGTGCCTTCGTTGATCTTGCGGAGTAACTGGTTGAACTCTTTACGATACGCGGGCCTGCCCTGCTGGTCGGTGGCGTAGACGAGAAAGTGGATCATCGCCCACGCCTGATTGTACTGCGTCGCGCCGCGTTCGCGGTCGCGCATGTTTCTCGCCCAGGCCTGATGGTCGATCGCGATGAAGTCGTCGAAGGGCGTCAACTTGCCTGCGACCATGTCCGCACGAAGCTGGCGAATCCGGCGAGGCGGCGCTTGCGCCACGATAAATCCGCGGCCCGTCCAGATGCCTTCCTCGAACAATTGCGCGATGCCCTCGTTGATCCATAGCGGCATGTCGTCGCTGACGTGCTGGAACGCGAACTGGTGAAACGCCTCGTGCTGCAGAGTTCGCCGAAGTGCGTCACGTCCCTGCGTCTCAAGAAACGCCGCCAGCGCATCTTTTTGCGGAATGAACACGCCGCCCGTGTTGGGCAGGCGGTTATCGATGAACCGCATGTAGTCGTTGCGTTTTGTGAAAACAAAAACGTTGAACCGTTTGTTCGCATCGTCGCGTGCGAAACCGGCGAGGCGCGTGCTGTACTCCTCGAACATCGCGTCCATTCGTCTGGACAAATCCGCCGCCAGATCAGGATCGACGTCCGTCACCAGGCGATAGTGCTCGGTCTGATATGTGCGAGTCTGGGCGTCGGCCTTGTTGGGAAAGTTGAATACGAGAAGCGCGAAAAGCACGACTGCGGTGACAGCGGCTTCTGCGCGCAGATCGGGCTTCCATGCTTTCACGTCGGGTCGCACTCCCTTATCATCGGCAATCTTCGCTCGTTACAAGACCCAAGCCGCCGTCGATATGTCTGAAAAAACGCCACACACGCCCGATTCCGTCAATCACCACGTCGCAGACCGCAGGGTAAAGCTCGATAAACTGCGTGCCGCGGGGATTTTTCCCTTCGGCAAGCGGACTGCGGGCATTTCGCCGATTCACGACATCCGTGCCGCTCACTCGCCTGATTTCGGTCAGGATCAGGGCCCGATCAGCAAGGCGGCGGGGCGTGTCGTGCTTAAGCGTGACATGGGCAAGCTCAGCTTCCTGACGATTCGCGACGAGACGGGCGATTTGCAGATCGCCATCGATCGCAGACGCGTGGACGACACGAGCTGGACGATTCGCGACAATCTTGATCTGGGCGACCTCATCGTCGCGGCCGGGCCTTTGGGTTCGACCAAAACGGGTGAGATCACGATCTGGGCGACGTCGATCGAGATGGCGAGTAAGAGCCTGCTTTCGCCGCCGGCGAAGTGGGAAGGGCTCACCGATGTCGAGCACCGCTATCGCCAGCGTTACGTCGATCTCTGGGCCAACCCGGATGTGATGCGCGTGATGAAGCTTCGCATAAACATCATCGAAGAGATGCGGCAATTTCTTCGCGGCCGCGGGTATGTCGAAGTCGAGACGCCCATGCTCCAGCCGATCCACGGCGGCGCGGCGGCCAGGCCGTTCAAAACCCACCACAACGCCCTGGACATGCCGCTGTTCCTTCGCATCGCGCCCGAGCTTTACCTCAAACGTTTGCTCGTGGGCGGCATGACCAAGGTCTTCGAAATCAACCGCAACTTCCGCAATGAAGGCGTCTCGCCAAGGCACAATCCCGAGTTCACCATGCTCGAGGCGTACGAGGCGTTTGGCTCGTGGCAAACCATGAGCGAGCTCGTCGAAGAGATGATCTGCACGATCGCACAAAAAGAGCTGGGCACGCTCGTCATCGAGCACAAGAACGACGCGGCCGGCGGGGCGGGCGAGGTCATCAAGACGATCGACCTGAGCAAAAGACCCTGGCCGCGCCGCACCATCAGTGAGTTGGTCGCCGAGCGAACCGGCTGGCACTTCGACAAGCAGCCGATCGATCTCGCGCTCTTATCTAAGATTCGTCAGGACAATCCGGCAAAGGACGTCAAGCAGCACGCCGAACCCGCGGAACAATTGACTGAGCTTTACGAAAAACTCGTCGAGCCGACGCTGATCAATCCGTGCTTCGTCACACGCATCCCGGGCGTCGTCATTCCCCTGGCACGGCGGTGTGAGGACGACGACTACTTCGCAGATGTTTACGAGCTGGCGATCAACGGCCAGGAGATTTCGCCCGGCTACACAGAGCTGAACGACCCCGACATCCAGGCCGAGCATTTTTCGCACCAGGTCGGCGACCGCGAAGAACAACAAAAAGTCGACGAAGACTTCCTCACCGCACTCCGGTTCGGCATGCCCCCGGCCGGCGGCATCGGCATGGGAATCGACCGACTCGTCATGCTCCTCACGGGCTCGGCCTCGATCCGCGATGTCGTGCTCTTTCCACTGATGCGTCAGGAACAGAAAAGCAAGGAGAATTAGAGTTGAGCGCGAAGTAAAATAAGCCTTTTCTACCCGCTCCCCACTACCCACTACCCGCTCGCCACTACCCGCTACCCGCTTTTCGCCTTGTACAAACCGCTTCTCATCTTCCGCTACCTCCGCAAGCGCCGCATCGCATGGGTGAGCCTCGTCGCCGTCATGCTGTGCACGGCCATGGTGCTCATCGTGCTGTCGGTCATGGGCGGGTGGCAACGCATGTTCAAGGAAAGCTTTCGCGCGCTGACTGGCGATGTCGTGGTCTTCCGCGGCTCGATGCAGGGCTTTGAGGGCTACGAGGAGATGGCGCGCGAGATTAAGAAGCTGCCCGGCGTCGAGGCCGTCACGTCCGTCGTCACCTCGCCGGGCCTTGTGAAGATTGGCAACATCGAAGACTACGTGCAGGTCATGGGCCTGCTCACCGAAACGCCAGCCGGTTCGAACCTCGATCCGGTCGACCGCGTGATGCGATTCCGCGATTCGCTCGGCCGGCAATT
This sequence comes from Tepidisphaerales bacterium, assembly GCA_038326995.1. Lineage (GTDB taxonomy): Bacteria > Planctomycetota > Phycisphaerae > Tepidisphaerales > Tepidisphaeraceae > JBBQKP01. Next base: position 3,139 of record JBBQKP010000059.1, read on the forward strand.
CAAGGAACTGCCCGACAAATCCACGGCGAAGGAAAACGCCAGCTTCGCACTCCTGCCCGATGTCCCCTACGAAATGTACGTCTCCGAGCGTCTCGCGCCAGCTGCGCGGAATTACCCGGGCATGATCGTCGCTTCGGGCGTCGTGGGCATCAGACGCGACAAGGACGGCAAGACCAACGTCCCGGCCGGGCTTTATACCGCGCGCGCAAGGCTCACGGTCGTGCCCAATGATTCCAATCAGCCGCAAAGTGAAATACGACTCTCGCCCCAGACGTATTGGCTGGTCGATTACTCGCGCACGCAGGCCCCGCAGCACGACATGAAAAATGTCTACGTCCCGATCGCGAGATTGCAGCGCGATTTGGGCATGCAGGCGTCGAGCGACGGCGTCGATGCCGCACGCATCACCGAGCTGCACATCAAAACACGCGCGGGAGTGAACCCGCTCGACGTGCGCGATCAGGCCGAGGTCATTGTTCGCGATATCAGCGGCGAGGTCGCGGGCTTTGGCGCTCTGCGGGTCGAAACCTGGGAGCAGCGTCAATCAATTTTCCTCAGTGCCATCGAAAAAGAACGCGTGCTGATCACGTTCCTGTTCAGCCTGATTTCGCTGGTGGCCGTCTTCCTGATCTTCTGCATCTTCTACATGATCGTCGTCGAGAAAACGCGCGACATCGGCATCATCAAAAGCGTCGGCGCGACAGGCTGGGGCGTCGCCCAGATCTTCCTCGGATACGGCACGATCATCGGCGTCGTCGGCGGGGGAATGGGCCTGGGATTGGGCTGGGTCATCGTGCACAACATCAACCTCATCCACACGCTCATGGGCAAGATTCTGGGCGTGCAAATCTGGAGTGCCGAGACCTACGGCTTTGACATCATCCCCAACCGACTCGACACGACCGAAGCCCTGATCATCTACGCCGTCGCGATCGTCAGCGCCACGCTGGGCGCGATCATCCCCGCCGTCCGTGCGGCATGGCTCAACCCTGTGGAAGCACTCCGCTTCGAATAAATCGCGATGCCCGAAAATCTTTCCCAGCCTACTTCGCAGCCCCTTCTCCAATCACGCAAATTGGAACGCACCTTTCAGATGGGCGACGCGACGATCCGCGTTTTGGGCGGCGTCGATCTTCACGTCAACCAGGGCGAATTCGTCGCCATCGAAGGCCGTAGCGGCTCGGGCAAAAGCACGCTCCTTCACGTCATGGGCCTGCTCGATAAACCCACCAGCGGCACGGTCACCTTCGATGGTGAGAGCCTCTACGACTTGCCGCCGCGCCGGCGAGCTCAAATTCGCAACGAATCCTTCGGCTTCGTCTTTCAGTTCTATCACCTGTTGCCCGAGCTGAACGTATTGGAAAACACCATGCTCGCTTCGATGGTGAAGTGGTCGTGGCTTGGGTTCAGAAAGAAAAGCGCCGGCGTTCGCGAAGATGCGAAAAAGCTGCTCGACACGCTGGGCATGAGCCATCGTCTCACGCACCGCCCGTCGCAGCTTTCGGGCGGCGAGCGTCAGCGTGTCGCCATCGCGCGTGCGCTGATGAACAAGCCGCGCGTCCTCTTCGCCGATGAACCGACGGGCAACCTCGATTTCGACACGGGCCTTCAGATCATGAGCGTCTTGAATCGCCTGCATCGCGAAGAGGGGCAAACGATAGTGATGGTCACGCACGACCGCACGATCGCGAAGCAGGCCGACCGCATTCTCGTGCTCGACCGTGGTTTGATTGCGCAAAATCAGTGATACGCGACTTTCGGCCCGGCTGGCGAGCGATTTCTGAGTTGTTTTTGAGGGTCAATGTCCTGCCGGACGTGCCGGAAACTTGGGTGACGCAGAGTCTGAGTAGATAGACACTTTGTTGCCAGACATTGTGTTGCCAGACATTGTGTTAATAGACATTGTGTTAATAGTCATTTTATCGATAGAAATTTTGCGTTAGTCGCGTTCTGTTTTCGCCAGGGAAGGGCGTTGGTAACACGACTCGAGTAAATTTCGCGATCAAGCATTAGCTCAACTGCCGAACAGTGATGCTGCCGCTCTTCTGCCCGACGCGTTGCAGGGCCTGATCGTGCGCATCGTGATAGAACGTGATGAGCTTGTCCCACCCGAAAGAGGTCGCCATCTGCTCGACCTTGTTGCGCTGCTCGATCCGCTGGCGACGAGTCATCTGCGCGAACTTGAACAAATAATCCGCCAAATCATCGGCGGCGGCTTCGAAACTTCGTCCACGCCGATTCAGCACGAAGAGTCCTTCGTGCTCGTCGCCCGGCATGGTCGCATTGACATACGCGCCAAAGCCCGACAGATCGCTGGTGACGGCCGGAATTCCGCGGGCCAGACACTCGACGGGCGTATAGCCCCAAGGCTCGTAATAGCTGGGGAAGATGCCCAGGTGACACCCGCGGACGAACTGGTCGTAGTCGAGCGACATCAAGGGTGAAATGCTGCTGAGGAATTGCGGATGATAGACGATCTTCACGCGATCATGCGCGGCGTTGACCAAGTGCCGGTGTCGAAGATGGCGCAGGATCGGGTCGCGTGCATCGTCGACGAGGTCATGAGTGACGACGCCCGGCTGGCGGTGCCGTTTGAGCGCGGCCATATGGCGTTTGAGTGTGATTTCGACGGACGAATCGATCAGTTCGCCGCGCTGAACCTGCCTGCCTGCGGCCGTCGCCATGAACAGCTTTCGCCCGATCTCGTCCTTGATCGCGTCGCAATAGGCGTAGAGCTGGTCGAGCTGTGCCTGCGTCTGCAGCACATCGGCGTTGACGGTTTTGACTGCCGCCCGCGTGATGATGAACGCGATGACCGTCGGGCTGTCCTCCTGAGCCTTGAGGCGCTCGTTCAATCGCGCGAGTGCTTCGAGATAAACGTCGATGCCCTTGTTGATGTATTCGTAGCGACCGGACAAAAAGAAATAGAGCGTGTTGCTTAGATCTAGCGAGTAGCTCGGGAAAAAATGCCCGATCGTGAACTGGTGAATCTGCTCTTTGAACTGGTGATGGAAGTGCTGAAGCTCGTGCGGCGCTTCGTAGGTTTCGACGTCGATGCCGTTGGGCAAAATGAGATCGGGCGCTCGGCCCAGGAGTTTTTCCGCCTCGATCCGCGTGATCTCGCTCACCGTCGTAAAGACGTGCGACGCGTGCGACGCGGCCTTCTCGATCAGATGTCGCGGCAAAATTCGATATTTCTCGGCCTCGACGTCGGCATTGAAAAACGGCAGGTGGTCGTAAAAATACGGATTATCTCCAGCGAGATATCGCCCGAGCAAGGTCGCGTGCGTGGTAAACACCGTGCTCACCGGCGTCTGTTGATGTCGCAATCGCGGGATCGCCACGCCGCCCATCCATTCGTGGCAATGCACCACCACGGGCACTTCCGGAATCTCGATCATCAAACGCCTGAAGAAATCCGCGACGGTAAAGCCGAAGCTGATGACGTCGTTCAATTCTCCATCATCGGGCGGCGTCGCGATGCCGTGGTCGGAGAACATCAGGAACTTGTCCTCGTGCAGCCTGCCGTGGCGCGCATGATAATCGAGCAATATTACCGAAGGCTTGCCCGGAACCAGCCACGTGCCGAAGTGACACTTCACGCCTTCGTCGCGCATCTGCTCGAACACGCGGTGGATGAAATCTGGTGGCGGACGCTCTTCAAATTCACCGGCCGCGGTCGCGGGGTTGTACGGACCGACCGCAAAATATCCTTCGCCCCAGCGGCGCATCATCGCCTGCGCCTTGGTCTTGAGCACGGTGTAGATACCGCCCAATTGCCAGCACACTTCCCACGCGACTTCGAACAAAAGCGGAGGCACGCCGTTGTGCGTGTGAAGCGGACGAACCGTGTTGGGGTCGATCGAGGGAACGCCGCCCGGCCTGTGCAAAACTGGAGCGCCGCGGCGATTTCCGGGCCTGAATCGCGGGCCCTGCGTCGCCGACGCCGAAGCTCCACCGGCCGCGCTGGTGTTTGACGAATTGAGGTTGCCAGTGCCGATATCCGACCGCCTGCTCATGGTTGCGTCTCTCTGCTAAACTGCCTCAGTCATACCGCCCGACCTCTAGGCGCTAATATAACCGCCTTCTCACTAAAGCGTCAGCGACGACGCATCACTCGACAATCGGGGTCTTTCCCGTTCCAGAATTACCCGCTAAATTTGCGCATCAGAATCACCGACTCGTCGCCCCGGCAAAGCCGACTTTGCGTAAAGTCGCGATGCTGGATGATTCGAGTGTGTATTATTGCTATCATCGCACCGTCCGGTCTTCATTACCTCCAAAACGTCAGGCTCAAACCGGGATAACCATGAAGTTTTCGATTCAACAACTCGAACAGCGACAGCTCCTTTCGACCACCTCCATCAGCGGCAACCTGTTCGACGACCGAGATAACGACGGCAGGCGCGACTCGAACGAGCCGCGCGCTGAAGGCGTTGTCTATGTCGATGCCAATAACGATGGTGTGCGACAAACCAGTGAGAGATCTGCAGTCGTCTCGTCAAGAGGCTCTTACATCATTCGCAACGTTGCTGCGGGCAGGGCGATCGTCCGGGCCGAGGCCTCTCTCGTTTTTACGCAGCGCACCAGCGGCGGGGTCGTGGTGAATGTGACCAGCGGCAAGGGCCATTCCGGACGAGATGTCGCCCTCAGGCAAGTCGCCCTGGGAACCATCCGGGGCGTGTTGTTCAATGACTCCAACGCCAACGGCCAGCGCGACGCGGGCGAAAACCCGATTCGCGGCGGACGCGTCGTGGCGGACCTCAACCGCAGCGGCACACTCGACGTGTTCGACCAGGTCAGCACCCTTACCCAAGCAAACGGAAGCTACACCATCAAAGTCCCTGTCGGGCAAATCCGCGTGTGGGGCGACTTTTCCACGGCCGAAAATTCCGGGGGCCAAACTTCCGGGGGCCAAACTTCCGGGGGCCAAAATTCCGGGGGCCAAAATTCCGGGGGCTTGATCAACACCCCGATCGACGGGCTTTCACACACCAGGCCGGGACCAGATGGCATGGCCGTCACCGTCGTCGCCAACCGCGTGACCACCCGCCATTTCGGCGCACGCTCGACCTTGCTCGACCCCACCACAAGGCCCGTCGTCGTGGGCAACGACGCGCCACGCGCCGAGGAGTACCGCCTGACCTTCGAAGATACCTTCGACGGCAACGCGCTCGACTCCACCAAATGGTCGATTTTCGAACAAGGACCCAGGCGCGACGCGATCATCACGCCCAGCGCCGTCTCCGTGGGCGGCGGCGACCTGACGATCTCGACCTTCACCGAGAACGGCACGCACTTCAATGCGATCGTAAGTACACAAGACACGTTCGAACAAAAATACGGCTACTTCGAGGCCCGAATTAAATTCAGCAGCGGACCCGGCATGTGGTCGGCGTTCTGGCTCATTTCCGAGGAAATGCGCGAGGGAGGAAACGCAGAGCGTAACCCGGGCCGGGCCGACCTCTTCGGATCAGAAATCGATATCGTCGAGCACCGCAGCCAAAATTTCTTCGAGACCGATATCAACGACCGCGTCACCGCCGTTGTACATGTCGACGGTTATCTCGAAAACCACAAGGCGATGCAGAAAGACTCCGACGCCGCAACCGTAAGTGACGGCTATCATGTGTACGGCGTGGACTGGCGCGAAACCGAACTGCGGTTCTACCTCGACGGCGAACTCTGGTGGACCGTCAACCGCGCTGAAGCAGAACGCGTCGGCGTCAACAGCAACCCCATCAGCGGCGTCGAACAGTTCATGCTCCTCAGCAGCGAAGTACAACACCAGAGCTGGGCAGGGGCCGTACCGCAAGACGGCTACGGACCGCTCGCGCAAACGACAACGAACATGAAAGTCGATTACGTCCGCGTTTTCGCGAGAGTTTAGCCATCGAATGCCATTCCCCGGCCGCGCTCAATAGACTAAAAGCCGCATAATAAGTACGCGGGTTTTTGAAAAACCGGTTTCGGTACTCGCCTTCCCCACGAACGGCCGACACATGGATCGCATCGGATACCATCTATCCGAAGACGTCATCCACATGGGCAGGAAGATTTACTCCCCAGAGTTTAAGAGGTCCGCAATCGCACTTGTCATTCAGAGCAAAGGGACAAGCCCGATGACAGGCGACCACAGGCGACCACAGGCGGCGACAGGGGATTGAGCAATGAACCGACATCTGCGACTCCGGACCGCCATCGTCCGATCGCCGCATGGCCCACATGGCCCGCATGGCCCGCATCGCCCGCATCTCAGAGCCGTCGTGGACCGTCGCGGGTTGATCCAAGCGCGAAACCGAATGGCGTGCGGGTCGAGTTGATCGGCTGGCAGCGCACGACCCCGACCGTCATGCGCCCGCTTCCCCGCCATCGGATCCGTCTTGCTTGCGACAGTGATTCAGGGTCAACGTGTGCAGACAAGTCATATCAGCCACAGGCTTGTGCAGAAGTCCCAAGCTGAAATCATTTGCCATCAAGAGCACGCGGCACCACCGACATCAAGGCCGGCCGCACCAGTCCGTCGCGTAAGGTCCGATCGGATGTATAAGCTCGAGCTTTTTGAGGAAATACAACGCTTTTACCAGCGGTGCGATAAACCGATTGCCGAGGACGAACACGGACGCAATTCGCCTGACCAGACGGCTAAAAAAACAAAACAAGCTGTTCACGTTTTTGGATAAACCCGAGGTCGACTCGAACAACAATCATGCCGAGCGTCAGATTCGGCCCGCGGTGATGATGACGATTTTCCGGACGCTGAAGCTTCGCGGCCAAGACGCGACGCCCGTGATTGTGGCGGGCTTAGGCGAGTTGCTTCAAAGCGGGTCGCTGCCGCTATAGCCTGAACGCGCCACAAACGGCTTAAGTGTTACCAATTTTTGAGCGTATCACGACTTGCGAACAAGTCGTGACACCAGATATCATGAAATTTGGCATTCGGCTGAAGTGTTATAATTCAATTATGTTACGCTACTTCCATGAGTGGATGAATATGCCGATGGCGTCCATGTCATGCGAAAAGGCCCGAGCGACGTCGACCAACGCTGGAGTTTGAAATGGGGAAATCACAGCGATTGCGAGACGAGGAAGTGCGGGGCGTTTATCGGTTGTTGTCCGATTTGCGCGAGATGCGACACGACAAATCGGCCATGCATCAGCATCTGGCCGACACGCTTTGTGAACTCGTCGGCGCTACCGGCGGGTTCGCTGCCGACGTCGTCGGCTGGCAACCAACTTCCGCAATCAAACGCTTACAAAGTAAGTTGGGAGTCCGAAGTTTTACCGGCACGCGGCATGGCTTTGACGTCGTCGGACGCGTCATGGGCGGCCTGCTGGCGAATAACAATTTGTGGGACGACCCGACCTTCGCCGTGGGCGTTAAATACCGAAGCCCGGTCGAGTCGTTGTCGTGTCGTCGCATGATGAGCGACACGCCAATCAGCGAATTCCCGGTGTTCGAACAAGTCACGCACGAATCAAAGTACGTCGATCATCTGATCGGTTGGTTTCAAAAGCAGATCAATGCCGACGGCACGCCGACGGGCGACATCTTCGGCGTTTCCATGCAGCGTTACGGCAAGGGCGGAAAGCTCTTTGGCGGCCGCGAACAGTCGTTGGTGAAACTCATCTTCGAGGAATTGCGATGGCTCTACACCACAGGCCGACTCGACCCGCCCCCCAGCGCGATAGTTGCTGAAACACTCCCGCCGCGACTCAAACAGGTGCTCGACGGCCTGGTGCGCGGTAAGGCACCCAAGCAGATCGCGCTCGAGCTCAACCTCTCGACGCTGACCGTCCGCGACCATATTCGCCGCCTGTATCGCCGTATGAACGTGAACGGACGTGACGAACTGATGACTCACTTCACTTTGAGAAACTCGCCTGTCTTAATAGACCGTGTCAACGGGCACGACAACGGTCGGGGTGACGGATAGCTTCTGCTCTGCGATACGCAACGCAGTAAATTCTCGCGCCCAAAGATTGGAGCCGTCGGTAAACAAAAGTCAGGGCAAAAGCAGCACATGGTGACGCCCTCCAGAGTCGTGCCACAAAACTGACAGGAATTCATGTCGTGGTGATTTTGCGGGCATCATTCGACCCGATTTTCCCAGCCGTCAGCAGTCGCGCTTACGAAAATGCACGTGGCTTCAAAAGAGACGCAACAGAACGGCCGCAGTCCGGCTATGCGTCTTGCCCGTTACGTCGTATCCCTTACCTGTTCACGCCGCCATACGACCGTGATGAAAGCCTGCAGGCAGGGTGACTTTTTCGGGCCGAGCGCTCGGACGGGCGAACAGAAATCCCTGTAAAAAGTCGACGCCGGCCTCGCGGCACATGACCATCTGCATCTCGGTCTCGATTCCCTCTGCGATCACCTGCGCGCCCACATCATGCGACGTGCGAACCACCTCGACAAACTCCGGCCATTTTTCCAGGTCTGCAATCGCGCCGAGCATGAACTCCCGATCGAGCTTCACAAAATCCGGTCGCAACTGCGTGATGTAGTCCAGGTTCGCGAAGCCGGCCCCCATGTCGTCGATCGCCGTCCCCACGCCGCGCTTTCGATAGAACTCCAGGATCGCAAGAAGCCGCTTCATGTCCGGAATTTTCTGACTTTCCACGACCTCAAACACCAGCCGCGAGAGATCAATCCCGTGTTCGGTCGCCGCTAATATGGTCGTGCGAAGGCAGACCGCCGGGTCGTAAATCGTGTTGGGAAGAAAGTTGATGAAAAGCTTCTGGTCGAGCGGCACGACGCGCGCGCCGTCACGAATCGCACAGACCCGAGCCCGCTGGTCAAACTGGTGCTCAATGTCCAGCGCCAGGCTCGCTGCGATGATCGGCCCGGCACCGATGGTCTTGCCCGTTAACGGGTCTATTCCACGAATCAGCGCCTCCTGCGCGAAGACGTCTCCGTGATGAACATCAATAATTGGGTGAAACACGCTGAAGAGACGATCGCTCGCAATCAGGTCGCGAACCCATTCGTGTTCAAGCCGGCCCAGGAGTTGGTCGAGCGGTTCGGCGAACGCGAGCGACGCGAGCAGATCACCGACATGATGTGACTGACCGGCATACGCGGCTCGGGCACTGCTCAGTGTGTACGGCGCGAGCGTGGACCGAAGATGTGCGGCAAGTTCCGCCAGGCGAAGACGCACATCATGTACGACCAGCAGCGGACCCATGCGTGACGTTTGCCACCTTGCAGTCGCGAAGGCCGCGGATAGCGTCTCGTCGGCTTCGGCATCGCGCGGGACGATCAGCAGCACGCCGTTGTCCAGGGTCTGTCCCGCCGGGCCGCAGCGCAGACAGCCGTTTGCCGAGGGGGCACATACCGATCTACACGCGTTCTGCTCCATACTGTTGTAATTCGGCAGGAACCGAACGAATCTTCAATAAACCCGTCAAATAAAAGCGGACCGCACCAATCCGCAGCGCCGGCCATGATAAGGATTGACGTAACACTTCAGCCGTCTGCAGCAAATCCGCAGTTGTCGGGTGCCACGGCTACGTACTCGTAGCTGTGTGCAAGTGGAGCAACCCGACACACAGCTTTGAATACAAAGCCGTGGCACGCTGAAACTCAATTCAGTCCAATTCAATTCACTGCATTCGGCTGAAATGTTACGGATTGATTATGCATTTACGCGACGAAATAAAGGGTATGACCATAATCGTTACAGTCGGGCGAGGCAACTTACTGGGTTTGTATCAGTGAAATTAATCTGCCTTTTTTAGAAAGTAGCTCGCCGCCGATATACAAAAGCAACTCGCCGATTGAATCTCAATCGATCTTTCGCAAAAATCTCGCCATCAGTTCGTCTCGTCCATTGACATCAAATCGCCTGTAGATGGCTTTGATGTAATCACGCACTGTCGCCAGACTCAGGCCCAATGTCCGGGCGATTTCCTTCGGCGGCCTGCCCTTCAAGATCAGCTGCAACACCTGTTTCAGCCGCGGCGGAAGTTTGTCAGTCCCTGCGACAGGTGAATCCAGTCTGCCGGTCTTATGAAGCCATCCCAGCTCACCCATCAGCAGCTTCGACACCGCCACATCACGCTCAGTAAACGGTTTTTCGCCCCTGCCAAAACGATGGGCCACCCCGACGCGAATCTTTCCCTTCCCCTTGCCCGCGGCATCGACTTGTTCCTGGTACCAGCCGACCACATGATCGATCATGCCGCTATCGTGGGAAAACTGGTCAAATAATTCGAACTTGGTCTGGTCATCCGACTGTTTCCGCAATCGGTACATAGAGAAAGATTCCACCGCGCCCGTTTTGTCAGCACAAAGCGCGTAAGTCGGATCAACCCACAAATCATTATCAGTATAGACCGACTTCATCCCGCCAACGACGTCATTCTGCCCTTGGATGGCGACGGTTGTACGTTTAAACATTTCATTGATCCGCGCCGCCGGTCGCGCCAAGAACGGCCGCGCCTTCACCAGCGTTTCCGACACATGCCAACCTGAAATGTCGGCCGCGAATCCTGCCGACGCACCCATCAGGCGAACCAATTCGTTCGCAAGGTGCTGGTGAAGCGTCGACGAATCGTGCCTCAGATCGCGTAGATCGGAAAGTATGCGAAAGACCGCTCGCACATCCGTCAGCCTCAAATGCTTTGATTTAGACATGCCAATTTCCCGATGATGCTGAGAGGACCTGTCAAATCTCGCCTGCAAACAACGGATGTCAAGTCCATTACAGAATAAGCAGAACCCCTCAAGTTTAGGTGATTGAATCCGGCCCGAGAAGTCGCGATTCTGTTGGCCTGACCAGTTCGGTCCAGCCGGAAGCTGCGGCAAGTCGATCGCGACGGCCGCGGGGGGGCTTCCGCCTGGCCGAATGGGTCAAAAGTTTGGTCTGGAGGTTTGGTCTGCTGTGCGTTGTTACCTGACAAATTACGGTTTATGCAGAAGATTATTGATCTATTGATGTCGCCGCGATGCGATTCTTCGTGGGCACTCGCGTTCGACCTCGCGTAGCCGCCGGCCCGCCCTTGCCCGCCCTTGCCCGCCCTTGCTTGTTGTCCAAGTCGAGTTGGTCAAAGCACCAGCAAGCTGGCGGCCACATGGGAAGCAGCGATTGAAATGCCAGATCAAGAAGACGAGCACAGGTCAGACCCCATGGAGACCCAAAAGCGTCAGCGTTGACCCGTAAATTGTGAGACGACAAAGCACGAGAGAGCACTTTTTGAGGGAAAGAGAGTTTGGCGTGTGTTGAAAGCCATCGATTCGAGGATTCTGGTCACGCATTACGATCAAAGTCGCACCTCGGGCTGCGACCGATGCGGCCGACTTGTCGGAACACCGGTTATCGAATCGCTCCGATTCAGAACGTGTCGGAATACTCCGAATCAACAAGTTGAAGACCGCAAAGTCTGCCCATGTTAACATATATCAGGCAAATATTTTTATCGGATGAGCAAATGGGTCTTGTAAGAGATATTCCGCTGCATATTCTTCGGAGCATGTCGATGCGGCCAGTCGGACGCATCCGAAACATTTCCCAGTCGTTCGACTTTGGCCATCCACTCTGGCCACCCATGTTAGTCAATCGACACCTCAAACCTCTTAGGAGAGAACCATGCGTAAGCTAGCCCTGTCCTCAATCGTTGCCGCTACGACCCTCACCCTCGCCGGCGTTTCGAACGCGGCGGTTGTGTATGACTCGAACGGATTCGAAGCACCGACCTTCACGGTGGGAGCGCTTTCGGGCCAGGATGGTTTCACCAATTTTTTCCCGACAACGTCATCCGCGAGTTGGAACGTTGATGGGACCCGTTCTGCTCCTGGAGGAGTCCAATCGGTCAGCGTAAGCAATGTAGGAACTCCAGCGGTACCAGTGTCTTCCTTCACTTGGCGTGACACCAACTTGACCGGAATCGACGTAAGTCCCGAGCCCATTGTCACCGTGAGCGGGAGCATTCTTCGGCCCGCACCTGCGGCCGGCGCAACTAATGTCAGCACTTCAGCTGCGGTCGGTATTTATAACATCGCAGGAGCACTTATCGCCGAAGTCGGTGTTTTCAATAATACAGCAACAGCCGGCGCCTTCGGAACATTCGTCCCCGTCTTTCTCGCACTCGACACCGCAACGCCTCCGGTCATAACCACGTTCTTGGCCGGAACAGGCGCTACAGTGCTGCCAGACACGTGGATCAATTTTTCAATAATATTAAACTACGTGACAGGAACGTACACCGCTTCAATCGGCGGATTCACTACCACCGGAATACCCTTTATCAGTGCTTCAACTAATCTGGGCGATGCTGACTTGACGCTTCGCGGCGGTCGGGGCGACACCAACTTCTTTGACAACCTGCGGATCGAAACTTCCGTTATCCCCGAGCCCACCACCCTCACCCTCCTCGGCGCGGCCGGTGTGATGGTCCTGCGTCGCAAGCGACAGGCCTGATCGAAATTCCGTCCGTAAACAATCGACCCACAACCGACCCACGACCGACCCACGACCGCTTCATCGCCGTCGTGGGTCTTTCTTTTCATCACGTCGCAGTCCCTATCCCCTATCAACTCTCATCCTCGCGGCCTAGACTCATTCCCATGCTCTTCAAATATCGCCTCTACACGCCCGGCCCGACCAGCGTCCCGCCCGAAACCCTCGCCGTCCTCTCGCGCCCGGTCCATCACCACCGAACCGCGGAGTTCCGGGCGACGTTCAATCAGGCTCACGCGCTCCTGAAGGAAGTTTTTCAGACGGCAGAGAACGTCTACACGATCACCGGCTCGGGCACGGCCGCGTTCGAGGCGGGATTCGTCTCCGCCCTCGCGCCCGGCGCGAAAGTTCTCAACATCACCAACGGCAAGTTCGCAGAGCGATGGGCCTCGTATTGCAAGGCCTTTGGTTGCGAACTGATCGACCACAAGCTCGAGTACGGCACACACGTTCAGCCGGCCGAGCTTCGTGCTGTGCTTTCCAAGACCAAGGTCGACGCGGTCGTTCTTGTTCACTCTGAAACCAGCACCACGACGGTGTGCGACCTGAAGGAGATCGCGAAAGTCGTTCGCGAGTTCGGCGAGACGCTGCTGATCGTCGACGGCATCACTTCGATCGGCGCGATGCCGTTTTACATGGACGCCTGGGGCATCGACGTCGCGATCACGGGGTCGCAGAAGTCGCTCATGTTGCCGCCCGGACTGGGGTATGTCGCACTGAGTAAACGCGCGCAGGCAGCGATGAACGCGAAGAAGACGCTCCCGTCGCACTACCTCGATCTGCGTCAATACGCCAAGACGATCGACAAAGGTGACACGCCGTTCACGCCCGCCAACACGCTGATCGAGGCGCAGCTTGAGAGCTTGAAGATGATCAAGAGCGAGGGCCTGGAAACGGTGTGGAAGCGCACCGCGCTCTCCGCTTCCGCGTTCCGCGCCGCAGCAATCGCGATCGGTCTTTCCACCTTCAGCAAGCAGCCCAGCGACAGTGTCAGCGGCGTGTCGTACCCGGCGGGCATCGACGACAAAATCTTCCGCGACACGCTGAAAAAGAAATACAACATTCACGTGGCGGCCGGTCAGGGCTCGATGGAAGGCAACACGTTTCGCGTCAACCACATGGGCTACACCGATTTGTTCGACGTGCTGGCGGTCGTGAGCGCCATTGAACTGGTGCTGACGCAACTGGGCCACAAGTTCGAGCACGGCGCGGGCGTGATGGCGGCGCAGAAGGTGATCGCGTCGGCGTGATGATGTCGGCCCAGCCGCACGCTTTGCGAGTACGCAAAACGTGGCACCCGGAAATTTGCTGTTTAGAATTTAGTACCAATTCTCCTTCGGCCCGTCCGGCAGGACATTTTCTTTCCGCGTTTGAAGAGGAAATGCGATGTCCTGATGGACGGTCCAGACATCGGCGTTTTGTGCAACCGATTGAAAAAGCAACTATTTTACAGTCGTAGCCGCCAGCTCGCTGGCGCTTGCTGTGCACGTCGAGCCCATAAAAGCACCAGCAAGCTGGCGGCTATACGAGAATGAGCGTCGGACGAACCGCACCCGGCGAAAAACGGGATGCGCTTCGGGTTTGCGCGCGTTGACCGATGCGCTCATGGGCGAATGGAATAGGTAAGAACGACATGGGTCTGAAACACCCGGCGAATCAAAAAGCTGAACTC
>JBBQKP010000060.1:0-17139 GCA_038326995.1 Tepidisphaerales bacterium
CTGCGCGATCGCGGCGAGCACATTATCTTGCTGCAGCCCGTGACGAGCGCGGAGGACAAGAAGCCGTTTTGGAAAACCGACCTGAGTTTCGGACCGAGCCAGAGCGACATTCAGAGTTTTACGAATCAGCTTGCGGTCATGTTGCGGGCGGGCATCTCGCTGCGCGCGGGCGTCGAGGGCATCGCAGATCAGACGGTCAACCCGAAGTTCAAAACGATGCTCGAGCGGATCAAGTCAGACCTTGAAAGTGGTAAACAATTTTCGGATGCGCTTTCGCGTTATCCAAAAAAATTCGGGCCGCTTTACATCAACATGGTGAAGGCCAGTGAGATGAGCGGCGGGCTCTCGAAAATGCTCGATCGAATCAGCATCTACCTGATGCAACAGATCGAAACGCAGCGAATGGTGACTGGCGCGATGATCTATCCGGGCATCATCGGCACGCTCGCCATCGGCACGGCGATTTTCATGCTGACGTTCGTCCTTCCGCGCTTCATGGTCATGTTCAAGGGCAAGGAAAGTGTCTTGCCTCTGCCGACAAAAATGCTGTTGGCGACCAGTGAGTTCATGACCAACTACTGGTACCTGATTCTTCTGGGCCTGGTGGTGGGTGTGTGGGGCTTTGTCATGGGCCTGCGAACGACGGCGGGTCGCGACGCGTTCGACCTTGCGAAGCTGAAGGTTCCGCTGTTCAAGAAACTCTTTCGCGCGCTCTACATTCAGCGCTCATTGCACACCATGGGGCAGTTGATTAACGCGGGCGTGCCGATGCTCGACACCGTCGCAATCACCGCGGACATCAGCGGGAATGTGTACTACAAACGGCTCTGGCACAGCGTGCACACCGCGATCAAGCAGGGCAAAAAAATCAGCGTGCCTTTACAGAACAACAAGATGCTTCCCAAGAGCGTGATTCAGATGGTCTGTGCGGGCGAAGAGTCGGGCAAATTGGGCGAAGTGCTGGACGAAGTCAGCGAGTTCTATAAGCGCGAACTCACCGCGGCGATCAAGACGGCCACCAGTATGATCGAGCCCATCATGATCGTCTGCATGGGCGGCCTGGTCGGCTTTATCGCGATGTCGATCATTCTTCCGATCTTCAAAATGAGCCAAATCATGAAGTAGGCGGTCGATACGAGAATCACGTCGCGATGCGTTCGGACCGGGCATTGCGGGCGTAACAGATGGGACAAAATTCCTCGCTTACCACGATTGTTCGGGCAAAGCGCGACGATGCACACAAAATAGTGTTTGATATAAAATTTAACTAAGCATGATGTAGCGGCCCGAAGTTGCGAGGTGATGCCGGAACGGCGTGAGCCTCGCGCGTCGATCGACAAGTCCGAGGGAACATGATGGGGCTGAAAATGAATGAGAGAACAGTTAGAAAAATGCAACCACAAAAAGCCAGGCCGCCCGCCCGACTGATTGCCGTGCGAAGTCAGTTACAGGAACTCGAGCCCCGGCGATTGATGACGTTTGCCATCACCGCGGCAAGTCCGTTTAACGGTCAGTACAACACGCCCGTAGCGTCGAACGTCGTAATCACGGTAGATCGGTCGCTCAATTTGTCGACAATCACCGGCACGACGGTGGAATTATTGAACGAGCAGAATCAGATCGTGCCGTCGCTGATCACGTATAACGCGACGACTCGTCAGATCACGATCGACCCGACGGCGAATCTGCCGGTCAGCAACGGGTTTTACACGGTAAAGCTTGCGTCTGGACCTTCAGGAGTGCGTGCATCAGATGGTCAACAGCTAAACGGGGATTTCAGATACACCTTTACGACAGGTCGCCCGGGGTTTCAGGAACAGACTCTATTTCAGAGCAGAGTGACGAGTCCGACGGCGCTGCGGTTCGCGTCGGACGGCCGGGTGTTTGTGGCTGAGAAGAGTGGCATCGTGCGAGTCTTCTCATCTGCCGCTGACACGTCGAACGGCACCGTGTTCGCCGATCTACGCACCTCGGTTCACAACTTCTGGGATCGCGGGCTGCTGGGGCTTGAACTGCACCCGAATTTCCCGCAGACGCCTTTTGTCTATGTACTGTACACCTACGACGCAGACAGGGGCCAGACCGCGCCGAAGTTCGGCATTGCCGGGGCGACCAATGACCCGGACGTTCCCAACTCCGCCAACAGCGGCACGGCGACCGTGTCGGGGCGGCTTTCACGTCTGACCGCCAGCGGAAATACCGCGGTCGCCAATTCCGAGCGGGTGCTGATCAACGATTGGGAGACTCAGTTCCCAAGCCACAGCGTCGGCGATCTGAAATTCGGCCCCGATGGATTTCTTTACGCCACCGGCGGAGATGGTGCTTCGTTCAATTTTGTCGACACCGGCCAGACCGGAAATCCGTTTAACGAGCCCGCAGGCTTCAGAGGCGCGCTGAGGTCGCAATCGGTACTCAACATAAACGGAGATACGAAGCAAAGCGGCACGTTCATTCGCATCGATCCTGAGACGGGGCTCGGAGTCGCGGGCAATCCCTACTTCGGGCAAACCGGGCGTGATGCCGAAGCGCAGCGATCAATCGCGTTTGGTCTGCGGAATCCGTACCGATTTGCATTTCGGCCCGGCACGAACGAGGCGTACATCGCCGATGTCGGCTGGAATGCATGGGAAGAAATCAATCGCGTCACCTCTCTCACGCCCGCAAACAGTGCGCAAAACTTCGGCTGGCCTGCATTCGAAGGGTCCGTTCAGCAGCCCGGCTATGCCGCGACCAACAACGCGACGCTCACCTTCCTCTACGATAATCCTTCTCTCACGACTCAGCCTTTCTACGCATACCGCCACGACACGGCGGTTGTCCCCGGCTCGGGCGAGCCGACCGGCGGGAGCGCGATCACCGGAATCGCATTTTATCCCGATCAGGGCGTCTATCCGACGAGCATGCAGGGTGCGCTCTTCTTCGCCGACTTTGCCCGCAATCGCATCTGGTTTATGACCAAAGGCCCTGACGGGCAGATCAATCCTGCCTCGCGGCAAACGCTCTTTAACGGCAATCAACCAGTTGACCTTCAAGTCGGCCCCGACGGATTGCTCTACTATACCAGCATCTACACCAATAGCATTCGGCGGCTGAACTTCACGGGCACCAACCGCCCGCCCATTGCCAATCTCACTGCCGCACCCACATCCGGCAGTGCGCCCCTGACCGTCAGTTTCAGTGCGGTAGGAAGTTCTGATCCGGACCCGAATCAGACGCTTAGTTATGCCTGGGATCTCGACGGCGACGGTGATTTTGACGATTCAATCGCGCCCACCGTCAATTACGTCTATTCGGCGGCGGGAAACTATTTCGTGCGGCTGCGAGTGACGGATTCGCTCGGCCTGTCCGACGTGGTGTTCACCGACATCAGCGCCAATAACACCGCCCCGGTGGCGCGCATCGACTCACCCAACTTTGGTGCCAATTGGTTCGTCGGGCAGACGATTAATCTCACCGGCTCCGCGACGGACGCAGAAGAAGGAACCATTCCCGGAACGCGTTTACGCTGGAGCGTCAATCTCATCCACGGCAACGAGATCGACCCGACCAACTTCCATTCACACGCGATCACGTCGTTCACGGGTGCGACCGGAAGCTTCAGCGCGCCCGACCACGAATGGCCGAGCTGGATCGAGCTAAGGCTTACCGCGACGGACGCAAGTGGGCTTACGAATACGGCGGTTCGTCGGTTTGATCCGCGAACGGCGTCGCTCAATTTTACATCAAGTCCGTCTGGGCTTTCGGTCTCGGTAAACGGGGCGAACTTCGTGACGCCGTTCTCTCGCACGGTGATTGCGGGCAGCACCAACACGATCGAAGGGCTCTCGCCGCAGGTTCTTTCGGGGGTGAGTTACGCGTTTGATTCATGGAACATAGGCGGATCGCGTGGGCAGAATTATGTCGCGCCGACATCAGGCAATGCGAGCCTGTTGGCGACGTATTCGGTTCCGCCGCCGCCGCTCGCACCATCGGGCTTTCGAGTCGTGGCGATCGACCCTTGGTTCGTCGATCTGGCGTGGAATGACAACAGCACGAACGAGACGGCATTCGTTGTCGAAAGACGAGACAACGGCGGAAACTGGGCGGTCGTCAATTCGCAGATCACGCGAAATTCTGTCACATATCGCGATTTCGGCGTCAGGCCTGGCAATAGCTATCAGTATCGCGTGTCGGCCGCAGGGACGGGTGAAAGTTCCGCGCCCAGCGCGACCGCGTCGGCACAGACGCCCTCGATCACACCTCCGCCGCCGTCGGCTCTCACCGCAGTCGCCGTCGCGTCAGGCCGCGTTGAACTCAACTGGCGTGACAACAGCCCCAACGAGTCGGGTTTCATCGTGCAGCGCCGCTTTGGCACCGATGCGTGGATGACACTCTCGACACAAAGCGCTAATGCGACGCGCTATCTCGACACCACCACGATCGCCGGGACGAGTTACACGTATCGCGTGTTCGCACAGAACTTTGCCGGCGATTCAATTCCGACCAATGAGGTGGTCGTTGACACGGCACAGATTCAGCTCACCCCTTCGCAGGCCACTGGGCTCAGGGGCACGATCATCAACTCGACGCGGATTGATTTGTCCTGGTCGGACAACAGCACGACCGAAACGGGTTTCCGCGTTGAGCGGCGAATCGCCACCACGGGTACTTATGTGGTCTTGGGAACCCTCCCCTCAAACATCACAACCTTCACCGACAACAATGCCGTGCTCTTGGAGGTATACGACTATCGCATCATCGCATTCAATGCGAGTGGCAATGCGCCCTCGAGCAACGTGGTGACGATCGGTACAGTCAACCCCGCAATCCCCGCCGCGGCGTCGGCGCTGACTGCCACCTCCACCGACTGGACCGTCTCGATTGATTGGACCGACAACGCCGACAACGACACACGTTACGTGCTTCAGCGTCGAGCGGGGAATGGAACGCAGTGGGTGAACCGTATCATTCTGACTGGAAACACCGAATCGTATGTCGATATCGACGTGGTTCCGGGTGCGACCTATATTTACCGCGTCCTGGCGGGGAACGATGTCGGCAACGGCGCGCCCAGCAATGAGACGACGGTTACCACGAGAAGCGTGAGCTATCCGTATCTCCCTGACACGCCCGCGGACCTGCTGGCCCTGGCGACGGGCCCGACGAGTATCAGGCTGAACTGGCTCGACAACAGTGTGAACGAAACGGGCTTCCGAGTTCAACGCCGACAAGGCGGCGAGTTCGTCAACATCGCGACCCTGCCCGCAGGCGCGAATACTTACGACGACACTTCAGTGCTCGCATCGCAGACTTACGAATACCGAATCACCGCGTTCAATGCGGTCTCAGAAAAGATTGGCTACTACTACACGCAGTTCGTCACCACGCCCCGCTCGGGAGGCGCTGTTGAAGGTGACGGCCTGGCTGTGACATATTTCAACAACATCGATTTCACCGGGACTTCGGTCACGCGTGTCGACAGCACCATCAACTTCAACTGGCAAACGGGCTCGCCTGATTCACGCATTGCGCCAACGACCTTCAGTGCGCGCTACACAGGCGAAGTGCTGATACCGACCACCGGCACTTACACCTTCAGCACCGATTCAGACGACGGCACGCGGCTGTGGATCAATGACCAGCAGATCATCAACCGCTGGCAAGATCAGGGGCCGACGGAAATCAATGCGACGCCCATAACACTCACGGGTGGACAGCGGTACACCATTCGACTCGATTACTACAACAACGGCGGCGGCGCTTCGAATCGTCTTCGCTGGACCGGGCCGGGAATTTCCAGACAGATCATTCCGCGCGTCAATTTGTTTAGCGGTGTCTCGGCAGACATCGCCAGGCGATTGGACGGCACGATCATCGGCACGGGCGGGTCGTTTCAGAACAATCCCAACACGTCGGACCGCGCCTTCGACGGCGACCTCGCGACCATCTACGACGCACCCATCCCGCTCGCATGGATCGGACTCGATCTGGGCTTCGCCCGAAGCATCAGCGAAATTCGATACGCCCCGCGCGGCGACCTCCCGGGCCGAATGGTCGGCGGAAGATTCCAGGTTTCCAATGACCCGCTTTTCTTGTCGGGCATCGTCGATATCGGCGGGATCAATACCGCACCTGCCGCCAACACGCTGACGCAGCTCGCAGTCAGCGTTCAGGGAACTTGGCGCTACGTTCGGTATCTCGCACCTGATAACGGCTGGGGCAACATCGCCGAGCTCGAGTTTTACGGGCAGTAGAATTTGTGTCGACACAAATGATGTATTGATTTAGAGCAGACTTCATCAACCTGGCGAACCAATTGCCCCGGCCGTTTCGACTACGGGCCGCGATCGGGTACTTTGTATACCGCTCGCGCTGGGTTTGCCCACGGGTTTAGCCTGTGGGCAATTACGTATGCTAGTTCAGGCGCTCTAGCAGTCGAACAACGGGTCGAACAACGGGTCGAACAACGGGTCGAATGATGGGGTCGAATGATGGGGTCGAATTATGGGTCGAACGCTTTTCAAATACATCTTTCTCGATTTGCTGAAAATTTTCCTGCTCGCCTCGACGGCGATCGCGGGAATCATGAGCTTTGCCGGCCTGCTCAGGCCACTCACGCAGCACAACCTTGCCGGCTCGCAAGTGCTGGAGCTGCTCGGGTATTTTCTCCCGGCCATGACGAATTATTCCTGGCCCGTCGCGGCGCTTTTCGCCACGACGTTCGTGTACGGCAGGCTCAGTGCGGACAACGAGCTGACGGCCTGTCGCGGCGCGGGCATCGGCTGGTTCGCGCTGTATTCGCCGGCGATTTTGCTGGGACTAATTGTTTCGGCGATCAGCCTGATTTTCTTGTGGTTCATCGTCCCCTGGGCGTTTTTGCGTGCGGAAGTGGTTGTGAAATCGAATCTCGCGCAGCTGGTCGCGTCGCAGATCGATCAGAGCCAGAAGATCAATCTCGATCTGCAGGGGCGTCACAATGTGATTTTCGCACGCAGCGCCGACGTCATGCAACTGCCCCCGGAAATGAAGAACGTGCAGGCGGTGAGGCTCAACGACGTGGCGATCGTGGACTATCTTTTACAGCCCGATGAGAACGCGCCGCTGATACCGGCTAATTTCTATACCGCCCGGTCGGCGACCGTGTTGATCACGTCGCCGACCGACGGCGAGCAGGACGTGCAGATCGAAGTGAGGCTGGAGGATGGCGCGAAAATCCCGAACGTGCCTGACATTGATATCGAAGAGTCTGAGCCGGGCGTAGATGCAAAAATGTCCGATCAGCTGATTTTCCGCGCCAGTATCAGCACACAGGTGTTTGGGCCTTACCCGCTGCCTAGCCCCGTTAGGGAGACCGCGCGGTTCATGGACGTTCGAAGGCTTCTCGACCTCCAAAACGACCCGGCCAAGGGACGAAGAATCGGCAAGCTGAAGGATGAATTAGTAAGATTCGACCAGCAGACGCGGTTTCAGAAATATCTCGAAGAGCAATTTTCTTCCGGGCCTCGTAGCGTGGCCCTGGATTCGGGGACTGAAATTCTTCGAATCACCGCGGGCAAGAAGAAGCCCAGATGGCGCGAACACAGGATGTTCATTACTGCGGGTGAGCCCGACTCGCCTGGTGTGCGGATTGAGCAGATCAAGGGTTTTGAGCTGTTTGATGCGCGAGCACGTGTCGTGCGCTTCGAGGTGCTGCCCGACAGCGAGCGAGGCTTGCTGACAATCAGCATGGACCTGGAAGACGTCGTTATTGAAAGCGGGCAGGCCGCAATCGCGCACCGCAATCTAAATCGCCGCATCACCATTGCGATGCCACCGGATCTCGCGAAGTTGAACGACACGCCGGTCGCTGATTACTTGCTGGGCCAGACAACCGACGAGCAGAAAGATCGGCTCAAGTATGAACTGGTTCGTCAGCAGAATGGCATTACGAGCGAGCTGCACAGCCGCGTTGCGTTCGCATTCAGTTCGCTGGTGCTTGTGATCATCGGGGCGTCTTTGGGTATGGAGCTTCGCAGCGGGAATTTCGTAACCGCGTTTGCCGTCAGCGTCGTGCCCGCGCTGCTGTGCATCGTCCTGATCGTGACGGGCCAGCACATGTCGCAGAACATCCCGCGTGTCCTTCCCCAATCATTTTCTAATCCGCTTCAGTTGGGCGTGTGGCTGATGTGGAGCGGCAATTTCATCGTCTTCTGGGCGGGAGCGGTGCTGTTCTGGCGGCTGCGGCGAACGTAGACGCGCGTCAGCAGTGTGCATTGCGCGGGTGTCAGGCGCGGGTGTCAGGCGCGGGTGTCAGGCGTGGGTGACAGGCGCGGGTGACAGGCGCGCGTGACAGACTCGCGTGGATTTGGCCTAATCGGGAAGACTGGGTAAAAGAGAGATCGACCGATGCTCCTGCAAACCAACAGCTATATCGTTCCCAAAGACAAGCGCACCGAACACGCACGCCTGGTCAAAAAGTTCAGGCAGGTTTTCGCGCGCCTGGGGTGTGAGGACTTTGAAATCTACGAACAGTCCGGGCCGAACTGGTCGAGTGAGATCGGCGGGCGGTTCGTACAGATCATGAAGTTTCGTGATCAGGACCACGCCGCCGACGTGCGGTCGAAGGAACAGCAGGACCCTGTCGCACAGGAACTCGTTCGCGAATTCTGCGAGTTGATCAACTTCAATTATCAGTATCAGCAGAACCTCTCGACCAGTGCGTATTACTCGGGCGTTGTCACCGGCCCACCCACGCGTGCGATCGGCAGCTCTCCGACAGGCCTGCCGTCGCCTGAAGATGTGACCTGACTTTCATCGAATCGCCCGAATAAGGATGGCACCGCTATGTGCTCATAGCCGAGCCGGGTGCCACGTTCTGGTACTCCAGAGCGTGCCCGGGACGTCGGTCGAACCGCACGCTTTGCGAGTACACAACACGTGACACCCGACTGTGTTGTTTTTCGTCCGATTTCACGATTTACCACAGGTCTGAATACGTACAATGCGTCACCCAAATCATCTGGATTCGCGTGACGCGGCCTTGTATTGATCGCTGTGCTTCTGAGGGCTTTTGGATGTACCTATAGTCAGCAGAGTCCGCGCGGCGGTCGGGGTAATGGGTAGAACATCCTATAACTGGCGAACCTGTTGAGCTACGCGCGGCAATGCCGATGATCGCTCGACCGGGGATGCGCCTGAAGCTCAGGCGAACGCCAGGAGCAAGTGACCGAAGCAAGTGACCGAAGCAAGTGACCGAAGCGAATGACCGAATCCAATCCCACTATTTTCTTCGCAGGCGGCGGCAGCGGCGGACATTTGTATCCGGGCCTGGCCGTAGCGCAGGCGCTTCGCGTGCACCTCCCCAACGTCAGGCCGATCTTCCTCTGCACCGACAGGCCGATCGATGCGTTGATCCTCAAAGACACCGGTTTCGAGTTCGTGCCGCAACCAATCCGCCCGCCGCGACGAAGCGTCGGCGGGTTGATCCGATTCTGGCGCGCCTGGCGTGCGACGCAGGACCAGGTACGGAAGCTGATTATCGATCTCAAGCCGAGTGCCGTGCTGGGTTTGGGTGGATATGCGGCGGGCGTCGCGGTCAAGCTCGCGTCGGGGGCGAAAGTGCCGGGGGCGAAGGTTCCCGTCGCCATCCTTAATCCTGATGTCATTCCGGGCAAGGCGAACCAGTATTTGTTCGCGAAGGTCGATCGGATTTGCTGTCAATATAAGGAGTCCGTCGCGCACATTCCCAAGGCCGCGCAGTCGAAGGTGAGGCTTACTGGGTGCCCGATCCGCCAGGACATAATCGATTTCCCGCGTCGTGAAGAGGCGCTTTCTCGACTGGGGCTCGATCCGTTGTTGCGAACGCTTGTGGTCACGGGTGCGTCGCAAGGCGCGGTGACGGTGAATCAGGCGGTGGTGGAGGCGCTGCGGGGCATGGCCGCGGCACAGGAGGGGCTGCAGGGGTGGCAAATTCTGCACCTGGCCGGGCCTGATCATGCGGAGGAGGTTCGTAAGGAGTACCGGGAATTGCACGCCGGATTACCTGGCGAAGAGGCGATGGCGGTGCGGGTCGTGGATTTCACGCCCGACATGCGGGACGTATGGGCGGCGGCGGATCTTGCGGTGGCGCGAAGCGGGGCGAGCACGTGCGCGGAGCTTACCGCATGCGGTATACCGGCGATCCTGATGCCCTACCCCTTCCACAGCGACATGCATCAACTGGCCAACGCGAAGGTGCTCGAGGCCGCGGGTGCGGCAGTGATTGTGAGCGATAAACGCGACCGCCGCTTGACCAGCCAATTGCTCATGCCCGCGCTGGAAAAGCTTTTGTACGATAGAGATAGACGTCAACGGATGAAGGACATCTCGGTTTCCCTCGCAATCCCCGCGGCCGCCGAGAACGTTGCGCAGGTCTTACTCGAACTCATCCAATTCCGATCGGATTTGGCGAAGACGCCGGGAGCTTGAGCGAGAATGTTTTGAGGATGTTTGGGTAATTGTGGACGACTTGTCATTTGTGATAAGGTCATGTCAATAATGCAATTGTAAACGAAAGTTGCAGGATTTTCGGGTGTCGGATAGTATGTAGCGTAACCAGATGCCCGTAAGCTCAAAAACACCACGTGCGGTAAAGACGAAGGTCGTCTCCAAGAAAGACCACTCCTTTAAGAGCGACAAGTCTTTGTTGGGAGGTCTAAGGTCCGGCGCGTCGCGCTCTTCGTCAAAGTCTCGACTATTATCAAAAGTGACATCAGCAGCCAAACAAGAAGCAAAGATCATCTCCAAGAAGAACTCGTCCGTCGTAGCAGGAGCATCAATGTCTGGTAAACCCACCGGCATCGCTTCACGAGGCATGTCGTCGAGTGTTGATCAGAAAGCTACTCGCAAGATCAGCAGCAAAGTTGAAGCAAAAATCTTATCCAAATCGCCTAAGTCGCCTGTTTCGGCGTCGATGACTCGCTCCAGTGCGTCGCGCGTCGTTGCAGAGGTGAGTTCCAAGCGACCGGCATTGACCAAGCCTACAGTCATTGCGTCGCACGGTCGAACCTTGGGATCGAACGGCCGGAATTCACATGTGCAATCGCCTCATGTGCAAACGCCACATTTGCAATCATCGGGCTTACAGCAATCAAGAGTGGAATCGTATGGCCTTGGACATCTCACGAAAAACAAGTCCGGGCGTTCACAGGGAAAGCCCAGGGGTCAATCCAATGGCGAATCGGAACATAATTCTGGCGTAAGCCCGCACTCCGCTTCTGCATCAGGTGTCGTTCGTTCAAATAACCGATCGAGCGACGCCGCCGGTCGTGTAATCGTCAGGGCGGTCAACCCATCACCAACCATGCAGGCCCCATCCAACGCCTATCAACGCGCTGTCCGTTCACTCGAAGCATTTGCCGATTACGAACGCCTTCGCATCGTCCGTTACAACACGGAAAGCTTCGACCTGGGTCGGATGCGCACTCTGCTTCGCAAGATCGGTAATCCGCAGGACGCGCTGCGCACCGTGCATATCGCCGGTACCAAGGGCAAGGGCAGCACCGCGGCCATGGTCGCGGCAATGCTCGAAGCACAGGGCTATCGAGTCGGCCTGTACACAAGCCCGCACTTGATCGACATGCGTGAGCGTATTTCGATCAACGGCCAGAATATTTCGGAAGAAGATTTGGTCCGAATGGTTCGGCAGGTCGAGCCGGTCGCGAAGAAACTCAAGCCCATTCCGACCTATTTCGACGTCATGACCGCGATGGCGTTTCAGTATTTCGCCGAGCACAAGGTCGATATCGCCGTCATCGAGACGGGTCTGGGCGGACGGCTCGACAGCACCAACGTGATCAAGCCCGAAGTGACGGCCATCACGAGCATCAGCTTCGACCACATGAACCAGCTCGGGAACACGCTGGCGAAAATAGCGGGCGAAAAAGCCGGGATTTTCAAGCCGGGCGTCCCTGCCCTAACCGTCACGCAGGTTCCCGAAGTCGAGGCGGTCCTCAAACGAATCGCCGGTGAAGTCGGTGCGCCGCTCGACGTCGCCGGTGGGTCGATCGAATTCAGCTATCGCTTCGAAGCCTCCCGCATGGGCGGGCGAATGTATCGCGTGTGCCTTTCGACTGCCAACAGCAAGTTCGAGCACGTCGTCGTGCCGCTACTGGGCGAACACCAGGCCATCAACTGCGGCCTTGCTCTGTCAATCATCGACCGCCTGAAGGGTCGCGGAATTCCCATCGATGACGCCAAGGCGATCGACGGGCTGGCTCGCACCCGCATCACCGGCCGGATGGAGCTCGTCACCGCGACGCCTCGCATCATGATCGACGCAGCCCACAACGCCGCGAGTGTTGACGCACTGATGCGCGGCATCGGGCAGCACGTGCCCTACGACTCCATGGTGCTGATCTTCGGCTGTTGCGCAGACAAAGACATCGAAGGCATGCTCGGACGAATCAATTCCGGTGCAGACAAAGTGATCTTCTGCCCCGTCAACAACATTCGCACCGCCAGTGCCCCCGAATTGGCCGCGCGTTACAATGAGCAGTTCGGCAAGAGTGCTCAAACCGCCACGAACCTGCTTGACGCGCTCGATATCGCGTTCCGAGCCATCTCCAAGGAAGACCTCATCGTCATCACCGGCAGTTTCTACCTCATCGGCGAGGCCAAGCGTCTGCTGGCGGAGGGGAAGATCGTACTTCCCACCTCGCCCAGAGCATAGTCTCAAAAGGACCGTTGCAACTCCTCGTTCAGCCGGGCCGCTCTCGGCCCGTTTTCTCTCAAATAAGATTCAGCTCCGAATTCGAGACGAGCAAACCTATTCCACGAGCCCGCGACAATAATTCATCACATAAATTCTGTTTTTGGCACAATTTCCCCTTTCATCCGATTGATCGGGGTTGCTAGTATGTACGAGGTGTAATGGGGAGTTGCGAGTCAGGTTCCAGACGATAATCGGTCGCTTTGTGGCGGCCGTAACCTGATTTGCCAAGAATTTTCCCATGTTTCGTGCGATTCCTTGAGGCAGCGATGGTCTTTCGTGTCGGTGATTGGTGTCAATATTTGATGTCAATGATTGATGTCGGCGATCGTCGGTTGAGAGGTTAGGGCACTTTGAACGGAGACGCTTTTATGCAGTCATTTGACCGAGCAGTTGTTGATTTTCTTCAAATATTCAAACAAACCGCAGCCGCCAGGCCGGAGTTTCGCGACGCCGCCACGCGGGCGATCGAAGCGATGCTGATCGAGCTGAAGGGCGATGAGCCCGCAAAGCCGAGGTCTGATCGCAAGTCGGCATCGGCTGCCGCAGCCGCAGCCGCTGCCGCAGCACCGGTTATCGCCGCGACGGACGACGATGGAGTTGCTTCCGAAGCGCAGGCCGCGGTGCCGGTCGTTGCCGTCCCGCGTGAGGGAGCGCGTGAAGGTCGGCGTGACGGTCGACGTGAACCAAGAACTGACGGCCGTGGAGAAGGACGAGCCGAGAGCAAGCCCGAAGGGCGTCCCGAAGGGCGTCCCGAAGGGCGTCCCCCCGCGCCGCCGCGCGATCTCACAAGCCACACCGAATTCGTGTCCGCCGATTTCGAACTGATTTCCCAGCGACTTCGCCTCAAGAGCAAGGCATTTCTGTGGGCGATCGAGCGGAACACGCACGATGCCTCGACCGACGACGCCGCGATCGAAGCACGCGACGAGGAATTCGCCGCCGCCGAGAAGCAATTGCCCGGCACGTATTTATGGATGCTCGATCCGCTCGGGCCTCAGGTGACCAACGAAGTTCACTTGCAGGAACTCGCATCGTGCTTCGAAACCGCCGCCGACGCGTCGGAACTCATGGCGCGAATCGATGGCGGCGTGTACGGGCTTGGAGAGCGTGCGTTTGCCGGCATGACCGACGCGTTTCAACTTCTGGCCCAGTGTCAGTCGTCGCTTCGCATTACGTGTCAGAAGGTGGATCGTTCGCTCGAAGACGCCGACCAGCGCGAACTCTTCATGTTCCTCAAGCGTGAGACCCGCAATCGACGCATTTATGTCGAGCGTCACATGCGAATCGACGACCCTGCCGACCCCGGCAACACGGCCGTCGTTCGCGAGGCGGTCGGCAAGCTTCGTATATCGCTCGACGAAGCCGGCACCGTCGAGGCCCCGACTCCCGCGGTCAAACAGCGCGCATCTTCGGAAGCCAAGCCCGAAGCACGCGAGCATAAGCCCGCGTCGCGCGAGCCTGTCGCATCAGGCAGAGACCGTGGCGGCGATAGAGGCGGCGATAGAGGCGGCGAGAGGGGTGGGGATCGTGGCGGCAGAGGTGGAGACAGAGGTGGAGACAGAGGTGGAGACAGGGGCGGCGACAGGGGTTCCGATAGGGGTTCCGATAGGGGTGGAGACAGGGGCGGCCGACGGTCGCAGGAGACGTCGTCGCAGGCGTCTGCTTCTCAGGGGTCGACCTCTCAGGCACCCTCTTCGCGTGGGGCCTTAAGCGACAGCGGCAATGGTGCGGGCAATGGTGCGGGCAATGGTGCGGGCAGTGGTGCGGGCAATGCGGACGGCAACTCCGGCGGCGGCGGCAGACGCGGCCGCACGGGCGGCTCACTCATCCGCCCGGCCCACGAAAAGAAGGCACGCATGCACGCCCAGCGCCTCAGCGACGATCCCATCAGTCGCGACGACTGGCGAAAACTCGCCCAGGCCGTCAATGAGATCCTCGAAACCGGCGTCGGTCCGACCGACCCGCAACTGATGGACATCCTCGTTCCCGTGGTCGAAAACCTGCCCAGGCTCGAAATGAACGTCCGCGTTCGCGAAGCGTTCGATCACGCACAGGAGCTTTCGGACAAGCTCCACGACGCGGCCATGCGGTAACAACCCCTTAGTCACTTTTACAAGAGCGCACGTTCAAACGACGTGCGTTTTTGTATTTAAAACTATCGCGAATTACCATTGCAGTTCTGCGCAAACGTGGTTCAATGCACGCAGTGAATTCCCTGCAAGGAAAATTTCTGATCGCCGTCCCGGGCATGACCGACGATAACTTCGCGCACGCCGTCGTGCTCATGCTTCAACACGATGCAAAAGGTGCGACGGGTCTGGTCATCAACAGGCCACTCAGCGTGAGCGTGAGCGACGCGATGAGCGACATTGTCGAGGAGGCGAGAAAGATCGAGTCGCCGTTGTTCAATGGTGGGCCTTGCGAGGGGCCCATCTTTTCGTTGCACGATCGGAAGGACGTCGAAGCGCAGGACGTCGTGGACTGCGTCAGGCTGTCGATCGAGCGGCAGGCAATTCGCAGACTTTTGCGAAAGCCGACACCGCGCCTTCGGCTGATCACGGGTTATGCCGGCTGGGGGCCGATGCAACTCGAGAGCGAACTCGCCCAGGAAGGATGGCTCGTGATACCTGCGACAGTAGACGACGTGTTCGGCGACGCCGACCAGTTGTGGTCGCGAATGGTCGCGCGGGCGCAGCTCCTTCGATTCGTTCGGCCCGATTTGATCCCGCCCGATTCGAGCGTGAACTGAGATGAATCACTGAGATGAATCACTGAGACGAATCACTGAGACGAATCAGTGAGACGAATCACTGAGACGAATCACTGAGACGAATCACTGAGACGAATGACAGTAAGTCCCCGCTCACGACCTTGGAGGGCGTCACTCTGTGACACTTCCGGCGCGCTTCGGGCGTGCGCGCTGATGGCGATGCGCGGATGTGCGAATGGGACAGGTGATGTCGGCACGGGTTTAGGACGCAAAGTCGAACTCAGAAGTGCGCATTTCCAAAGGGCCCGGAGCAGTAGTGGCGGCGTAAGGTGATTGCTGATCGGGATTTGCGTTCATAGGTGTGAGAAACCAGCGCAGGCGAATGGGTGCTAAACGGGTGCGAAATGGCGGTAAATGGAGGCGAAATTCGGCGAATAGAGGCAAATCGCGGGTTAAAACGGCGGCGAACTGCCGAGCCGGAAAAGTAGGGCGGGTTTCAACCCGCCGATGGTGAATGGAGGGAGGGTGGCGAATCGCGAGCGGCCCGGCTAGACGGTTTGCTTAGGTGTCGTTAGGTGTCTAGCTCGCGCGGATGAAGTCGGGGGCTTTGGCGAGTCGGCTGAAGGCGGACCATAGCCGCATGACGCGAACGCTCGCGTAAGCAAGAGGAAGAAACAGTGCCAGGACAAGCCCGGCCGCCCAGTGGACGCGTGCGCCGACGAAGGCCGCGTCGTAGACGATCAGCCAGAGCAGGCCCAGCAGCATGAGATCCTTGCCCGCCAGTCTCGGATCGGGCTTCGATTTGACGCGATGGTACGCGATTGCGGCGAAGACGCAGGCGGCTAAAAGCGGGGCAAAAACGGCGGGCGTCACGCCCAGGTGTGCGGCCCAGAGCTCGGCCGGGACGTTGCGAACTCGCGTGGCGACGACGGCCAGCACGACCGCCAGAACGCCCATCGCGACGATCAGGACGTGCGGGCCCGTCAGAGACGGCCGCTTGCGCTCCAGTGCGTAGGCGATGGTGGAAATGGTGGTGATGTGCACAAGAAGTACGACGGCGTGGATGAGCGTCGGACTGCCCGCGAGGGGAAGAGGCTCGGCGATGACGGCGTGCGAGAATCGGATCAGCCCGAGCGTCAACAGCCCCAGCGCGACCAGATATTTTCCCGCGACGTCGTAAAACACGATCATCGCGCCGCACAGCACGACCAGCGCGACGGCGGCCTGCCCGCTGGTTACCTGACCCGATGCGGCTGCCGCATCAGACGTCGTCGAAAGTGTTTTGGAAATGAGGCTGGAAAAAATGCCCGAGACGTGGCCGGGCGTGGGTAATCCGAGCGACACCTGCATGGGAAGTTGCTTCCACAGGATGTAACTCCCGCCGGCGGCGAGGCACGCGAGCGCGACGCAGATGAGATGAGCCAGCCTCACGCCGAGTCGACCCGAAGGCAGCGGGCGGTCGGCGGCGATCTGTGCGTCACGCCGCTGGTCGACAATATCATTGAGCGACATGCCAAAGCCGTAAAGGCCGATCGAGATGAGCGCCAGGGCGAGCATGATCACCGGGTCGAGCCGGTGGAGAAGTTCGTCGAGCGATTCTGCCTGATGGCCGACGGTCAGAAGGTAGGCGGCTTGCAGGTTGCTGATGGCGGTGAAGACCAGCGCCATTCGTGTGAACTGGAAGAGAGTGAGGAGTCTGGAGGAAAGTGGGCCTAGCATG
>JBBQKP010000061.1:0-16977 GCA_038326995.1 Tepidisphaerales bacterium
GCCGTTAGCGATGCCCAGGCGGATTTCGCCGAAGGCGAAACGAACGGCGTGCCGCCGTTCATCGTGCAAACAACCCGCGATCACGGCGAGAGCACTTCGATGTCGGACTTTCTGAAATCGGCATCAAGCGTGAGCAGTGGAAGGCCGGTCGACTTCGCGAGCACGCGGCTGAGGTCTCAGAAGCCAAGCTCAAGCGGCTCCTTGCGTTTCCACGTCCCAAGGACATTCCCATCGCGCGGGCGGCGGTGGCCGAAGCACAGGCCAAGCTCACAGACGCCCGTACCAAATTCAGCTTCGTTGAACGCATTAGCGACAAGAGGATTGTGAGTGCAGATGAACGCGTCGAGCGGGAACAAGCCATGGCCCGCCAGCAAGCCGAGTATGCCGCGCGCCAAGCCGAACTCGATCGGCTGCTTGCAGGTGCTTGGAAGCAAGACATCGCGGTTGCCGAACGCGAACTGGATATGGCCCGCATGGCTACCGGTCGCACACAGGCCGACATTGACCGAATGACCACCCGCGCGCCGATCGACGCCGTCGTTCTTCGACTCACCGCCCGCACCGGTCAATACGCGCCGGTCGAAACGATCGAGGAACCCCTCGTAACTCTCGGCAGTCCTGCGCCCTTCCACGTCCGCGCCGATATCAATGAACAGGACATACCTCGGATATCGGCCGGCTCATCTGCCCAAGCCATTTTGCGCGGCGACTCACGCGAAAAGATCCCCCTCGAATTCGTACGAACCGAGCCATTACTCACCCCGAAAAAAGCACTGTCCGGGTTCGCACAAGAGCGCGTGGATACCCGCGTCATGCAGATTATTTATAGAGTTAAATCCGCGTCCCCCGGCCGAGTGGTTGCGTGGCTACTCGGTATCCCGCTCTGCCGCCGTCGGATCCGTCCAGCTTGCGGCATCGATTCATGGTCACAGGCTTTCCTGCTAAGCGTTTCGCTCGTGGTGTGTCGCCGTTACGGGCGTTGCAGGACCACGGCCTGTTACTATATTTGACACTACCCTGTTTCGGCGCCGCAGCTCAGAAAGACACCCATGATGAATCATTTTCACGAAGTCAGCCGCGACACGCCCGTGGTCGAGCGATGCGACGTCCTCGTCGCCGGTGCCGGCCCTGCTGGTGTTTGCGCCGCCATCGCAGCTGCGCGTGCGGGGGCGTCGGTTTGTCTGATCGAAACGCACGGCTGCCTCGGAGGGGTTTGGACAAGCGGGCTGCTGAGCTGGGTACTCGACGCACAGAACAAGTCCGGAATTCTCGCCGAACTTCTGCGCCGGCTCGGCCGACGTGACGCCAGCGCCCCACTCGTGCAAGGCGGGATTGCCTACGACACCGAGCAGATGAAACTCGTGCTCGAACGTATGTGCGTTGAAGCTGGAGTGAAGGTGCGACTGCACACCCGCGTGGTCAGCGCCGCCCGGGACGAGAACAATCGACTCGCCGTCGCGCTCACCGAAAGCAAGTCCGGTCGCGAGGCGTGGTTCGCAAAGGTCTTCATCGACTGTACCGGTGACGGCGATCTTGCCTCTCTGGCCGGTTGCGGGTTTGAGGTCGGTCGCCCGGCGACTGGTGCCGGCTCGTTTGGTCCCGAACGGGCGGGTGAAACGCAACCGATGACGCTCTTGTGCCTCATCACCGGCGTCGACCACGACGCAACGCGAGACACGCACGATCGAACCGGAAAAGCATGGAGCGCCCCCAAGGACGCGCTGCTCGCAGAGCTTCGTCGCGCCGGAGTCGAACCCAGCTACGATCGCCCCACCATCTTCGTCGTGCGACCCGGACTCTACGCCTGGATGATCAATCACGAATACGGCGTCAGTGGCTTAAGCGCGAACGACATCACCCGCGCGACCCTCCACGCACGAGAGGAACTGCACCGGAACATCGACGCGCTTCGTTCTTTGGGCGGCGGGTGGAAGGACATTCGAATCGTCTCCACCGCAGACCAGATCGGCGTGCGCGAGGCCAGGCGCGTGCGGGGGCGCTACGTCGTCACCCTCGACGACATGGTGAACGGCGCGCGACATGCCGACGCTGTTTGTCGCGTCACGTTCAAGATCGACGTGCATTCGACCAACCCGTCGCAAGGCAAGGGAATCGATCTGACGGGACGCGTTCCGGTTCAGGAATACGACATCCCGCTGCGCGCCCTGATCGCCGCAGACTGTGACGCGCTATTGCTGGCCGGGCGTTGCATCAGTGGCGACTTCCTCGCGCATAGCAGCTACCGCGTCACCGGAAACGCCGCCGCCTTGGGTGAAGCCGCAGGACTCACCGCCGCCCTCGCGTGCAAACACGCATGCCTCCCCCACGACGTCCCGGCAGAACAAGTGCTGGCCGCGTTGAACGCCCCAGAAGATCGAAACGGTGTCGGTTCTTAAAAATCGCTTCAATGTAAATCGACACGTCACGCTAGCGCGCCCGACCATTTTGGTGAGACGGCGGATCAGAGGTCGATCTGTCTTGGACGCGTGTGGCTTGAAGGCGGGCGAGTCGTGCCTATCATCGAAATTCTATGTCGAACCACACCTTCAATGCCGCCGCCACGCTCAAGTCCGCTGCCGGGGATTTCACGATCTATCGTTTAGACACACTCGCCAAGACGCTTGGCGTATCGCTGGATAAGCTTCCGTTTTCGATTAAGGTGCTGCTGGAAAGCACATTGCGGAACCACGACAATTTCGTGGTGAGCACGGACGATGTGATCGGGCTTGCGAAGTACAATGCGGCTTCGCCCGGGCAGCGCGAAGTGCCGTTCAAGGTCGCACGGGTGATCCTGCAGGATTTTACGGGTGTGCCGTGCGTGGTCGATCTCGCGGCCATGCGGGCGGCGATGAAACGCGCGGGAGGCGATCCGCAGAAGATCAACCCGCTCGTGCCGGTCGATCTCGTCATCGACCACAGCGTGCAGGTCGATGAATACGCCAACCCGCTGGCGATGCTGAGCAACAGCAAGCGTGAGTTCGAGCGCAATCTCGAGCGCTATGAATTTCTTAAATGGGGTCAACGTGCCTTCAGCAATTTCGGGGTCGTGCCTCCCGGGCGCGGCATCGTGCACCAGATCAATCTTGAACATTTGGCGAAAGTCGTGTGGACGAACAATGGCGTTGCTTATCCGGATACGCTCGTCGGCACGGACAGCCATACGACGATGATCAACGGCCTGGGCGTGGTCGGCTGGGGCGTGGGCGGCATCGAAGCGGAAGCGTGCATGCTCGGCCAGCCGATCTACATCGTGACGCCCGAGGTGGTCGGCGTCAGGTTGTTCGGCCAGCTTCCTGAAGGCTCGACCGCGACCGATCTGGTGCTCGTCATCACACAACTGCTTCGCAAGGCGGGCGTCGTCGAAAAATTCGTCGAATTCTTCGGCCCGGGCCTTGCTTCGATGTCCGTGGCAGACCGCGCCACCATCGCCAACATGGCACCCGAATATGGCGCGACGATGGGCTTCTTTCCTACGGACGAACAAACGCTGACTTATCTTCGACTCACCGGGCGCGACGCGAAGCAGATCGACCTCGTCGAACGCTACAGCAAAGAGCAAGGCCTGTGGCGCAGCGATTCGATTTCGCCGACGTTCACGCAGACGCTCGAGCTGGACCTCTCGACGGTTCGCCCGAGCCTGGCCGGGCCCAAGCGTCCGCAGGATCGCGTGGAGTTGCCGGGCGTTCGCAAGAGCTATCACGACAACTTTGCGGAGAACCTCGGGGCGAGAGTCGTCGCCTCGATCGGCGCTGCGATCGGCGCCGCGACCAACGCTGTCATTGGCGCCGCGACTGGCGCTACAACTGTCACGGCGACTAGCGCTACAACTGGCGCAAGCGTCGCCGCACTTGGCGCGAGTGTTGCGACCGCGACCCAGGGCAAGCTCAAGCACGGCGACGTTGTGATCGCCGCGATCACCAGTTGTACGAACACGTCGAACCCGTCGGTCATGATCGCCGCGGGATTGGTTGCGAAGAAGGCCGTCGAAAGAGGGCTGAAAGTTCCGGGATATGTGAAGACCAGCCTCGCGCCCGGCAGCCGCGTCGTGACGGACTATTACGAAAAGTCGGGCCTGAATATTTTTCTCGATCAGCTCGGTTTCAACACGGTCGGCTACGGCTGCACGACATGCATCGGCAACAGCGGCCCGTTGCCCGAGCACGTCAGCGCAGAGATCGAGGCGAATGATCTGGTCGCCGTCAGCGTGCTGAGTGGAAACCGAAATTTCGAAGGGCGAATCAATCCGCACGTGAAGGCGAATTACCTCGCTTCGCCGCCTTTGGTCGTCGCGTACGCGCTGGCGGGAACGATCGATATTGATCTGACGAACGAGCCGCTGGGCGCGACGAATGACGGCACGATGATTTATCTCAAGGACATCTGGCCGACGAGTAAGGAAGTGAACGACACTGTGGCGGCGTGCATCGATCCTTCGATGTTCGTCAAACAATACACGGGCGTGGGCGAGAAAAACGAAGAGTGGAACGCGATCCCGGTGAAGGGTGGCGAACTGTTCGAATTCGATCTGGCTTCGACGTATATCCAAGAGCCGCCCTTCTTTGAAAATCTTAAGACCTCGCCGTCGCCGATCACGTCGATCACCAACGCACGCGTCCTGGCGAAGGTGGGCGACAGCGTGACGACCGATCACATCTCTCCCGCGGGCGACATCAAAAAGGACAGCCCGGCCGGGAGGTTCCTGCAGGAGAACGGCGTGAAGCCACTCGACTTCAACAGCTACGGCGCGAGGCGCGGTAATGACCGCGTGATGACGCGCGGCACGTTCGCCAACATTCGCCTGAAGAACATGCTCGCACTCGAAAACGGCAAGCAGATCGAGGGCGGCGTGACGAAGTATTTGCCCACCGGCCAGATCATGTCGATCTACGATGCGGCACAGCTGTACAAGCAGACCAACACGCCGCTGGTCGTGCTTGCGGGTAAGGACTACGGCATGGGCAGCAGCCGCGACTGGGCGGCAAAGGGAACGAGCCTGCTGGGCGCCCGCGCCGTCATCGCCGAGAGCTTTGAGCGCATCCACCGCAGCAACCTCGTGGGCATGGGCGTCTTGCCCCTGCAATATCTCGTCGGCCAGACCGCCAGCACGCTCGGTCTCGACGGCACGGAAACGTTCGACATCGTCGTGCTCGAATCGATCAGGCCAGGGCAGATTATAAACGTCGAAGCGAAGAAGACCGACGGCAACATCCTGAAGTTCGACGTGAAGTGCCGAATCGATACGCCCGTCGAAGTCGAGTACTACCGCAACGGCGGAATTCTCCAGACCGTGCTGCGGCAGTTGATGGCGAAGTAGCTCATCTACTGTCATCTACTGTCATCGCGCCTCCTTTCCGACTGCGATCAAATTCACACGCGGGATCAGCACCAGCACGCGTTCCATGCGTTCGCTCGGCGTTTCGTCGGTGAAAAAAGCTCGGCCGATGCTCGTGTCGATCGTCCCCTTGCTGCTTGGGGCGATCACAACGAAATGATCGGGCGGAATCTCGAAATTCAGATCGAGATAATTAAACCGAGTCTCTGCGGTACGTTCTCGAACGCGGACTTCAGCGCCCGTTCCGGTGTATTCGAGTCGAGTTCGGTCAGACCGAACCGCCGGCGCCAGCGCGACGCGGACGGCCTGCGGATTTCGCAGGGCTTGCCTGAACGACAAGTAAATTAGATTGTCGCTCGGCCCGAAATCTCGACCGACAGGATCGCCCACTTGATCGAAGACGAACAGCGTCTGCTGCTGCACATTTTTTCGCATCTCGAAATCCATTTCCTCGACACGAGCTGCACGAATCGTCGACCGTCGCGGCTGCTGCGTATCGAGATGCGATTGAATCGCCGCGATCTCGCTGGCTGGCGCAAGACCCATTCGCACGCCGTTTTTATCGAGCGTGATTTGCCGGTCGAAGCCGAGAAAACTTTCGTCCAGGCGCTTCCAGAAATCGACGTTCCGGCTGATGGTGCCGATCGGCACGCGAAGATCGAAGACGTCGAGCTGGACCAATCGCAGGCCGTCACTCGACACGCCCTGCGTTGCGTTTTGCGAAGCAGTCTGCGGAGTGACGACTTGTGATGCCGTGGAACCCGAAGTGCTTTCGGGCGAACCGCTATTTGTATTCTGATTGGTCGCGGCGGCGTTTTGGATTTCAGTATTCGCGTTGCCGTTCGGCATAGCGCAGCCAGAACACAGCAGCGCCGTCGAGGTCGCGAGGACGAGCGAGAATAGTGTGGAACGATTAGACATTTTACACACTCGCGATCACGTCGATGAGTCGATCCAGACCCAGGTCCCACTCGGGCAAAGTAATGTTGATCGCCGGGGCGACGCGAACGACATTTTTCGCGGTCAGATTGCTGATGACGCGGGCGTCGAGGCATTTTTCCATGAATTTGTCGGGCACGCTCGCGAGCTCGATGCCGAGGAACAGCCCGTGGCCGCGAACTTCCCTGACCTTGTTTTTCATACGCGACTCCGATGCGAATCGCTGCTTGGCGTGCTCGCCCAGCGTGAACGCATGTCGAACCAGTTCGTCGCGCTCGATCACGTCGAACACGGTTCGGCTGACCGCCATACACGTCGGATTGCCGCCCAGCGTGCAGCCGTGCCGGCCGGGAACCAGCAGCTTCGCCAGTTCGGGCCTGGCCCACATCACGCCGACGGGAAGCCCTCCGCCGACGGCCTTGCCCAGCGTCATGATGTCGGGCAACACCGGCGCATTAATTCCGTCAGAAATATTCTTTGCCGTTGAACTTTCCTGCCCGAACCACTGGTGTCCGAACCACCGGCCTGTTCTGCCGCAGCCGGTCCATACTTCGTCGAAGATCAGCGTCAGGCTCAGGCGATCGCACAGGTCGCGGACGCGTCTTGCGTGGCCGGGCGGGTAGAGATTCACGCCGCCCTCGCCCTGCACGGGCTCCATCAGCACGCAGCAGGTTTCGTCGTCGATGGCGTTGACGAGCGCGTCGAAATTCGTCGGATCGACGTTGGTGAAACCCGGCACGGCTGGGCCGAAGCCTTCTTTGACGGCGGGGTTTCCCGTCGCGGAGATCATCGCCAGCGACCTGCCGTGAAAGCTCTTGATGAGCGAGACGGTTTTCCATCGTTTGCCGCCGTCGGACAGCCCGCGAAGCCTTGAGAGCTTGACGGCCGCCTCGTTGGCTTCCAGTCCGCTGTGGCAATAGAAGCCGCGGCCGTCGAACGCGTGTCGCTTCATTCGCTCCGCGAACTCCACCTGCGGGATCGTGTGAAAGCTGTTGCCCACGTGCCAAAGCTGGTCAAGCTGCGACTTCGCCGCCGCAACCAGTTCCGGATGCGCGTGCCCCAGAATTCCCCCGCCAAAGCCGTTGAACAGATCGAGATATTCGTTGCCCTGCGAGTCCCACAGCCTGGACAATTGCCCGCGAACAAACACGACTGGCAGGCGTGCGTAGTTTTGAATGAGCGACTGATTTGCCCGCTCCAGAATTTCACGCCCCAGCACATCGGCCGAGGGTTCGTTCGCCGAAGCAGTTGAGAATGATCTGAGAGATTCGAGGTCGTGGATGTTCGTCACGTCGATGGTGGGGGCTAAGGCTTTGGTGGTAGTCAGAGACATATATGAATTGCATCGCGAGAAATGCGGAGTTTTACTATAACAACGCGATTGTGGAATGCGCGAATCGAAATCGCCCTTCGGACGCATGACGAATTACTTCAGACCACCGACCACCGACGCCAACCATTGACGCCGACCATTGACGCCAACCATTGACAACTGCCACCGACACCAGCCACCGCCCTTTCCGCGCCGCCGCCCTGATTCGCCCGCATTCACCGCCTATAACCGCCCTTTCGCACCTGTTTGCCACCCGTTTACCGCCTGTTTTCGCATCTGCTTTCTCACCATCTCCCGGCCCATCTCTTGTTCATCACTCACGTTACGCCGCCGATTCATTTGTCGGCCGACGCGAAATGCGCACATTTGAATTCTCGTTTGATGTCCGCCGAGTGATTCCCAGCGACATCTCCGCCACATCTCCGCCACATTTCCGTCACATGTTCCCTTCGCCCCCCTGCGCATCGTGGTGCGCGCGCAAACCCGAAGCGCGTATTAAAGACCAGACGTGTCGCGACCGACTTGCACGACTCGACATGACCACGAGCCCGAAGCGTCAGCGAAGGTTCAGCGGACCAACAAGTGTCCGTCATGCACACCAAGCGATAGCAAGCTGGAGGCTACGCAAAGTCAACGGGTAATGTTACCCAATCGCATCACATCTCAACACGATGTTTCCAATGATTTTGGTGGCACCGCTCTTCGACCGGTGTGGACCACGCGTCCGATGCTCGTGCTTCAAAAGCAACAGGAAATCACGTGATTTCTGACACCAGCGCAGACCTCCAAGACATGTACGCAATCTTAAGGCGTCAGCGACGGATGCGACGCTTATCGTTTAAAAAACTTTCCTTGGGTTGGATTGATCAGTCCCCTCTCCACGCTTAGGGCTTGTCAAGAATCACGCATTGTCGTGTGCAAAAAAGCGAAGTAATCACGAGCCCGAAACGTGGTGGGCGGGTGCGGTACAACAATCCACGGCGTGACCATTGAAATGTTAAGGGCATCGGGGATACACTGTAGTCGGGACGCCATGACACGATCGCGCAACACGGTGGGCAAATGTTGGAAGAACTGCTGAAAAAAATTCGCCGTCAAATCACGCGGACCGTATAGTGTAAAAGACAACGAACTACAGCAACGTCTTCCGACCTTCGTCTTCCAACCTTTCCTGATCCCCAACCCTCCGCTTCCGAACTTTTCCACCGTCGTTTATCTATCACGAGACCAAACAAATGCGACCAAAAACATGTCCGATCCTTAAGTCGTCAATGACGAAAACGATCAGTCGGCTCTTTACCCTGATGCTTTCAGTGGTGATCGTCGGCCTGCTCGCCTCGAGCACGTTCGCGGCCGATCTCATCGTGCTCGCCGACGGAACCATTCTTGAGGGCAACATTCGCCGATCGGGCGGCATGTACCGGATCGCCACGTCCGACGGCCAGATCAAGTTCGTGCCCGCCGCCGACGTCATCACGATTAACGGCAAGCCCGCGAACCAGGTCACGCCAACAACGCCCGGGGCTTCAGGTGCCGCACCATCGCCGACCCTGCCCGG
The DNA here is from genome assembly GCA_038326995.1 of Tepidisphaerales bacterium. Taxonomy (GTDB): domain Bacteria; phylum Planctomycetota; class Phycisphaerae; order Tepidisphaerales; family Tepidisphaeraceae; genus JBBQKP01. The sequence continues at coordinate 9,163 of JBBQKP010000061.1, forward strand.
CGGCGTCGCGGGAACAACGATAGGCAAGACCGACGGCTTTCGTGACGCGAAAAATCGCGCCGATCGAGCCGAAGAGCCGATTCTCGCGGTCACAATCTGGGAAGACTTTGTCACAAAAAACCCGTCCAACGCCGACATCGAACTCGCCAAGGAAGAACTTAAGCTCTGGCAAACGCGTCAGAAGGACAACGCGGAGAAAATTCGCGGCGAATGGCTGGGCGGCGACGCACTCAAGAAGATTAAGGATCAGGCAGACAAGCTTTTTGAAGAGGCCATCGATCGCACGCCCCGTGGAAGCGGAAGCGAACTCCGTGTGCGCGGTGCCGTGGGCCTGCGAAAACTTGAAGAAGCAATCAAAATCTACCCCCGCCACTGGCAGGCGAATTTTGAGATGGGTTTTTACTTTCTGATCCAGTCCAGTTCCACCGCCAACAGGGCCCGTAATTTGGGCGTGGTCGACAAGGCCATCAGGGCTCTGGAAATCACTCGCACGCTTGCCCCCAAAGTTCCAGAAGTGCACAGCAACCTGGCGTACGCTTACGCCAGTCGAAGCCGCCACGAGCAGGCCATCATGTCTGCCTATCGTGCGACAAAACTAAGAGAATCCGTTCCGCTCGCCCAGGTTCTGGTTAACGTCATCGAAAACGCTCCCGCGTCAATGCGACTGGCTAATCCGCGGCTTCGACCCATCCTCGACGATCTCGTCGTCATTCAACGCCGTCACAATATCAGCGGCGCTACTCAATGGCTCTATCTATACCCCGACCCGAATAACCCCGAAGGCGTCGTGGCTCCTGGCGATGAAGACGATTCGGGCCCTCCGGGCCTGCAGGGCAACGGGTCGGGCTTCTTTGTCTCCGCTGACGGCTACATCCTCACCAATAAGCACGTCGCAGAGGGCAAGCCCGGATTCTACTATCGCGTTCGCCTGGACGATGGAACGGAAATGAACGCCGAGTTCATCGCAAGCGACCCCGATCAGGACGTCGCCCTTCTCAAGGCCGCCCCTCGCGAACAACCTTTCGATTACCTGCGCGTCGCCGAAGACAACCCTTTCCCGGCCGCTCAAGCTCTTGTTCTGGGTTACCCCGCCACCGGCGGCGAAGGCTACTCGCTTCAGATCACCGCGGGCGACGTCAAGTCCATCCACCCCGATGACAAAGACTTCCACGTCTGGTTCAACCTCTCAACGACACACGGAAACTCGGGAGGCCCCATCGTCGATCGCGCCGGACGCGTGATCGGCATTCTTTCCGCAGGCCGAACTGTCTTCAACGTCACCTATGCTTTGGGCATCGGTCCCAATCAGATCGAGACATTTCTCAGCAAAATCACCGACAAAGCGCCCAGCCTGCTTTTCGCCCCGCCTCCGGGCGACGAAATCACCTTCAACGGCGAGAAGCTTGGCAAAGAATGTCGCAAAGCGACCGTGCTCGTCCTGATCATCAAGGGTGAGAAGCCGTCCTCCGACGCTTCAACCACCAAGCCCAGTGAAGGCCAATCCCCGCCGAGCTCCGGCGATGAAGGCGGTCCGGGCGCTGGTGGTGAGGGTAAGGGCTCCCCGGGCCAGGGCGGCCAGACGCCTGCTGAGTGATGTTCTTTATTGAATTCTTCGATCGACCAGCAATATTGGGGTGCCCTGTTCAAAGGGCACCCCTTTTCTGTTTCGGGTTTGATTTTTAGTCGAAATTGCATCTGTGCAGTCTTCTTATCGTGCTACTTTCATGCATGCAGCTTGAAGATAACGTATACTTCTTCGTGCGACGGCGAGATGATCGCCCGGCCAGAAGCCGGGAGGAAAGTCCGAACCGCGCAGGGCACGGCAGTCGCTAACGGCGACGCGGCGCGGGTTCAAGCCCGCGTCGACGGACAGTGCAACAGAAAATAAACCGCCGATGGATGGATTCGCGCCCTTCGGGGCTCGAAAAGTCACAGGCAAGGTTGAAATGGTGCGGTAAGAGCGCACCGCATCGATGGCGACATCGATGGCAAGGCAAACCCTGCCGGCGGCAAGACCAAATAGGCGAAAGTGCCCTGTGTCCCGGGGCGTCTCCTTTCGCGGGTAGGTCGCAGGATTCTCTCGATAATTAACTCGGGCGGGCCAAAATCTGCCTGGGATGATCGACAGAGGACCCGGGCCGGGATTTTTTCCCGGACCGAGATGAATGATCGTCGGGCCGCCTTCAATAGCGGTCTAACAGAATTCGGCTTACGTCCGTCGCACCAAACACCGAAGGCGTCCCCCAAAAAGGGACGTCTTCGCCTTTTTTCCAATCACATCGACTGCTCAGACTCTACTTCAACATCAGCCGACTGAGTCGTATTTTCCGCCCAGGCCCAAGGCCTGTGTAACCAGTGCGTCTCCCGCCTTATTCACATTCGCAGACGCCGCCTGAATCAACTTCACCGCCGCCGCGCCCTGCAACTCCTGATTATCAAGCAGCTTCCGCGCAACCGCGAATTGAATCTTACCCAGCGTCTGAGACTGTTTGATACCGACAGCACTTGAAATTAGGTCCATGGTTGAACTATCGGCATCCACCACTGCATTGTTTACTGCATCAGGCGATCCAATAACACTCACCAAAAATTAGCCAAACTTCCTCTTGACTAACTTTGAACGTTAGGGTATTGTTTACTCAACGTAACCCAAACACCCGCCCAAACACCCGCCCAAACAGCGGTCATCAACAAGAAATTTTCGACACAACGATCACCCATTTTCCGCTTCTACCGGTAAAGAGCAGTCAAGTGAAAATCGAGTCACAGTTTAGTAACAGGCAAACTCATGAACCTCACTCCACGCCAAGTCGACGTCGTAGTCGCAATTCGAAATTATCGCCACCTCCACGGCTACGCGCCCACTATGCAGGAGCTGGCCGACCAGCTCGGGACGAGTAAGGTCACAATCTTTGAGCACGTCGGAGCATTAGAACGAAAGGGTGTGATCAGTCGAGACAAGCACAAAGCCCGTTCGCTCGAAATTGTAATCGACGGCAAGCTGCCTGATGAAAATCGCTCCACCAAGCTTCCTCTCCTTGGCGTGATCGCCGCAGGTTCTCCAATCGAGGCCGTGGAAAACCGCGAAGAAATTGACCTCGAACAGCTTTTCAACGCCCGCGCTGGTGTCTTCGTGCTCCGCGTCCGCGGAGACTCCATGATCGAAGATCACCTTTGCGATGGCGACTACGTCGTCATCGAACGCCGCGACACCGCCCGGGCGGGCGAGCAGGTCGTCGCCCTCCTCACCGATACCGGCGAGGCCACCCTTAAACGATATTACCGCGAGCGCGACGGCATGATCCGCCTCCAGCCCGCCAACAGCACGATGCAGCCGCGATACGTGTCTCAAGAACGAGTCAAAATTCAGGGTGTAGTCATCGGCGTTCTGCGAACCTATCGCTGATTCGTATCTCGTCTTACGTCTTCTTTCTAGTTCGTCCGTTCACCTTTTTAAGGTGAATTCTCATCCTTTTCCTTACTGCTTGACAAGAAGGAGCCGCACATGTCCGCCATTCAACATCAATCTCGGTTTTCTGGTCAGAGATCTTCAAAAAAACTCGGGTCCAGCTCAGCGCCGAGGAATTACGACAAGCCAAGTGAAAACACTGGCGAAAAAACGGGCGAAAAAACGGGCGAAAAAACGGGCGAGAGAACGGGTGAAACAGCTCGTGTCGAGCACCCGATCCTCTTCCAGACTTACTTCAAGTCGGTCGGCCCGCGCACCTATGCAGTACAGGTCAAACGAGCCAGCAACAATAATCACTACATCGTTCTCACCGAGGGACGACGCGATGAAAAATCGGGCGAGATCAGAAAGAACCGAATCAACATCTTCAGCGAAGATTTCCCGGCCTTCTGGAATCTCCTCTCCGATCTCGCCAAATGGGTCCGAAGCCATCCCGTACCGCCGAAAGTAGCCAGCAGACAGGCCGCGCTTTGGAAGAAGCGAGCCGCCCAGAACGCTAGCCCGGCATCAAGTGGGATCGCGTCAAAGGCGCTATCCGCTTTGTCCCAACCCGCGGCCGAGTCGAGATTTTCTCCGGCTGATTAGTCGACTGACACGACGACTCTTTTATTTTCGACTGCCATCGGTGTAAGCTTCTTTTCGGACAATCTTTCACCCTCAACCCGGAGAATTTCGACCATGAGAAATCCATCACGCAAAGTCGTGTTCGTCGCACTCGCCACGCTTTTTCTCTCGACGACGCTTCTTATGCTTCCGTCGGCCCCGGTCGCTCGGGCCTCTAACAACCTTGCCCAGGCGGCCGTGTTCAAACTCGATCCGGTTCACTCCCACGTCACCTTTAACGTCGGTCACTTGGGCGTCGGCACGTCGTGGGGCGTCATCAAAGACCCGACCGGCTCATTTACGCTTGCACCCGACTCGATCCTTCTCAATATCGATCTCGAAATCAATAAAATAGACTCCGCAAATGAGAAGCGCGACGAGCATCTACGTGGGCCCGACTTTTTCAATGCGGCCCAGTTTCCAAAGGCCACATTCAAGTCCACCTCTTCAAAACCCCTGGCCGAAGGCTCTTTCGAAGTCACCGGTGATTTCACCATTCGCGATGTCACCAAGCCGATCACGCTCACCCTGAAGAAGGTCGGCGAGAAGGACCTCGGCGAGCGGTTTGGCTACCGCGCAGGCTTCGACACGCAGTTCACAATCAATCGGCTGGATTACGGCGTCAGCTATATGCCCGAAGGCCTCGGTAGAGACGTGACCATCATGGTTTCCATCGAAGGGAAGCGAGAATAGTTCGGCCATCGGCCAAGACCAACTCCAATCGTGTTAATCGACGACCCCCGAAAGTTACGGCTTGCCAACGAAGTTATGTCTCGGCTCCGGAAATCCCAGACCGATGCACATCATCCGACGAAGCAAGCTCGCTTCCGGTCGTCCATCTCATTCACGCCGGAACTGCTCGTTCGCGTTGTTTCAGGTAGCAAAATCCAAACCCGCCGGCCGGTCAGGCCTGCAGGCTTGGAGCCTGAAGCAATTGATCCCGCCACTTGCCCGTTCGGCGTGGTAAGAGATCGAATCGCCGTGCTGGAGAAGTGGTCACGGACACCAGACGGCGCGATCCTTTACGCGATGGGTTGCCCTCACGATACGCCTCGCGCTCCTTGGAAGGCCGCACGGTTTATGCCACGTTCCGCGACTCGGCACTTTCTAGAAGTTCTCTTCGTCCGTGTAGAGAAGCTAAGCAGTGTTTCCGAGGCCGATGCCCGTGCCGAGGGCTTCGAGTCACGTGACGCGTTTCTGCAGGCGTGGGACGCAATCTACGGCGAAGGGGATTTTCGATCCGGAGACAGTCCTTGCGTTTGGGTAATCGATTTCTCGGCCTCTTCCATTCTATTGTGATGCCTGATCACCCTGCCGATTCTCTTTTTGATCCCGTCATCAATAACGCGGCCGCTCGGCCCGGAATGAGTTCTGCGGCGATCGTTTTTTTCTTCTCCTTGCTGCTCTTTGGTTACGCGTCTTTCAGCGGCAAGCCACTGTCGCTGCACGAAGCGCGCCTGCCTCAAGTCGCTCGAGAGATGTTGCTCACCAGCCACTTTTCTTTTGCGAAGAGCGGCGACAGGCCCTGGGTTGAGCGTCCGCCACTGCCCCAGTGGATCACCGCACTGTCAGGGCGGCTCGCTTCTGGAACTAATCACGAATCGGTCGCGCGGATGCCCGTCGCCATTGTCGGCGCGATCACCTGCGTGCTGCTCGCCCTTTCCGCCGCCCGTCTTTTCGGCCAATCCGTCGGCACGCTTTCGGGCCTTGTTCTCGCAACGACGTATGAGTTCTACCTCTATGCCACACTTGCGGAGGACGAAGTTTACCTCGCGGCGCTCGTCCTGCTTTGCATCTACGCCTATCTCCGTGCGTCTCTCGACGGGCGGAGGATGTGGATGGTCGTCTTCTTTATCTCTCTGGGGCTGACCAACTTGGTCCGCGGCCCGCTGGTGGGAATGGCACAGGTCGGCAGTGTGCTGCTGACATTTCACCTCGCGCAAACCATCGCCGGCCGAAACTGGCGACACCTGTTTGCTCCGATCGGACCGATGCTCTGGTTAATCGGCCTCGCAGGTGCAACTGTCCTCGGCGGCGCGTGGTACGTCTGGGTCGGCCAGCAAGTCCCAAAGTTTTATGCCAACCTCCGATATGACCTTGCCGGCCCGTTCGGGCACGACCCCTGGTGGTACTACATAACCGCGCTGCTTTGGACGCTTTTGCCCTGGTCCATTTTTTCGATCATTGGCATCATCCGACTGGTAAAAATCCGCACAAAGTCGGGTGATTTTAGTGGCGATTTTCGCCCTCCATGGTTCGTCTTATGCTGGGCGATCGCGCCAGTTCTGTTGATGTCGATTCCCGCTCGCAAGCATCATCACTATCTCGTACCCGTCTTTGCGGGATGGGCAATCTTAGGAGCGATCGGACTTGCCGCGACGTGGCAATACTTACTGACGCTCGCTCCCAATCCCCGCGCGTTTCGACACACACTCGGATGGGTCGGCCTTCCGGGCGTCGTCGCGATCATGGTGCTGGCGGCGATAGGAATTCGCGGCACGCCGATCTGGGCTGGGGCTTTGCTTGCGGGATTCTTTCTGACTGCGTGCGTCGTCACCGGCCTCGGCTTTCAGAAGCGTGACGGCCGAGTCGCATTGTCGGGCGTACTTCTGGGATTTCTGTTGTGCGGATCGTGGTACCAGACGTGTTTCTTTGCGTATTCGCCCGAGCGACTCGCGGAACGCACATTTGCCCAGACCGCCGAGTCTTTGGCGCAGGCGGACGCGCCCGTCTTCATCGTCGCCAAGCAGGGCCTGGATTTTTTCACGCTCGCCTTTTACGTCAGGCCCGAAGCGAAAGTCATACACAATCTGACATGGCTTCGCGATGAGCGAATCGCCGAAAACGTCATCTACGTCATCACCCGGTTTGAAGATCAGGCGTGGATCGAATCAAACATCGGTCCGAGTGAACTCATCCACCGTGCCCCCTTCACCCGGCGCGAGCCGAAGGTTGATGCAGAAGGCTATCGCTGGGCCCTGTTTCGGGTGACGTATAAGTCCGACGTGACGCGTTACGCGCCGGTGGTTATCAATGCGATGCAGGCGATCCGCCGCCCCGATCCGGTTACCCACGCTCCTTACCTCGGCCCGGCACCGGCGCGTGCACCAGTCGCGACATCGGCTCCGTCAGTCGAGAATGTCGAGCGTTGAGAAGTGACCGCTTTCTAGAAATTCAAGAGATGCTCCGCCGCCCGTGCTGACATGGCTCACCTGATCGGCGAGGCCCATTTGCTCGACGGCCGCCGCACTATCACCGCCGCCGATGATCGTGGTGGCGCCTGTTGTTGTCGCCTTTGCGCACGCATTGGCGACGGCCTTGGTGCCGGCCGCGAACGGCTTTTTCTCGAACACGCCCATCGGGCCGTTCCAGATGACGGTCCGCGCCTGCGCGATTTTCTTGCCGAAAATTTCGACCGTCTTGGGCCCGATGTCGAAGCCTTCGAGTTGGTCGGGGACGCCGCCTTCATGCGTGCTGGTCACCGCGTCATCGGTCATTTTATCTGAGCACACGGTGTCGACCGGCAGCACGATTTTCTCTGCGTATTTTCCGATCAATTCCTTCGCAAGCTCGACCTTGTCCCGCTCGACAAGGCTCTTGCCGACGGGCTTACCCTGCGCGAGAAAAAACGTGTACGCCATCGCCCCGCCGACCAGCAGCGTGTCGCACTTGCCCAGCAGACTTTCGATGACCTGAATTTTGTCGCTCACTTTCGCGCCGCCCATGATCGCGACGAACGGATG
>JBBQKP010000062.1:0-16448 GCA_038326995.1 Tepidisphaerales bacterium
CGTTGGAAACTGCTCCACGGCCAATCGTGCGGACACCGGCACAGCCCGTGCTTCACCGGATTGAAATAAATGTACGCCCGGCAACGCGAGAGGTCATCCTCATTTCGCACGGTGTGTTCCCAGAACCGCTTCTGCCAAACGCCGCGATATCCCTGCCGGTCGCGCGACGCCGATTGGCCCATCTCGCCGCCGCCGATCAAGAACCAATTTCGGGTGAAGTCGGTTTTGATTTTTGCCACACGCAAAGAGAAATTGGAGTCATTCTCTGGCAACCCAATCAGCAGGTGAAGATGGTCCGGCAGGAGCACGACATCGAGCAATACCGCCGGGCGGGATGGGTCAGCCGTGATCGCCCGCCGGATGGATTCGCGAAGCAGATCGCGCGGTGTGGTCGGCAAACAGATCATGTCGGCGGTGCGTAACCAGCGTCAGAAAAAAGATCCCGCCCGCGACATCAGACCGGCGATAACGAGGCATGTCGGCAGGGTAAATGAACGCGTGGGATAAATCCCACCCTACGAGAATCCGCGTCAATGTAGGGCGGGATTCATCCCGCCGTTTTTTGCACGCGCAACCGCGTGGGATAAATCCCACCCTACGAGAATCCGTGTCAATGTAGGGCGGGATTCATCCCGCCGTTTTCCGCACGCCCGATCGCGTGGGATTAATCCCACCCGACGAGAATCCGTGTCAATGTAGGGCCGATCTCATCCCGCCGTTTCCCTCCTCGCACTCGCTCGCGTGGGGGCGGGTGAATCTGATACACTCAAAAGCCATGCGAGAGTTGACGTTCGGATTGATCGGCGGGACGGGACTGGGCGATGCCATCGCGGCCAACTATCTTTGAAGCTGACAGTGCCGATTCATCCTTGGTTCTGCCTCTCCAAGCTTGCCGAAGATGTGCCGCCCAAAATGTTGAGGGCAGCGCCTAAACCGGTCAGCCAGATCGCCTGAACGACGGCAGCCGCTTCAGCAATGGGCCGATCACGTGCTTGTTCAACGGCGCAACCGCCGCGCCGACGGCGAAGCCCGCCAGTCCGGCCAGCGTGGCGGTAACGATCCACGCGACCAGGCCGCCGCCCATCGGCAGCGTTGATCCTGCCGATGTACCAACGTTTTTGATCCAGTATTCGGGCGCGCTGAGCCCGTATTCCGCCAGGCCGTGCAGGATGATGCCGCCGCCGACCCAGAGCATCGCCAGCGTGCCGATCAGGGTCAGCGCCGACAAGACCGGCGGCATCGCTCGAACGATTCCTCTGCCGATCGCAGACCAAGGCAAATTTCGACGTGCCAGCGCGACGCCGAAATCGTCGGCCTTCACGATCAACGCGACCGTGCCATAGACCGCGACTGTGATGCCCATTCCGACCACGGCCAAAACGGTCGCCTTCATGACGAAGGACGTCTCCCCCACGGTCGACAGCGTGATGGCCATGATCTCGGCAGACAGGATGAAATCGGTGCGGATCGCGCTGGCGATCTTCTGCTGTTCGAGCTCCTTGACGTCGCCGGCTTGCGGGGCATCGGCCGGTGTTATTATCGCGGCCGGCACGATGAGCTCCCGCACCTTGCCGAAACCTTCGTAGCAGAGATACGCACCGCCAAGAATGAGCAGCGGCATGATCGACCACGGCGCGATGGTCGACAGCAACAGTGCGCCGGGCAGGAGGAACAAGAGCTTATTACGCGCCGATCCCCATGCGATTTTGCCGATGATCGGCAGCTCACGCTCGGCCGCAAAGCCGACGACGTAGCGCGGGGTCACAGCTGCGTCGTCGATCACAATGCCGGCCGCCTTGCCTCCCGCCTTGGCCGCCATCTTGGCGACATCGTCGAGTGAGGCGGCGGCGATCTTGGTAATCGCTATCACATCGTCCAGCAGCGCGAGAAGCCCAGAGGCCATGCAGTTTCCTTACAGCAGATATTGAGACAGCAAATCAAGGGACAGCCCCTTGAAGTCCACTTCCAGGGAATGCGATCACGCCACTCCGCGTGAAAACCTATCACACTAAGGCGATGCCGCAAGGAGGACGGATCCACCGGCGGATCACGCTCGGAACGTACTTGCAGATGAAGCAGTCAAAGCCATTGCAGCAGCCAGTCACAGCTTCCCGCGACCGGCCGTGAATTGACTGACACCTCATGCCGCCCTGAACGCTATTCGACACTTAAATGTTGCTCGACACCGGCACACTCACCCACGTCCTGATTTTACGCCGATTTACGCCATTTCGCCGTCATTGACCACCATCTTGCACCCGTTTGCCAGCCATTTACCGACGTTCGATTCTGCCATTGCTCGGCCCATCTCCTGATCGCCACTCACGTTACGCCGCCGACACTGATCCCGGCCGACGCGAAATCTGCACATTTGAGTTCGAATTTGTGCTTCGTCCCGATATCGCCGTCAGTTGTATCATTCGCACATCAGCGCTTCGATACGGGCGCGCGAACTCGAAGCGCCAGCGACGCATTCGACGCTATCATAAACGAGCGAGTTGTAACGAACCCGAAGCGTAAGCGACGGGTGGCTCCATCTCTCGGCAAACATGCCTAACAACTTCAATTGATGAGTCCGTCGCTTACGCTTCCAGCTCGTCGCTATTTGTTTTCACACACCAATCCGGAAAGCGCCGACGGGCCGGAAGCGTAAGCGACGGGTGACGATGACGATCGCGGCGGATGGAAGAATAAGGCCGACGCGCTACTCAGGCATTTTGATTAAAGAATATGCGACATTGAGGCATCCTTTCTGGACGAGGACAGGGGAATACGCGAATACCGGCACGTAAGTAAATGATTGAGGGTTTACGAATTTGAGCTTCCACATCCGTATCCACCCCGTCACCCGAAGGCCCCGAGATTACGACGCTTCGAGTGAAATTCTATCTGCTGAATTGGCGCCGCAAGCAAGACGGATTTCGGCCGGACGATGTGTACAAAACGACCATTATGCGGCCTCAGGTTGGGGTGGTTGGACAGACGAGGTCAGGCGATGGGCAGTCGATGGGCAGTCGATGGGCAGTCGCCCGGCGTGTCCGTCGATCCCTGTTGATCTCACCCGACAATACCCGCCGCCAATTCACTTTTTAGGCATCTCCGCCTCTGTCGCGCCGGCAGGTTTTGTGAACGTCGTCGGCTGCGGTTTGAGGAACTTGATGTCACGCAGAATGACCTCGCCGATCAGTTTCGGATTGATGCCGTCGGCTCGGCTGTAGTCGTGAAACGTCCAGCGGTGGGGCACGGGAACGCCGTCGATGTTGCGATAGTCTGCATACACAATTGCGTGCGGTTCCTTCTCTGCCTCGGCGAGCGTTTTTCCGAACGTCACAATGTACGCCATCGCGGTCAGACGGCCCGATTCGGGATCAGGCATGAGCAGATACCAGTCCTGCGGGGCGTCTCCGATACCCGGCGCGAACGTGAGTTTCCAGGTGGGGCGCGATGTTTCGCCCTGGACGGCTGGCAGTGAGCCTTGGGGCGTGAGGCTCGTCCCGCCGTCTGCGAGCTTGTAGGGCACGGCCAGGAAGTAAGGCCAGGTCAGCACCTGAAAACGGGCGCTTGGAAACGCATCAACGCCGGCTGCTTTGTCGCCACTCACCCAGGCCGTTGTTCCATCGAACACGACCGCAGCGCCGTCGGTGCGGGTCAGGCGTGCCCGGCCGCCGTCGGTGGAGAACGTCATCACGCCGTCGAAAATTCGATTGCCGCCAAAATCGACAGTGGCTGTTGCTTCAACCGCCCCGTGCCGCCGCCATTGATCGGCATGATGCGCTGCTTCAATCCGCTTGATGACCGAATCGGTTTCACGCACCACAGCAGGCTTGTTCTTGCCGACTTGACATCCGCCCAACGTCAGAGCGAAACCTGCGACCACAGACAAGATACCGGCGACCTTTACCAGTGATCGTCGTCCTGAGCGAAATTGCGTGTTCATGTCATTGACCTTTAAAGTTGAGTTTTGCGACGAGTCGAGCCGATACACTTCGGTTCGAACCAGGGGCAGCAGGCTATCGCAGGATCAGTTGATTTTCCAATCAGAATGCGAAGCGATATTTGGCTCTTTCGAGAAACGTCGCGCGCAAGAATACGTCGGGCGATTTGATGGACCACAGCCGATTGACCACGGCCGATGGACCAAATCAACAGCATGTCGTAAATCGCGACCCATTTCTGCCGACGGCTGAGACGATGTCTTTAGTGTTCTGTCCGACATTTTTGGCTCATGCGTAAGACCCGCAAATTCTTTCTCACAGCTTACGCGTGCGGGGTTTATCACGGACGATCACGGGCTGGCTATCGACGCCGCCCCAGCGGTCGAGAATCGCTTTGTACTTTTTGAGATCGTCATTCGTATGCGTCCCGCGCAGCAGATCGATCACGAAATCGAGCGAGTCGAGGTCTGTCGGGTCTTCACGCAGCGCGGCCATCGCGGTGCCGGCGGCGTTCTCGAGATCGCCAACCCAGTGGCAGTAGATCGCCGTCGCGAGTCGCCATTTCGCACGCTTTGCGGGGTCGGTTTTCAGTGCCGGGTCGTCCTTCAAGGCACCGGCAAGTCGTTCGAGTGGCGCGATCGCGTCGCGGCGAATTGCCTGCGACTGTTCGTCGAGTTGATTGGCCCGGGCGAGATCGGCGTCGCTCGGATTCTGCGTGACGACATACTTCCCATCCGCACGATCTTCCTCCCACGAACGCGGCGTGCGGAGAGACGAAGCCTGGTCGTTGAGCACCAGCGCCTGGGCCGTGCGGTGATCGAGATACAGCCGCGCCATGTCCAGGTCGCCCGGGTCGCCCTTCATCGCCGCCTCCATGTAGGGCCGCATCGCGTCGAGGTTGGATTTCATCCGCAGCAGCATCGCCATCTGCCGGATTGCTCCTGAGTGCTGCGGGTTGAGCTTGAGCGCGCGATCGAGCATCGGCCGGGCGCGGTCGGGCTCGCCCCTGAACACCCAGGGGACGCAATAGGTTTCCTTGATCGGGCCAGTGACTTCGTTCCTCAGTGGAACCACGACGACACGTTTTCTTCCGTCCGCGCCCTCAACCTCGCGCGACGCGAGCGGCTTGAGATAAAACGACGCGAGGTCGACCAGCACATCCGCATCGTCGGGGCGAGTCGCGATGGCCTGGCGAAGTTCCGTTTCGCGAGCAGCGTATATGGCGTCGCGATCCCAATGGCGATCACCCGTGCGATCGATGGTACGATCCGCCGTCAACGCAATCGCGGGCGACAAAATCGCGGCCGACGCACAGGCAAATACTAACCAAAAAGCCCCTTTCGATAACAACCCTTCGTGTTCTTTCATGGTTGGCCTCGTTTGAAATCGTAAACCTTAACTGTGCGGACTGCAATTTAATTTGCCGAGTCTGCGCTCTTCGTTGCCCGAAGTTAAGAAATCCAATTGCAGGTCTGGTTGTTCAGTCGATCCCCGAGTCGTAACACCTCACCCGCCTGCAACACATTCGGCTGGCAGCGGCGGCAGTTGGCCGATCTGGTTGGCGATGAGCGTGACTGTGCCGCCCATCGTTGGCATGGTTCCGTTTCCGTTGAGCGTGAGCGTCGCGTCGTTGAGTTGGATTTCCCCTGAACCCGAAACCGTCAGCGACCCGGCGAATATTTCGCCGCTACCGTTGTCGCCCACGGGCGTGACTAAGCTGGAATCTGAATCGAACTCGACGGCAATTTTTTGCGCTGACTTCAAATCTTTCTTACTGGCAAAGGCCGGCGCGGTGCTTCTTGCGAAAAGCACCGCGGGCCTCGCCTCTATTTTTTTCAGGGAAACGAACTTGATAAACTCGGGTCAATCAGGCTTAAGAAATCGCCAATCCGCCTGCGACGGAAAGTACCTCGCCCGACGTGTACGTCGAGTCTGCCGATGCGAGCAAAACAAACGACGACGCGAGTTCGGCCGGCTGACCTGGTCGGCCGAAGGGCGAGTCTGCGCCGAACGTGGGGATCTTCTCCTGAAGCATTCCGCCGCTGGGCTGGAGTGGCGTCCAGATCGGCCCTGGCGCGATGGCGTTGACGCGGATGCCGCGCGGCGCGAGTTGGACGGCGAGCGTTTTCGTAAACGACACATTGCACGATTTGGTCTGCGAATAGTCGACAAGAAACGGCAAAGCAATATATGCCACAACCGACGCAGTATTGATGATCGACGCACCGGGCTTGAGGTGCTTGAGTGCCTCGCGGGTGATCCAGAAGGGCGCATAGACATTGACCTTAAAAGTCGAGTCGAATTGCTCGGTGGTAATGTCTTCGAGCTTCTCGACGGCGTGCTGTTTGCCGGCGTTATTTACGAGGATGTCAAGCCCGCCGAGCTGTTGGACGGCTTCGGTCACCAGACGTTTACAGAATGCTTCGTCGCGCAGGTCGCCGGGAATGGCGACGGCCTTTCGGCCTGCAGCGCGAATGAGGGCGACGACCTCTACCGCATCGGATTCTTCGAAGGGCAAGTAATTGATCGCGACATCCGCACCCTCGCGTGCGAAAGCGATCGCCGCCGCCCTGCCGATGCCACTGTCGCCGCCGGTGATCAGCGCTTTACGCCCTGTGAGTTTGCCACTGCCTCGATAGCTCTGTTCGCCGTGATCGGGCCGGGGATCCATCTTCGAAGTCAGGCCCGGCGCTTCCTGCTCCTGCTTCGGAAACGGCGGCTGCGCGTAGCGTGTACGCGGATCGACCACGCGGGCGTCAGCGGGATTGCCGACCGGACTTGTAGCAGGTGCGGTAGCGGCGCGATTCTGCGCGGACGCAACCCCTGACATCCCAAGTACGGCCGATGCGGTTAGAATTCCCGCGCCCGCCCGCACCACATCCCGCCGAGTGTGAGTTGATAATTCATTCGAATCGTTTTTGTTGCTCATCATGGCTTCCGTTGTGTGTGACTTATGTTTGATTGGCTTGGAACTTTTCCACCCAACGTGGGAAGTGTCGTGAACTCATTGACTAAAAAAGATCGGGCCTGGTCCCAACAGGCTTATGAGCGCTACCCCGAGCGATCGCGATGGAGGCAAGAATCGCAACCCCAATTTGTGTGAATCAGCACGCGAAACAGAACCAATCATCTAGGATGGAACGTCTTTCGGTCGCAGTCGTTTGTGTCGCCAGGATTTGGCAGATCTCAGAGTGAACGTCACACGAAGCCGTAACCGTGATTTTCAGCAAGCGAGCGAATCAATATTGTTCAAACTAAGAAACTTTTCAGCCGAATGCAGCGGGTACGTGTTTGCGACACGGCGTTCCACCACCGCCGTCGTCGTGATCGAGCGGTGCAAATAAAACGGGCCGCGAATGAAGTGTGCGGTTTTAGTTAAGCAGGTTCACTTTATAATTGTAAACGGGGCGTCCTGTTTGCGTTTCTGGCCCGATCGGCCGGACAATCTTCAGCCGAATCTGCGCAAAGAGTCTTGCCCCCGCAAGGCATGTTTGCAATGTCCTGCCGGACGGGCCAGAAGCGAATCCGCTTTCTGAAATCTTCACGGACATTCGCAGCTTCCGCTCACGCAGAAACAATATGGTTGGTGAGCGGCTCGTTTAAATCCGTGTGCATTCACAAATCGCTCGACCACGAAATCATTGCACCGGGCTGAAGTCTTACCCAACTAATCAAAGGCTTGGACGGTTGGGTTTGCAGCCTTCAACGGCGTTCGTAGCATTCATCTCGTGACACTTTCCAATGGCCCGGCCGATGTCGAAATACGATCGCATGCGACTCGCGTGATCGTTGAGGGCGATATTCGTTTTACGCCGCGAAGTGGTGGTCAGCCTTGGGAAGCGCGCGGCGAATGGCCGGCCAGGTGGATCGGACCAGCAAGCTCAGACGGCGGTGCGATCGCGACGCCCTGGTTCGCAGAGTTTCGGCTCGATCTGACGCTCGATGCGCCACTGCGAACGATCATTCATCTGACCGCCGACGAGCGATATGAATTGTTTCTCGACGGCGTGCGCGTCGGGCGCGGGCCAGAGCGCGGCGACCGCACGAACTGGTACTACGAATCGTTCGATCTGCAACTTGCCGCGGGCGCGCACACGTTGGTCGCACACGTTCACGCGCTTGGCCCCGACAAACCCTGGGCACAGGTCACCGTGCGGCCTGGCTTTCTGCTATGCCCGGACGATGCGGCAGCGCAGCCGCTGCTTGCGACGGGCATGGCGGCGTGGAAGGTCCGACTGCGGCCTCAACTCTCGACGCGTCGGTGCGTGGATGTTGGCGGCATCGGAACAGGGCCGGAATTCGTCGTCGATGCGCGCATTGCTGATGCGCCATGGACCGAGCCGATTGCGATGGCGTACGGCAACAATGGATTCGAGCTTTACGTCACCTCGCCGACGCATTGGACGCGCGCCGCCACCCTGCCGTCGCAGATGAGCATCGCATGGACATCCGCACGCGTGCGCGCCGCTGACGACCGTGAGGCGGGCCCATTCGACGAGATTCATCAACAAGAAGTTTTCGACCCGATCATCGGCGAACCGTTGCATGTGCCGGCGCGATCGACCCGCCGCGTATTGCTCGACCTGGGCAACTACGCGTGTGTCTATCCGCGCGTGTCAATCACTGGCGGCGGCGATTCGCGAATCGATCTGCGATTTGCAGAGGCTCTTGTCGAAGTGTCGACATCGGGCGATCGATCCAAGCGCAATCGCGATCGCGTGCAAGGCATGAGTTTCGTCGGGTACGGCGACTCGTTCATCACAGACGGCGGCCCGCAAACGTTCGAGATTCCGTGGTGGCGCTGCGGTCGATTTATCCAGCTCGTCATCACCACCGCCGACGAGCCGTTGACGCTCAGCCGGCTTGAGTTCAAAGAGACGCGTTACCCGCTATCGATCGACGGCTCATGGAACGCAGGCGACCCGCGCGAAACTGTCTTGATGCAGCGATGCCTGCGCACACTGCAGATGTGCATGCACGAAACGTACATGGATTGCCCGTTCTATGAGCAACTCATGTACGTCGGCGACACGCGGATTCAATCGCTGTTGACGCACGCGATCTCGCGCGACGTGCGGATGCCGCGGAAGGCGCTCGTGATGGCCGACAGTTCGCGCACGAACGCGACGGGGCTTTCGACCAGCAACCACCCCGCCAGCGACGGGCAGATGATCCCGCCGTTCGCGCTGTGGTATTTGTGCATGATTCGTGACCACGCGATGTACCAGGGAGACGAAGTGTTCGTGCGGTCGCTGCTGCCGGGCGCGCGGGCGATCACGGACGTGTTTCTGCAGACAATCGATGCGTCGGGCCTGCACCGCTCGATGCGCGGCTGGAACTTCGTCGACTGGACATTCGCCGGCGGAATCCCGCCGGGCGGTGCGCCGGGCGAGTCGTCGGCGGTGCTGAATTTTCAACTGGTTCTCGCGCTCGATGCGATGAGCGATCTTGAAAATTTTACGGGCGAACCTGAACTCGCTGCGCGTTTTCGTCGTCATGCTTCGTCATTGTTTGAAGCGGTATCGCGCAGCTTTTGGAACGACGAACGCGGGTGCTTCGCCGACGATGTGAAGCACGAGCATTTTTCCCAGCACACGCAGTTGCTGGCGATCCTGACGGGCCGATTGTCTGCGGACGCGTCGGCCGGGCTCGCGCGGCGCGTGCTGGATGACAGCAAGCTCACGCCGACGGCGTTGTTCTTCACGGACTATCGCTTCGAAGCGGCGGCGATGAGCGGGTGCGGCGAACTGATCGAATCGGCGATGCCGCAATGGCATGAGCAAGTTAATGCGGGGCTTCGCACGATGCCCGAGAACGCGACGATGGACACACGATCCGATTGCCACGCCTGGGCCGCTCATCCGCTTTATCACCTGATCGCAAGCGTCGCTGGTGTTCGGCCCGACGCGATGGGTTTCGCGCGCGTCCGCATTCGGCCGCTGCTGGGTGCACGCGATACATTGAGCATCACCACGCCTCACCCGCTGGGAACGATCCGCGTCGCGTTGCGGCGTGAAGGTTCAAAAGTCCACGCTTCAATCGACACGCCCGTGCCGGGAGTGCTCATCGTGCCCGGACAGTCGATTGAACTCATCGCCGGCAAACAGGAACACCGGTGGCACGAGGCGTAAGCCCGATATCTAACGACTCTTAATCGTTATACCGCCCAGGTATTTGGGATGAGGTTCACGTTGTCACAAGCGGATTGGTCAAACGCAGGCCGCGAAATTGTGCGAAGTCGCTGTCCGCGCTGCACATCGTCAACCCGTGCTCGATCGCGAGGGCAGCCAAGTGGGCGTCGCCGACAAGGTTGGACGTCATCGACGAGCGGCCCACGAGTTCGCCCATCAGTCGTGCGTGCTGGTCCGTGGGCGTGGGCGTCCAGACAGGCGGGCAGTCGAGCCAGTCTTTAACTTGTTTCCACGCCTTGGCGGTCGAGAGCGGTCTAGTGAACACGCGGGGGTTGATCGAGATTCGCAGGAACGCGACAAGCGACTGCCACGGGATACCGACGGGTGCTGAGCCATTGAGTTGCCCGTCGAGCCACGCGCGTGCGCGATCGTGTTCGGCGAACGACGAAATCCGTGCATACAAAAGAAGATTTGCATCAATCAGAATCATCGCACATGGGGTCCTTCGGCCTGCTCAAGAACCTGTTGTACGTTCGACACCGATCCGACCAGGCACCTTCCAGCATTAGTCGCCGGCGTGCGATACTTTCGACGCGCAGACTTGGGTAGATGTGATTGCTTCATCCCCGCGCGAAGAAGGTCATTGACGAGCTTCTTAAAGTCGCCCGCCGAGTCTGCCCTCGCTCGATTGAGCATCGCGGTCACGTCATCATCCAATGTCAATGTTGTACGCATGGGTCCGAGACTAACCAATTGATGCGTTGATGGCAACAATAACGCATCAACGCATCAACTTTCGCTCTACGATGTCGAGTCAACAGCGCCGCGTGCCTATTCCGCCATCGGCCAACCGAACCTTACGCTCGGCAGTGATGCGGTCTGCTTGACCACGCCGGGCGCGCCGTCCACGTCGTCGACCTCGATCGACAATCGCTCGATTGTCGAAACGCCCGCGCGGGGCAACCTGACGAAGTACCAGGACGTATCCTTGACTCGAAAAACCTGAGCTGTTGGCGACGGCAAGCGCACTTCCGCGGCGTCTTCAAGCTTCAGCCGAACGCGATCGCCGTCTGCTCCTGCGATGGGCGATTGATCACGCACCGCGACGACGACGAACAGCGACTTCTCATCCGCTCGAAGCCAGACTCGCCCGCTTAGATCGCCTCCACCCTTCCACCACTTCGACGCGTCAGGCTGCTTGGCAAACTCATTGCGAACGGTCGATTCGCTCAACACTTCATCCGCGTCGATCACATCCCAATCTGTCGGCTTGCCCGGCCAGGCCACTTCCGGCTTGACCAAGGGCACAAGCACGCGCGGCTCGACGCTGAGCTTGTCTAGCGGATCACCCGCGGCGTTTGAGAGAACAACCTCCAGTCGATCCACAGTCTTGCCCTGTGCTTTTCGCAATGCGGCCGGGTCGCCGACGAGTAGTTTCCAGCCCTGGCTTCCCGAGAGAACCTGCACAACCACGACGTTCTTCCCCTTCTTCAGAGGCACGTCGAAGATGTGATCGGTGATGGCGTAGCCCGCGCCGTTGCCGGCCTCAAGCGTGTCGTAAACCTTCTTGCCGTTGACGTGCCAGGCCATCCACCAGTCGGCACTCGCGCCGACGCGGACGGTCTGATCGACCGGCGATTCGACGACGGCGATCGCGATGCCGGGATTCTTCTCGGCAATCTTCCCGCCAGCCTTTTCGAAGTCGATGCGGAAGTTTTCAGGCGTCATTTTCACGCCCTCGACGTTGCCACTCGTGCCGGGCAATGACGCGGGGGCGTTGACCATCGACGACAGATTCGCCGGCAATTTCGCACCCGGATAGACGCGCCACGAATTCGGCCAGCGCACCGCGTTTGGGTCGGCGGCGACATTGACATTCACCGCGACCTCCGTTTTCGCGCGGGCGGGAACGTCGACCGTCACAGGCGTGCGGTCTGCTGTAAAAGTCGATTCGTCGGGCGCCGTCGCCAGCAGCGTCGCGCTCAGCGGCACGTCGAACGGATTGTTGACCACCACACCGATCACGCCGCTTCCGCCGCGAATGACGGCCGTGCCCTCGCGCATCTCGAGCATCGACGGCAAGACCGCGAGCTGCGCTTCGCGCGAATCGCTCTTGGCGATCACGAAGACCGGATCCTGACCGATGACGAGTTTGACAACGCCGTCCTTAAACAATGCGTCGCGGTCGTTGCCGTTCAGATCACGAACCACCACGGCCGCACCCGCACCCTTGAGTGCAAAGAGCACGGTGCGGGGCTGCGACGAATCCGACCACAACACGGCCGCGCGGGCGGACGAATCGTCGCGGAACACAAAGCCTTCCATCCCGGACGGCAGGTTCTCGATCACTTTTTCGAACTTCAGGCCGCGCAGTGATTTCACCATCGACCGGTACGCCAGGAGTGCCGGTCGCGGCTCCTTCTCATTGCGAAGCGTGCCGTAATCTTCCTCGTACATCAGCAGTCGGAACCACATAAAAAGCGGCATCTTTTTGGATTGCGCGAACACCATTTTCTGCACGACGGTGCGCGCCTGTACGTCCTCCTGCGATCGCGTGCGCGCGGCCATGCCCGACTCGGTCTCGACCAGCGGCTTATCGCCCTTGCCGAACGATTCGGCGACAGCCTGCATGCGATTCCACGCCGACCGCTCGGCCTCGATGCCAACGCCGTGACCGTGATACGCCCAACCGTCAACCGTCGATGCGTCGGTCAACTTCACGAGCTCGCGCGATCGTTCGATCGCCTCGGCACCCGCGAAGCTGAGCCCGCCGTTCATGACGAACGCTTCGGGATTGCCGCGCTTCACCGCGCGCGACATCTGCTCGAAGTCGGCGACATAATCCTTGATCTCGCCGGGGTAGAAGAAACGAAGGTCGGGCTCGTTGCCGAGTTCGAAGAACTTGATCTGCGGGAACTGCCGTGCGGCCGTCTCTAGAAACGCCATCTTGCCCGGCAACTTTGATGCGCGCGTGCCTGCGTCCAAATCCTTTGGCGGGTCGCACATCAACATGACCGACAGGCCGTGCTGGTCGAAAGTCGACATGTGGGTGTTGAGTTCATTGATGTCATCCTCCCAGCCGAAACCGTGACGAATGATGTCAGCGCCCATCAGGTCGCTCCAGCGCAACAGCCGAGTCTCGCCGTACGCGGGCCCGAGTTTGACGTCGAGACCGTAGAGAAACTCGCCGGGCTTGGCTTTGGGTAATGATTCGGTATCGGTGACTGCAACATAGCTCTCGGCGACCAGGACGATCGGCGATTCCGGAGCATCAGTCTGGCGGACCGTCATGTTCACGTCGTACACGCCCTTGGATAGCGAGGTCGCATCCACTGTGAACGGAATCTCGGTCCGCTGGCGGCCTTCAATGGTCAAATTCTTTGTAACGCGATAAAGCACATTGCCCGCGCGGTCGCGCAGGTCGATGTCGATCTTCGCGGGCAGTGCTTTGCGGGCCAGATTACGAAGCGTGTAGGTGAGCACGTGCGACTTGCCGGGTTCGAAAGCGAAGATATCAGTCGGCGTATTGATGGACTCCAGCCGCAGCAGTCGGCGATAGTCGGGCTTCACGTCCATGTCGTATCCGCTGAGTCTCACGCCGCCGATCACGAAGTCGCCGCCGAAGCTGTTGATCCGCAGATCGAATCCGTCGGTGTTCATGTCGCCGGGCTTGCTGCCGCGCTGCGTGCTGGCGAACTGCGCATCGTCCAGGCTGACCTTGAAGGTTTTCCAATGCGGGTTGTTTCCCCACGAGCCGCCGAGGATAGTGCTGCCGCGCTCGGTATCACCGCGAATTTCCACCGGAGCGTTAAACGTCTGAAGAAAGTCCACCTCGATATCGACGACCGGCATCGCGCCGTTCCTAAATTTCGGATCGGTGACCGTCAGCAGCACGGACCGCGCCCACGGCACATCGTCGGCCGAGCCCTGCTTCACGACCCACCCTTCCCGGCCGTCAACCGTCGTCGGCTCGATGTTCTGACGCCTGAACTCGATGCCTGCCTCAACGGGCGACGCATCGAACTTGATCGAGGCAGTCAGACCGTCGGCCGACCTGCGGTTCGCGGGCGAGCCGGGCTGAGGGTTCACCGCCGCGGGCTTGGCTTGCGGAATCACCGACACATCGGGCTGCGTCATTAAAAGATCGGCCGGGTCAAAGCCGCCGCCGACGAGTTTGAACACCCGCACTTCGTCGATCTTCCCGGCGAAGAGATCGGTCTTGCCGTCCGCCGCGCCGCCAATGGTAAACGGCGCATCTCGCCCGGCCGCGTTCGGAACCGCATTCGACTGACCCTTCTCCTGCCCGTCGACGAACAGCTTGGTCACGCCGCCCACTCGAACCATGGCCACATGCGACCATTGCCCGGCCTCGAAGTCGCCCGACCAGCCGACCAGTTGAACGCCGCCCAGGAGAATTTGATAGCCCTTGTTATTGCGGACGAGCGACCAGCCGTGTGCGGCCGAGCCTTGTCGAACGATGACTTGAAATCCCTCGTTTGTGCTGGGGTTGACGAACGCCTCGACGCCGAAGTTGTCGAGATCGTCCGTCACACCGGGAGCACTGAACCAAGTGGTTTTACCATCAAATACGACGGAAGCCTTTGAGCCTCGTGCGTCGGGAGAAGCTTCAGACACCGCGAATTCGCCGTGTGATTCGAGCTTCGCAGTTCCTGCCGCGGATTCAACCACGGCCGGGACCTTGCCGTTTGCTGCCTCTTCTCCGAGTCGAAACTGGGCGACGACGGCAACATCCGCCCAAGCGGTCGCGCCCGTCAGAGTGAGTGCGAGACCCAGAAGGAGAGGAACAAAACGACGAACGGGCCCGGAGCGTCGAAGAAGGCCATGTGTACCGAATGGTTTTCTAGTCATCCATATAGTTTGCCGTGGTCAGACCCGTACGTCAACCCAATTAATCGATTAAAAGATCGCTCCGAAAGGTGAATTTATGCGCTTATGTGAATTTTCCTTAAAAAATTGACTTGACTATCACCCGACTCGGATTAGTCTTTAGAAGTCAATGTGGTTCAGGTCCGACCGATTGGTTCAAAATGTCCACCCTGCTCATCGAATCTGCTTCACTCGAAGAAACCGAACCGCAAGGCAAGGTCGTTGAGGCCATTCGCGGCCGCATCCGAGACGGCTCGCTTCGTCCGGGCGAGGCGCTGCCCAGCGAGCGCCGGATGTCTGAACAATTTCAGGTCGGCCGAACCGTGCTTCGACGCGCATTGGCCGTGCTCGACGACGAAGGTCTGCTCCAACGCTCCGGCCCACGACTCCGAACAGTCGCGTTCGACCGTAACGCCCTCGACCGCGTCTCCGATCACCCGGCCTGGCTCAAACAATCCGTCGTCATCCTCACACCCGCCCGACTGACAGGCGGCCCGACCGACGCACGCTCGCGATGGCTTCAGTACACCACCCTGGGCACGATCGACCACCTTCGTGAACGACACATCCACGCCATCACCCTAAGCCTTGGTGCCATCGGCACGCCGGAACTACTGAGCCTTGCCAAATCCAACCCGATGGGCGTGCTCATCCCCGAAGTCAGCGGCGGGCAAACCGACGTGACACCGTTCGCCGAATTGTTCCGCAGCGCGGGTGTGCCCGTCGTCTGCTACGGCGGGAGTTCGACGCTCGAGTCATTCGACCGCGTCGTATCCAATCATGAATCAGGGGCCTATGAACTAACTCGCGCCGTTATCGATCGTGGTTGCAAATCCATCGTGCGACTCTGGCCTAAGCCATGGGAAACGTACTGGTTCGAGGCGCGTAATCGCGGCCACTCCCGTGCGATCGCCGAGGCGGATCTGGAACTCCCTCCGATCGCCGAGTTCCCATACACCCCGGCTCCGATCTTCGATCGCGAACGCTTCGACTATGTGACGAGGCAAGTCGCGGGCTTCCTGCTCGAGCCGCTTCGCCTTTACAAGCCAGACGCCCTGCTGATGGCGACGGATCGTGACGTGCCCTACGTCGCTGCGGCGCTTCGGCTCCACGGCATCACGCCGGGCAAGGACATCCTGCTCGCCGGTTACGACAACTACTGGAAGTACTGCGAAGAGATCGCGTTCGAGCCGACGGCTCCGACGTTCTCCGTCGACAAGTGCAACCAGCGCGCGGGCTCGGAAATGGTCCAGCTGCTGTTCGATCGCATCGAATCCCGTTTGCCAGCGGAGCGGCAAACGCGGGTTCTTCAACAAAACTTAATCGAATTCACTTCGGCATCGACGTTCGATGGCCAGGTGGTTTGAAAGCGGACGGAGACCCACCCAATTTGGGTGGGCCCGAGAGTTACTTACGGAGGTTCGAAATGCGTAAATTTTCATCAAAACAGTTCGGTCTTGCAATCGTCGCGGCAGTCGCCATCGCCAATACGGCG
>JBBQKP010000063.1:0-16155 GCA_038326995.1 Tepidisphaerales bacterium
AATGAATATCAATAACTTCAGTATCAAGATGGTGGTGTTAGGCTATGAGGTAAAGCATAGCAATGGGCGTTGGTTTGTTGGATGTCAACTAAAAATTCCCTCAGCAACAAGTTATAAGCCAATTGAGAATACGAGAGAAGAAGATGATAGGGCGTTTTAGCAACGTAAACGCCCTAGGATCAATCCTGGGGCGTTTCTTTTGGCTTAGGATGTTCTAGGGCGTCTGTTGCTGTTGAACTTCGTAAACGTCCTCAGGCACGGTATACGATTCATAATGACAGACCCTAGGGCGACGGTCGCCCTAGGGTCTGGGGTGGTCGCTGCGGTCGCTGCTGTTGAGGGACTTAAACGTCGTCAGGCACGGTATAGGCCGGTCGGATAAATTCTGTATCCAATTCTGTATCTAATTTGCGGGCTAAAATGGCAGTCATTGGATACAGAAACCGCGTTTTTAGCCTAAAATCGAGGTTTATGAACGTTGCCAACGTGAATGTCGTGGGTTCGAGCCCCATCGCCCGCTTTTGTAAACTCCCGGAATTTCTGGGAGTTTTCGTTTTTATTCGAGTCGTTTTAGAGACAATAGTTGAGTTGTTACAGGTAATGCAGGACGCGGCCTTTCCTGCCGGGATCCTTTAAATGGCTCGGCTCGCTATCGTCCTGGCCTGGGTGAGTGTTCCTGAATAAATTGCTTGATCACATCTAAAATCAGATTAGAGTGTTCGAAAAGATCATTGTGACCGGCCCCTTTAATGGCAACGAGTATTGTGCGAGCAGGGTCTGCATCACGAAGTGCGATGGACATCGAATGCGGAACAATGGAATCGTTCGAGCCGGAAATGATTAGGGTCGGCGCGGAAATGCGAGGCCACTTTTCGACATTGTCAAAGCGGTGCTTGATGAGCAAGCTTACGGGGATGAAGGGCAGGCGTTTCTTACCCGCGTCAGTAAGCGAGGTGAATGGGGAAAACAGAATCATAGCACGCGTCGGATATTTCGAGGCGTAATAACATGCGGAGCCTGAGCCAATGGATTGGCCGACTACGATGATGTTGTTTGGGTCGATGTCGGGGCTGGATGTGACAATGTCGTTGACTTTGTCGGCGAGGTCGTAGAAGGCAGCCTCGCCCGGGGAACCTTCCGCGAGGCCGTAGCCCGGATACTCGGGGAAGAGGGCGTTGAAGCCCAGTGTCCGGAAGTTGGTGTGGATCGAACGAACATTAGCCAGGTGGTCACCGTTGCCGTAGAAGAAAATGATCGTGGGACGGGACGTCGGGCGGGTTGAAGAGGCAGCGCGATCGATGGCCGTGCCAAACAATGCGGCCGTGCGCGTGCCATCGGCGAGGATGATTGGAATGAGCGATTCGCCGCGCGTGGGCGTAATCTGTGCGTCAGGCGTGCCCTGTGAATGCGTTCCGGGAAAGATGATTCGATCCTGGAATGAGCACGAAATGACGACCAGCACGAGGTACCCGAAAACCAAAGCGCGCACGAGACGCGGGAACCAGTGAAGTTGTTTTGGGCGAATCCGCTTTTGGTCAAGAGGATCGCCACCCGGCACGTCGGATTCAATTCGAACATTCCGCCGAACTCGTTTGGTAAACATTGGAATTCACAGAGTGGTTCAGTTGAGGCCGACGACCACTCGGGGGGTGTAAAGATTTACCGTAGCCGTTTGGCGTATTTCGACCAAGCGAGTTGCAGGCCGTCATATCCGACATTGAAGTGTTTTTGCAGTGCCTCTTCGGGCTCCATGCCGTCTTTGATCGCGGCGAAGAATGAGATAAACGCCTTGGGGTTTTCCTTGGCGAGGACTTCGACCAGCGTCATCATGACGGGATAGAACTCACCCGGCGGCATGACCGCATCATCAAACAGCGGATTGATGTCAACCTGCTGGATCGCCATTTGTCTTGCCCAGCCGTAGTAGTTCTGCGAGGGGAATTGTTGTTCACTGATATACTCGGCGACGCCTTCATTGAGCCATCGCGGGATCGGCCGATTCGTGCGATAGCGCGAGACGAAGGCATGAACGAACTCGTGAAGCAGAGTACGAGCCCAGCGTCTTTCGGCATCAGGTGTGTCAGTCGCGGCGTTGACGCCCGCACCGACGCGCGGCTTCCACATTGCCATATGCCCGAATCCGTTGCCTCGTCCAACAAAATAGCCCAAGACTGTGCGTGGAGCTCGAAACTCGTCGAAATCTTCCGAGAATTTCTGGAAATCCGCCTGGTTCTTGAACATAAACACGGGCAGCTTGCCAATGAAAATGTTTTCCTTCGGATTTAGATTGAAGTTCTTTGCAACGAGTTGATAGGCCTGTTCACAATTGTTGGATAGGAACTGGTGTTCGCGAACATCCCAGTCAGTGAAAATCAGGAAGTGATTGGTTTCGACCGTCTCGAGTTCGATGCGGAGCAGCTTTTCAACTTCGCCCGCCCTGCGTTTTGAACGCGCGATTGCACGCGCGTGCTGCTCGGGCGTCGCGGGTTGAAACTGGACGACCACGGTAGGCGCGTCGGTCGGTTGCTGCACGAGGCCGTCGCCTGTGACTGTCCGATCTTTGGCCTCTCGCTGCTTTGGAGCCGCCGGGTCATCGTTTTCGTCGCCCATCAACTCTGAATCAGGTTCCGCATCGCGAGACGGCGCAGACGTCGGAGGCGAGACGGGTTTGACGGCTGAAGGAAGCGGTGACTTAAGAATTTCGTCAACCTGCGCGATCAGACCCGCGTCGAGTTGCCTCGCCTGCATCAGAGCCTGTCTCGCTTGTCGTTCATAGCCCAGACCCCATGCCCATCGGCCGAGCTTCAGCCAATCGCTGGCCTTTGTGCGATCGATGAAGCGCATCTTGAACGTGTAACTGCTTGCGGGCGTGGCGGTGGAGAACAAAATAACCCGGCGTGTGCCAGTGGTCGTAAGAATCGTTACCGACGTTTCGTCGTGCGATACAAGCGACCCTGCAACTTTCTCATCGCGTCTCTCGCCCTTGATGAAGATTTCAATGTACACGCGTTTGTCGCCTATACCCACCTCCGACGAGCCGCCTTGCGAGTCGGGCTCAGCAGTCCTCGAAACTGGTGTCATCTCACCTATTGCCTGCGCCGATGCGAACATTCTGCAAGCCGCCAGAGATGCAGCTAAACCGATCAATGAGACGCACAAAATTTGAAGTCGCATGTATACCTTTGAACGAATCTGTCACAGTATAGTCGGGATGCATGCGAATTGGCACTCTTTTGTTTATCGCGATCTTCGTCTGTCTGTCGTCAGCGGTTACACGCTGCGCGGGTATGCAGCCTGCAGATACCACGATCGACGGCAGGCGTGCGATTCTGGTGACCTTCGGCCCGGGCCCGGAAATCTGGGAGCGCTTCGGCCATAACGCGCTGATCCTCATCGATCCGGGCACACCGAACGAAGTTCCCGCCTATAACTGGGGCGTGTTTGACTTCGACCAGCCCGGCTTTGTCGCCCGATTTGTGCAGGGCCGCATGCTCTACGAAATGAGGCCGTTCGATACGCAGGAAATGCTCGCGTTTTACGAGAAAACACTAGGCCGGTCAGTCGTGCTTGACGAACTTGACCTGTCCAATCGCGAAATGAACCGGCTGTTCGTAATTGTCAGACAACAGGACACGGACGAGAATCGTGCCTATCGATATGACTATTACAAGGACAATTGCTCGACGCGGATTCGCGATGCGATCGATTACGCGGTCGAAGGGAGGCTAAGAGCTGCTACCAACGACGTGATGACCGATACGACGCTTCGCTTTCACACCCGGCGGGCGGTTGCGGGGATGTGGCTGTTCTGGATCGGAATTGACTTGGGCATGGGAAAAGCGACGGACGATCGGCTGTCTCTATGGGGCGAAATGTTCTTGCCGCGAAAATTGAGCGAGCATCTTCGCGCGACCGCGGTGACCCGTGCCGACGGCCGAAATGCGCCAGTTTCCGGCGGCCCGCGTGTTTTGGCGTCTGCGAATGTCATTGCCGAATGGATGACGCCGCCCGCGGTCTGGCCGTGGACGCTGGGCGTGGGTGTGGCCCTTGGCGCTTTGCTCATCACACTGGCTCAGTTCAACTGGCGAAGATCCGTTCACATCGCAGTAGGCTGCTGGGCGCTGCTCTGTTCGTTCGCGTGTCTCGTGATCATCGGGTTCAGTTTCACGGACCATTGGGGTGCTCACCAGAATGCATCGTTCGCGCAGTTCACACCGCTCGCGATGCTGCTGCTGGTGATTGTGATCGTCTCGCGTTGGCGAAGACATGCGGTCGTCGTCGGGATCGCCGTCGTGGTGACGGCCGTTCTGCTTCCTATCGTGACGCGTTCGAGTGGAAGTGGCACGATTTTAGCACTGGCCTTGCCCATGCATTTTGCCTCGGCGTGGGCGCTCTGGCGATTACATCGTGCTTAGCGATTCTACAAAACCAAGTTTATTAAAGTTACAACCGTCTGTTGAACGACCCTTGTCCTATGAACCAGTCAGCCGCGCATAAAGCGACAACGTCTCTTCGACCTGTCGTTCGTATCGGAAGTGGTCGCGAATATGCCCGGACGCACGCTGTCCCATTTCGATGAGCACCTGTTGGTTAGACAGAAATTCCCCTGCAGCTTTTACAAACGCGTCGCGGTCGATCGGGACAGATCGGCCCGTGTCGCCTTCAATAATCAACTCGCTCGTTCCACTGGTTCTCGTTCGCAAAACGGGCACACCCACCGACATTGCTTCTGCACAAACTAAAGAGAATCCCTCGCGTGTGCTGGGCAGCAGCAGCGCGTCTGCCGCCTGATACCAAGGCAGAACGTTTTGTGGACCGGTGATGAGAATGCGATGTGCGAGGCCGAGCTGATCCACGCGATGCCGCAGTGCACGCTCGTGCGGCCCTTCACCAATCAACGCGACGATCAAGTTGGGCAAGCGCGACGCATGGGTTTCAAGCACGTCGATCATCCAGTCTTCGTTCTTCGGGTGATCGAGTCTGCCGACGAAAATTGCCAATAGCGCTTGATCGGAAAGGCCCAGCTGCGCACGCGCAGAAACACGATCAACTTGCGTGCGAAGCGGGAAGTTCGAGCAGTCGATGCCGTGTGGAATCACGCTGATTCGATCGGCGGGCACGCGTGCATCTGATTCCAGCCATTTCCGTGCGTCGTTTGATGCGGCGATCGTGTGATCTCCGAAATCACTGAACCATCGCCGCCAACCGCCGACGTTGATGTGCGAGAGATGAAGCGTCACGACCAAAGGACACACTTTGAGAACAGAGTTTTGCTTGATGTGTTCATCATTCGATTTCCACGACCGCTGCAAAGCCCGTCCGAGCAGCGTCGCTCGGCGATAATGTGCGTGGATCAGATCGAAGGGCGGCAGCTTGCGAAGCGACCGAAAGGAGTTGTAAAATCCGATCGCACCAGATTTGAGTGGTACTCGGTGGTAGGTCAGGCGCTGGGCGTCGAACTGATCTTGCCAGACGCCGACGTCACCGGCGAATTCGACGTGATGCCCTGCGACTCGGGAAGCCCGGGCCAGGTCGATGACATGGCGCGAAAGCCCGCCCGCGTCCGAAGCGTAGGTCAGGTGAAGAATTCTCAGCGGTTGGTGGGTCTGCACAGTTGCAACTAACTTACTGTCTGGCGCAAGCTGATAAATGCAACCTCGTCGAATTTTATCGTGTCCGATAAATCCAAGCCCCGGCTTGGGCTTACGGAATATGCTATATTTCGCCACGCGTCTACCAGAGCTGCCAGCCTAAACCGGAGCCGATTTGCATGTTGGATGTCCTGATACAAACACACAACGAGGAACTAAACCTGCCTTACTCCCTCAGAAGTGTTGCGGGTTGGGTTAATAAGGTGTTCGTGGTCGATTCGGGCTCGACCGACAAGACGGCCCAGATTGCCAAAGCAGCAGGCGCGGAGTTCGTGCATCACGACTGGGAAGGATATGCGGCTCAGAAGAACTGGGCGTTGGACAACCTGCCGTTCGAGTCGGATTGGATTTTGATTCTCGACGCCGACGAGTCGGTCACCCCCGAGCTTCGCGACGAAATCCTGCAAGTCGCCAGGCGCCCGCCAGACCAGACAAGAGAGGCGGGATTCCTGCTAAATCGCGTGCTCATTTTTCTGGGCACGCACATTTATCATTGCGGCTATTTCCCTAGTTGGAATCTGCGACTCTTCAAACGAGGCAAGGCCAGATATGAGGAGCGGCTTGTACACGAGCACATGCTGGTTAACGGTCCGACCGGTGAAATGAAAAATCTGCTGCACCACCAGGACCGACGAGGTCTTGAACACTTTTTCGCCAAGCACAATCGATACTCGACACTTGAAGCGCGCGAGATTCTGGAACACCCGCAATCGTGGCCTGGGTTTGCCACGTTTCGCAGCGACCGAGTCGTTCGCCGGCGGTATCTCAAAAGCAATGTCCTGCCGCGTATGCCACTCTCGTGGATGATGCGATTCATCTGGATGTACGTCCTGCAGCTGGGTATTCTAGACGGTAAGGCGGGCTGGAAGCTCAGCCAGTTCATCAGCACCTACGAATTCCTGATCCAGATCAAGTATCAAGAACTTAAACGATTGCGAGACACCGGACGGCTTTCTGGTGACACGCGACAAGCTCTAAGCCAGCCTGAGGGCGAAATATCATGGAACGTCGAAACAGGATTGCCGGCGCCTAAAGCTCCCACTGTCGCGCCGGTGGTTGACGCGATCAGCATTCAGTCGCGTCAGTCCGCCGCGATCGACACGAACAACAACGAAATTAAGCTCGATATTCGTAGTCCAAAAGTGCCGTCGGTGATCGTGACCAAGCCATGCGGTTCGGCTGGCAGCTCGATGCTGCTTGACGATGCTAGATCACGACAGATCGTCGCCGACTCCGTCGGTAGATTGGTCGAACCGACGGGCTCGAAGGTCAAGCGAACTGGAAAGACTCGCGTGTCGGTGATGATCCCGACGCTTAACGAAGAAGCCAACATGGCGCGATGTCTCGACCATCTTCAATGGGCAGATGAGGTCGTTGTTATTGATTCGGGTTCAACAGACAAAACTGTCGAAATCGCACACGCATACGGCTGCAAAGTGATCGATTTCGACTGGAACGGGAAATGGCCCAAGAAGAAAAACTGGGCACTTCGCAAAGTGCAGTTCGAGAATGCGTGGGTGCTGATTGTCGACGCCGACGAATGGATCATGCCCGAACTCGCCGAAGAAATTGCTCGCTCGATCAGCGATACGAATCGGGTCGGGTTTTACGTCAACCGACGATTCATCTTTATGGGCCAGTGGATCAAACACTGTGGATACTACCCTTCGTGGAATCTTCGATTGATTAAGCGCGGACGCGGCGAGTATGAGCAGCTCACCGGAGTCGGCAATACGGGCTCGGGCGACAACGAAGTACACGAACATGTTGTACCTGCTGGCGAGGTGACTTATCTCCAGAACGACATGCTTCACTTCGCGTTTCCGAGCATCCACACGTTCATGGAGAAGCACAATCGTTACTCGAACTGGGAGGCGGCCGTTCAATTCCGTAGTGCCGAAGGTGAATCCGACAGCCAGTCGATCGGACGAGAACTCAGTAAACGTCGCCGACTTAAAAATCTCAGCCGCAAGCTTCCTTTCCGTTCGACGCTGCGGTTCCTTTACAGCTACGTCTGGACGGGTGGTTTCCTGGACGGCAAGCCGGGATATGTGTTTTGCCGTTTACTGGCAATCTACGAATATCTTTCCGTCGCAAAATACACAGAACTTCGTCGAGCCGAGGAAGATCGAAAACACGCGCGCAGCCTGAGCACTGTAGTTGAGACAGACTGGCGGTCCGTGCGAGATCAGCCGGAAGGAACCTCAACGCCACCAGCCTCAAACCTTAAAACAGACTCTGATTCAGCGCTGCCTCACAGCTTTCCAGTGGCACCCGCTGACATACGGTAACTCGATCATGGTTAACACCGAATCAACCGAAACAGACTCTGCCGAAGTGCGGGCTCGTCATCAATCGCCGTGGTCATTACAAGATCGACTCCGCAGGATCGCCTGGGGCGTTGTGCAATCGACGGTCTTTGCGTTCTCGCCTCGCATTTGCTACGGATTTCGAAGCGGCCTGCTGCGAATGTTCGGCGCGAAAGTTGGTAAGAGCGTCAAGATTCATCCGACCGTCAAACTCTTCGCACCCTGGCAATTGGTGATCGACGACCACTCGTCGATTGGCGACCACGCGATCCTTTACAACCTCGGGCCTTTGTCTATCGGGCGGTTCGTCACCATCAGCCAGTTCGCTCACTTGTGCGGCGGGACACACGTTTCAACCTCTCGGCGAATGAAGCTGGTTCGCAGCCCGATCACCATCGGCGACGATGCCTGGATCGCAACAGACGCCTACATCGGACCGGGCGTTACGATTGGCAGCCGCGCTATTGTCGGTGCCCGCGCCAGCGTGTTTAGAGATGTCCCCCAAAACACAATCGTCGGCGGAAATCCGGCCAGGTTCATCAAGAATCGCGAGTTCGAGTTAAACGACTAATCGTCATCTTCTACGTCACGCCGCTCGATCGGCAGGAGCAACCAGAACCGCGCACCGCGTCCGAGTTCGCTCTCCACGCCGATCTTTCCGCCCAGCAGGTGCGCAAGCTCTTTAGAAATCGCCAAGCCCAGACCTGTGCCGCCGTGTGCACGCGTCATACCGCTATCGATCTGCCTGAACTTTTCGAAGATCGTCTGGTGATGCGATTTGTCGATGCCCGGACCGTGGTCGGAGACGACGATGCGGACCACATCCGCGTTCTCGCGAACGGCGGTCAATTCCACGGTGGTCGCCTCGGGTGAAAATTTGATGGCGTTCGATAAGAGGTTAAACAAAATCTGCTGTAAACGTGCGGGATCCGTCTTTAAAATCGGCACATCGCCCGCAACCTTCACATGAAGTTCCAGCTTCTTCTTTTCCAAAAGCGGCTTGAGCAACCCCGCGAGCGCCTCCAGTAAATCCCCTAGTGGAAGCGGCTGCACACGCAGTTCGAGTCGACCCGCTTCGATCTTCGCCAGGTCCAGAAGGTCGTTGATGAGCTCAAGCAGACCCGTGCCGCTGGTGATGATGTTCTGCAGATATCGCATCGACTTCGCATCACCCGAAGCGGCCGACCTCAATAGATCCGCGAAACCGAGAATCGAGTTGAGCGGCGTCCTGAGTTCGTGCGACACGTTCGCCAGAAATT
Source organism: Tepidisphaerales bacterium (assembly GCA_038326995.1). Lineage (GTDB taxonomy): Bacteria > Planctomycetota > Phycisphaerae > Tepidisphaerales > Tepidisphaeraceae > JBBQKP01. The sequence goes on from JBBQKP010000063.1 coordinate 9,220, forward strand.
CATTCTTTAATCGGTTCGACTCGTAGAGCGACACGTTTGTTTCCGCGAGCTGTCCGAGCCTTTTGTCGAGCGACTTATTCGCCTCTTCAAGCATGCTGGCGTTGCTCTTGAGGTTGAGCAGCATGCGATTGAAGGTTTGGCTGAGGAGTTGAAACTCATCGCCGCTGCTGATGTCGGACCTGATGTTGAGGTTTCCGGCGGACACTTTGTCGGCCGTTTCCTGCAGCACACGGACGGGCCTGAGAATGAGCCGCTTGATGACGAAGCTGAGAATGAGAATCGCGAGCAATCCGGAGACGACTCCGCCCGCGATCAGGGCCGCGCGGTTATACAGCACTTCGCGCGGAGAGACTTGCGACGGAATTCGCACCACAACTGCCGCCACGATCGGCGGGCCTTCGCGAAGCAAAATTGCCGGCAGTGTGAGCGCCGGAACTGTTTTTGTTTTTGCGAAATTCGCGGCGCGTACGTCCTGAGTTGAAGCGACATGACACGCAGTGCATCGGTCACCAAGGCGGGCGAAATGAACATACTCGAACATTTCGATTTCGTTTTCCCAAGTTGATCTCCAGAGGTTTTGCCGGTCCGCACGCCTGCCCAGAGCTTCCCACGCCTCGCGTTCCATCGAATCCTCCGGATACGCCGCCAGGGTGTCGAGTGTGAGAATCGTCGGCGACGCGACGACAGCGTCGGCGAATGGCAACGTCGTGGGAGAGCGTTCGGTTGATCCTGAACGGCTGCTCACCACATGCCTCGCCACTTCACTCTGTGCAAACACCTCTGCCGCGCTCTCGTTGAGTTGTCGCGTCAATCGTTCGAGCCGTTGAAATACAATTAAAAGTGCCGTACCGATGATCAATACGACGGCCGTGCCGAAGAGTAGTTGACTCTTGGCGGCTAATGACAGTCGGGTTCGTCTCAGTCGTCGAAACACGTCGTTCGACTGTACACAGATGCGGGCGGTTTGAAGAGGAGGCCGCCATCAAACTGAAATCACGCAAGCGCGCGAAGAATTCGCCCGCACACATCCGTCGACTCGATTGTTCCGACATCGCCGCTACCGATCCAGATCGGCCAATCCTTTTGGTTTGCCGGAGTCACTCCATGTGACCCTCTTATAAGCCCCGCGTTTAACGGCGTGACATCCAGTAGATTCCGCATGCCGAGCTTCCTGGCCAGCAGCTTTCGCATCACTCGAACTTTCGGCAACAGGATCGAAGGATCAAGAAATAATTCGCACGGGTCATATCCAGGCTTGCGGTGAATATCGACCGTCCTCGCATAGTCTGGCGCGACAGAATCGTCGAGCCAGAAGTAGTAGCTGAACCATGCATTCTCTTTTGCGAGCAGCACGATGTCGCCGGCCCGATCATGATCAAGGCCGATTTCGGCTCGTGCATCGCCGATCAGGACTCGACCGATGTCTTCGACCTCGAACAGACTGGCAACTTTCGGAACGTCCTCGCGTCGTCGCACGTAAACGTGCGCCACTTGATGGTCCGCCACCGCAAACGCCGCGCAGCTGCCCGGATCAAGCTGTTCCAAACCGCGCTCCAGTCGAATCGAAAGGAGCCCCGCCTTACGAAGAATGCGGTTGACGTGCACGACACGATCGACCGGGACGATGCCGTATTCGCTCAGCAAGATGAGCTCGCGGCTGGTCGCGTCCGCCAGCTTGATGAGTCGGCCGATCTCGATGTCGACCTCGATCGCGGCTTGCATCGATCGCTTATCAGTCGGGCCGAATCGCTGCAGGTCGTAGTCGAGGTGGGGCAAGTAGACCAGCGCTAGATCGATAGACGGCCGCTCTCGCTGTAACACCTTGTGGGCCGCGTCTACGATCCACTTCGTCGATGCGATCGACGTCATCGGCCCCCAGAATTTGAACAGCGGAAAAACGCCCAGATCGCGCTGCAGCACGTCGCGAAGTTCTGGCGGATGCGTCCAGCAATCAGGAATTTTTCGCCCATCTGCCGGATACATTGGTCTGGGCGTGACGGTCAAATCGCACCCACTGTGCATCGCATACCACCAGCAAATATTCGCGACGCTGATCGGCGTGCCGTTCAATTTTGCGATGTCCCATATGCGCGGAGATTGGACGAGCGAATCGTGTTGAAGCCAGAATCGAACCTCGCCGGTCTCGCGAAAATACCAGCCGTTACCGACTATTCCGTGTTCGCCAGACAGTTTGCCTGTGAGATAAGTCGACTGCGTGGAGCACGTCAGCGCTGGTGCGACGGGCCGAATGACGGCCGAGCCTTTGCGTGCGATCAGCGCGTTGAGATTCGGCGTATGCGTGCCCAGAACGCGTCCCGACAAACCCACGACATTCGCAAGAAGGACTTTCGCCATAGCTTCATCCAGTGTAGTCAATCCGTCATGCGCATCGACATCGTTGACTTGCCGATCCAGATTTTACCCGCGCAACTTCATGGCAAAGTTGCCGTCGTATTCGACATTCTTCGCGCGACGAGTTCGATGGTGCAAGCCGTCTCGAACGGGGCGCGAAACATTATCGTCTACTCGTCGATCGAAGAAGCACGACAAGGCCACGCGAATGATCCATCGCTCCACGCCATGCTCGTGGGCGAAATCGCCTGCATCGCGCCCGACGGCTTCAGGCTCGGCAACAGTCCGCCCACATTCACGCCCGAGGCGGTCAAAGGGATGACGCTTCACATGTCCACAACCAACGGCACGAAGGCGATTCTTGCGAGTCGATCGGCGTCGGCGGTGTTCATCGCTTCGAGGCGAAATCTTCCAGCTATTGCGTCGCACTTAATGTCGCTCGCCCGAGACGTCGTTATCGTTTGTGCGGGTACAAACGGTAAGCCGGCAGGTGAGGACCAATTCGTCGCGGGCGAGTTGGCGTTAATGCTTCAACAAAGCAGTGCGACGCTCGCGCCGTCGTGCGAGTCGGCCCTGCTCATCGTCAAAGAGCACGAGGCAGATGTGCTTTCATTTTTTCGAACAACCGCAGGCGGCCAGGCGCTATGCAGGCTAGGCCTCGACTTCGACGTTCAATTCTGTGCCAGTAATGACAACGCGAATTCGCCGGTATGCGTGGTCGAGTTTGATCCACAGTCGCCCGCGTCCGGTACGGTTCGCAGAATGAACGTCGATTAACCATCACTGTTTCAATTGAACGCTCACGCGTCTGCATTGATGACAAGCCACGCGTCGCGATACTTGACTGACGCCTATGAACATCCATCAAACGTTTCTAGTCCTGCTGCTTGGTATAGCTTTTTGCCTGACGTCGTGCGATCGACCTGTGTCAACGCCCGTCTCCAACACCAAGACCGGCCCGAAGGTCGTTGATGTTTCCCGCGTCGCCTCGCTCTCGCCGGCCGCGAGCGATTTGCTGATTGCGATGGGTGCGAGAAACAAGCTGGTGGCCGTATCCAACTATGACAATCTTGAAGCCGTGAAGGGCGTGCCGCGCGCGGGTGATTACTTGAACATCGATTGGGAAAAGCTCATTACACTTCGGCCGCAGGTTTTGGTGATTCAAATGGAGGAATCGCGAATTCCCGTTGCAACGCGGGAAAGGGCACGACAGATTGGTGCGGAACTGATCAACATTCGGCTAAACAATTTCACCGATATCATAATCGAAACGGAGCGGCTGGGCATATCAGTCGGGCTGGCCGACGACGCACGGGATGTCTGGCAAACCATTCGCGAAGACATGGATGCGGTACGAATTTCTACCGCATCACTCGAGCGCGTGCGGACACTCGTCACGCTCGACGACACCGGGCTTTTCATCGCCGGTCGAGGCACGTTCATCAACGATCTATTGCAGGCCGCCGGAGGGACGAATGTGATTTCTGCCGAGCGCGGCGATTATGTGACGCTCGACGAAGAAGCGATTCGCGCGCTCGCCCCCGATGCGGTCATTCAAATTTATGCGACATCAGATGTCGCCCGCGCGGCCGCATCGTCTGAAAAATGGCGTAAGCAGTTCGCCGATCTCTCTGCAGTCAAATCGGGGCGCGTGTACGTTTATGCCGACACATCTGCGTTGGTTCCAGGGTCGGCGCTCGCCCGAACCGCGATGTGGATGCGTGACCAACTTCATCCCGAGCTTTCGAAAAGTACATCTCCGGAGAAGCGATGAAAGCCGCGGCTGCGAGGTCACATTCACCAGCAGCAAAGGCGTCGAGCCTTTTTAAGACGTCAGCACCTTGGTCGCTGGGTCGGTTAGTTGTCGTTCTGTTGATTGCCGTCTTCGTGTGGTTGATCGCGTGTGCATTAGCGCTTTGCGTCGGCTCGACCGGAACATTCACCTGGCCAAGCGACGGGTTGATTCTATCGAGCAGATTTGAACGCGTGCTGATCGCTTCCATCGTCGGCGCGGGTCTGGCCAGCGCGGGCGTCGCGTATCAGGCGTCGCTCAGGAATGATCTTGCCGAGCCGTATTTGCTGGGCGTCGCATCGGGCGCCGCTCTTGCAAGCTATCTGTGGATGTGGCCCGCCGCGGCGGGAGTGTTTGTTGGAATTGCAGGTGGGTCAGGTGCGGTCGCATTCGCGTTGGTGATGGCACTGGGACAGCAGGCGTTCGCGTTCATTGGCGCAATGCTGGCGGTGCTTTTGGTGTTCGCCGTTGCTCGCGCACGCGACAGCAGCGCATCGCAAGGACACGCTCCCGCCGACACGTCGTCGCTCATTCTCGTCGGCGTCGTGCTTTCCACGATCGTCGGTGCGGTGATCCTCACACTCGCGCAGTTCATGCGCGCAGTGCCCGGCATGACCGGCGTCGAGCAGTTCATCGTTGGCGGAATTCGATCCGACATCGGATCGGCCGCGGTGATTCTCGCGGCAATACTTTTCGCCATCGGATTCATCTATTTATTGTCGAAGGTCAACACACTTAATGTCATCGCGTTAGGCGACGAACAAGCGCTTTCGCTCGGGCTCGACTGCGCTCCGGCAAGGCGCGGATTACTTGTCGTGTCTTCGCTCATCGCCTCGGCTGCAGTCGCGCTGGCCGGACCGATCGGCTTCGTCGGGCTGATCTGTCCGCACGCGGCAAGGCGAATCGTCGGACACGACCACCGTCTTCTTCTCCCCGCCGCGACATCGCTCGGCGCAGTGCTTCTGGTGCTTGCGGATGCGGTCTCGCGCATGCTCGCGCGTGAGGCGTTGATCGGCCAGATGTTGCCGGTGGGCGTCATCACCGCTGTCGTCGGCGGGCCGATGTTTTTACTGCTTCTCTCGAGGCAGGGGAGGCGTGCATGAGTTACGCCGATCCTCTTCTTTCGATGCGTCACGTCGGCGTCACGCGCGGCAAGGCTACCGTGCTGGAAAACGTTTCTCTCTCTCTCACGCCCGGTACCCTCACCGCCGTCATCGGGCCAAATGGAAGCGGCAAAACCACACTTCTGCGTGCAGCGATGCGGATGATTCCCAGCAGCGGCGAGATCGATTGGCAGGGGCTTTCGATATCGCGGTATCGCCGCAATGAATTGGCGCAGGTCGTCGCGTATCTGCCGCAAGGCGCGAACTGGCTTGGCGGACAAAGTGTGATGCAAACCCTTCGCAGCGGCCGAAGTGTTCACGGCAGGGCATTCGGATTCGAATCCGCACTCGATCTCCGCGTCGTACTCGATGTCGCGCGTCAATTGAAGTTGGAAGAGCTCCTCGACCGTCCGATGGAGAAACTATCGGGCGGCCAGCAGCAGCGTGTGCTCGTCGGTCGCGCTCTCGCACAGCAGCCGCGAGCATTGTTGCTTGACGAGCCCGCGACGTTTCTAGATCTGAAATTTCAGATCGAGGTTTACTCGATGTTGCAGAGACTCTGTGTAGAGGGCGGGATCGGAGTGCTGATGGCTTCGCACGATCTGAATTTGACCGCCGAGTTCGCACATCACATCGTGCTCTTGCGAGACGGCAAAGTGGTGGCGCAGGGCGAACCTTCGCAGGTGATTCGCGCGCCGATATTAGAGAGCGTGTTCGGGGTGAAGATGACTGAGTTCCGCGACGGCCGGGGTCGATATGTCGTTGCCCCGGTGATGAGCTAAAGGCCAGTAATACCTCGCGAGTCATCAATACTCATTCTAGCTCGTTTCTTTTGAGGCCTCGAATCCGCGTTTTAAAAAGGAGGCGAAATTCTTCGCAGCTACCAGGATTTTCGCGTTAGCGTAACGGTTCAGCCGTCTGTAGAAAATCGGTAACACTGCAGTCAAATGCAGACGCAATTAAACGAGCCGCGCACGTCAGTGAGCGGTTTCTGAGAATTGCCGTAAAAATGTCAAGAGGCGGATGCGCGTCTGGCCCGTCCGGCAGGACATTGCGATTGTTCCAGAGTAGGACGCTCTATACGGAGATTCAGAAGGAAGATGTCCTGCCGGACGGGCCAGAAACGCGTCCAGGACGCCGTGCCTTTAAGTCATGTTGTGAGTTCGATGACTGCTAAGAGACCTCGAGGATTTTGAGCGGTTCTGCAAACGGCTGAAGTGTTACGAAAATCGTATTTGTTCGGACCTTTTCGGTGCCACGTCTAGTAATTAAGTCGTGGTAGTTTTGTAGGGTGGGCTTCAGCCCACCATGATTGGCGTCGTCTGGAACGGTGGCTGAAGCACCACCCTACAAAGAGCGACCGACTTCTCGTCGACGGCAGGAAATCTGCACGTCGCACGCTCCAGGGACGATAAAACGGCACAGGTTTGATTATGGGACAATCGAACCTGTGTGGTCCCTTTACTTAATGGAATCATTGCCGGTGCGTCGCGAATCGTCGGGCCGGTCGCGCGGGGCTTTTATTGGAACTGGAGCGAATAAATTTTTGGTAACATTTCAGCTGAATGCAGTGAATTGAATTGGACTGAACTGAATTGAACTGGGTTTCAGGGTGCCACGGCTTTGTATTCAAAGCTGTGTGTGGGGTTGCTCCACTTGCACACAGCTACGAGTACGTAGCCGTGGCAC
>JBBQKP010000064.1:0-15780 GCA_038326995.1 Tepidisphaerales bacterium
AGATCGTGACTCAGAGGCTAAACCGCTTTGATCTCCAAAAGCTGCGAACCGAACTCTTGCCGTTTAAACTCCATTACTTTCCCACGGTCGGCAGCACGCACGACCACTCACTCAAGCTTCGCGATCAGGGCAGATTGTTCGCGCCTTCGGTCGTGCTGACGTCGAAGCAGACCAAAGGCCGAGGTCGTGGCCAGAGCAAATGGCACAGCCCGCCCGGAGTGTTGACCGTCACGTTTTGTGTCAGCGCGCCAGAGCAGATGCCGCCTCAGCTCGTGCCGTTGGTCGCGGGGCTTTGCGTCGCGGACACGGCAAGGCTGCTGGGCGCGGCGAGCGTGAAAATCAAATGGCCCAACGACTGCTGGCACTTCGATGAGATGGGCATCGCACGCAAGCTCGCGGGCATTTTGTGCGAACGCCGCGGCGGGATGGATTTCATAGGCATCGGGCTGAACGTCAACCTCGATCCGAAAGAGCTCACCGCCGCCACGCGAACGCCCGTGACGAGCATCGCGAAGATCGCCGCGCCCATGTCGATGCCAGTACGAATGACCGACGCGCTGCTCGCGCTCGCCCGCGCGATCAATGCCCGGCTGATTCGCGGCGACGCCCCCACTCCCCAGCGAACCATCAAAGAGTGCAGCGACCTCGACGCGCTGCGCGGCAAACGCATAATGGTCAACGACATTTCGGGAATCGCCTGCGGTATCGACGCGGTCGGCAGGCTGCTCGTGAAAGACGATCGCGGCACGCTGCACAGAATCATTTCGGGCACGGTCCATCTCGCGTGATTGTGGCATCAGGCCCCGCCTGTCGCGCGAGGTTTGACACGCTGCTCCGCAAACCATGCGGCCTCCACTTTTCCAAACGGCGGATCACATGGCACGTCGTAATTAAGTTTGTGATATCGACCCATCACGTAGATTCGGTCGAGCAGTTTCTGCAGATCGATTTTCGGCACGACGTCGCCGCGCCGAAGCGGGATTTCGATGACCGGCAATCGGGCGGAAAGTGGGATCGGGTAGAGCAGCAATTTGCCGCCGGTGGTGACGACGGTCACTCGGTACGTCGTCTGCTGACTTCGCTCTGGTCGATGCGGGCCGATCATGTTGAGCCAGTTGCCCGTTCGCAGAAGGTCGATTTCTACGAGGTTGGTCTGGCTCTTGAGGAAGCGCTCTCGCTTTTCGAGATACTCCTTCAAACCCTTGCCGGGAATTTTGTTGTGCGGGCTGACGATTTCGATCGCGGTGATGACGCGATTGCCTGCGGAGTCGTAAATGATGATCGACTTCTGTCGAATTGGGTCGGCGGCTAAAACGATCGGCAGATCAGCGGTCAACTTTGCGGACTCTGGTTCGACCACAGTGGCGACCACAATGGCGACGCCTCCGCCGGACCGATTCCAGTCCGATGTCGCAACCACCGCCAGGTCGGGCCTGCGCAGTTCGCGAACATCATCTTCTTCAATGTAAATTGATTCTTCGAGACGCGCGGTGAGGTCGTCGGTCAACTGCGGCTGTAGCTCGTCCGCAATGTAACTGGCGATGCGTGTGTGCACATCACTCCAGTGCTGTTCTAGGTACGGATCCATGCCTGGAAATGGACTTGGCATAATGAAAGTATAGCAGGAACCACACCGCATTGGAGCAGCCGAGTATCTCACGCAGCCCGGCGAATCGGACTGATTTGCAAAGCCTTTTCCACTCGCCTTGCCACACTGATCACCGACAAGCCGAACGGCAAACTCACGCGGCCCAGCAGGTGCCGCTCGCTCGCGAAAATCTCCCGCATCAAAGCGTTCACAGGCGCGGCCGGCACTTCCACGTCGCTCTGCCCCGCGCGCAATGGGAAAAGTTTCTGCTTCAGTCGCTGAGCCACGGCCAGGCCGAATAAAAACGTGTTCGCGTAGCTCGACACTTCAGCCGAAAGTTCATCTGAGAGTTCATTCGTCTCGAACAACGATTGAAATGATTTTCGCGTGTATCGGCGATAATGATGGTGATGCTGGTCGCGCGTCGTCCAGAGCCACTGATACGCGGGCGAGGTGCAGATCATCACCCCGCCGGGCCGAAGCAAACGCGCGGCCGCTCTGACGGAGTCGGCGTCGCGCTCGACGTGCTCCAGCACATCCAGCATCAACACGGCGTCGAACGATCCGTCTTCGAACGGAATCGAATCGGGAAGAAAACCCTTCAGAACCGATACGCCGCGTTGCTTGCAGAAATCGATGGCAGAGTCCGACATGTCGAGCCCGACGACGTCATATTTGTCGGCCAAGCGAACGGCGGTCATGCCGCAACCACAACCCAGGTCTGCGACGCGCGGACGAGCAGAATTTTGCAGTCCAACGCTTGATGCGAGATATCGATCAAGCAGCGATCTTGCCAGGCGGTGTCGGGCGGCGAACCACCAGTGGTCGCGCTCGGTTTCGAACATCTGTTGATACACGTCGTGGTCCATCGCTTGTCCCTGTTAGTCGTGAAAGTCTCGTGTCGGCGGCGATCAGATAAAGCGGACGGCGCTGCACCTGTCGATACGTGCGACCGACGTATTCGCCCAGAATTCCCAATACCAGGAGTTGCATCCCGCCCAGAAAAAACATGCCCGACGCCAGTGCCGCGTATCCCTGCATCGGCATGCCTAAAAAGAGTTTTTGAAAAACCACGATCGCCGCGATCGACATCGCAAGCGTCGTCACCACGAGCCCGGCATACGTCGCGATTCGCAGCGGCTTGACTGAGAAACCGAACGCCGCGTCGAGCGAAAGAAGCAGCAGCTTGAGCGGGTTGTACTTCGTAACGCCGTGCTCGCGTGCGGGGCGATCATAGAAAATTTGCGCCGTCGAAAATCCGGTCCACGCGACCAATCCGCGAACGAATCGGTCCGTCTCCCGGCACCTTCGCAGTGCATCCAACACCGACTTATCGATGAGCCTGAAATCGCCAGTGTCGGGCGGCATCTCCACCTCCGACAGTTGATTCATCAGGCGATAGAACAGCCAGCTCGTTGATTTTTTGAACACCGATTCGCCCGCGCGGGTTCGGCGCGTCGCGAAGACGATCTGGCTTCCGCCCTGCCATGATTCAAACATTTCAAAGATCGTTTCGGGCGGGTCCTGAAGGTCGGCGTCCATCAGCACACAGCAATCGCCCGTCGCACAATCCAGCCCTGCCGTGCTGGCGGATTCATGTCCGAAATTTCGGCTGAACTGCAAACCAATCACGCGCGAATCGAGTCGGGAAAGTCGGTCGATCTCCATCGCTGAGCCGTCCGTGCTGCCGTCGTCGACGAAGATCAATTCCAGATCCACGTCGAGCTTTTCCGCGACTTCAACCAGCCGTGCGTGAAGCGGCCCGAGGTTGTCGCGCTCGTCTAAAAGAGGCACGACCACCGACATGCGAAGTTTTGTTTGAACAGTTTCCATACAGTGCAGACCCTCACGATGCAGACCCTCACGATCCACGTCCATATTTTCGGCTTGAATTGATCGCAACTGCACACACTCCTGTTCTGTCATAAATGTTTTCGGCGTTCACGTTGCATCCGATAACAGCGATATTGCGTCCGAATAATTCGAAAATCCACGATTTGCCCATGTTCTGACTGAATTTGCACCATCCGGGCGTCGATTCTTTCTGTAACCGGAGATTTCCCTATGCGACTTGTCAGCTACACCGACGAAAACGATCAGCAGTCAGACAATCCCGTTGTCCTTGAAGGGCAGGTTCAAGCGAACGACTCGCTCGACTCCCGTCCGCTTCCTGCGGAAGACCCGAATTGGCCGCACGCGGTGGACATGATTTTATCCGCCCTCGATGCGGCGACATTTGGATTCGAATCCGACGCAAATCAGAACGAACGACGATCCTCCTTCCGTCGCTCCTATAGGCAGAACGCCACGATCACGCTCCACAGCGACCCATCGGGTTCGCCCGGCTGGGAACTCTTCACCCGCGATTGCCACCCGCACGGCCTGGGTTTCATCACGCAGCACAACCTGCCACTTGGTTACTCGGGCCTGATCGAACTCATCGACCCGGCCGGCAATGAGGTGAGCCTGCAGTGCACGATCATCCGTTGCCGCGAGGCTGCGACGGGCTGGTTCGAAGGCGCGGTTCGATTCGCTCGCAAGCAGGAAGCATTCGGCGCGTAGTGCATAGTAAGCCGTCTTTCTCATTCGATCTGACCGACATCCGAAGCTCGCCGATTGTTGACCGGCCGCGCGTCGCCTAATCTCCCGGATATGGACACCGCGACCGATTTGACCCTTTCCGTCCAGCAGTTGATGGACGTGTTGCCGTCGCTCGAGAAACTTTCTCCACAGCTCACCAGACTCGGCCGACATTTGCTGCACGGCTGGAACAACGGCAAGAAGCTGCTCGTCGCGGGCAACGGCGGAAGCGCCGCCGACGCGATGCACCTGGCCGAGGAACTCTCCGTTCGCTTCGTGAAGAACCGCAAAGCACTTGCCGCCATCGCCCTTTGCGATTCGTCCGCCATCACCTGCGCGGGCAATGATTTCGGCTTCGACACCATCTTCAGCAGGCAAGTCGAAGCCCTGGCCAACCCCGGCGACACGCTGATCGTTTTCTCCACTTCGGGCAACAGCTCCAACCTCATTCGTGCCGTAAACGCCGGCCGAGACCGCGGGGCCACGACCTGTGCCTTCCTCGGCAAGGGTGGCGGGAAACTTGCCGGCGTGTGCGACATCGAATTGATTATCGAGAGCGACATCACCGCCCGTATTCAGGAGTGTCATAAAGTTCTGTTCCATTCGCTTTGTTCGTTCGTTGATCGCCATGTGGATTAGCCGCGCGAAATTCGGCGGTTCGACACACTCGGCCCAGTTGACGCCACCCGTTCACGCCACCCGTTCACGCCACCCGTTCACGCCACACTTTTGCGCAATTTTGCACCGTTTCGCCGTGTCTAACCCACATTAAGCACCCGATTACCACCCTTTTTCACGACTCATTTTCTCACATACCTCGGCCCATCTCCCGGCCGCCGCTCACGTTACGCCGCTGTCGATCACCCCGGCCGAGTTTAAATGCGCACATTTGAGATCGCAGAAGTGCATGAGACCCACACGTTCACCGATTGTCTCCCATTGTTCATCAGCGCATCGCGCCGCGCGCGCAAACCCGAAGCGCGTTAAATCCCTCTACTCACCGCGGCGATCGGGTAGGCGATCGGGTAGGCGATCGGGTAGGGTGGGCTTCAGCCCACCGTCCTTTGACATGCAACAAACCGGTGGGTTGAAAACCCACCCTACAAACTACAGCTCACCCGCGATGTCGAGTGTCCGCGAGTTATACGCCGCGCACGCAGGCTGACGCCTGCGGCGAAACGGTCTGGCGATGCGAACCCGAACCGCGGTGGTCGAGCGGCGCGCGATATCAGAGGGAAGTAAACGTGCCGCATCCTGAAATCTTCACGGACACTTACAGAAACCGCTTACGCAGAAACAACTAAGTTGGTGCGCGGTTCGTAAATTCGATTTTAGAAATCAGAGCGAAAGTCAGAATTTGCTGATCGACACGCTTCATTCCGCGTTGCCGGGGAATCGCGGGTCGAAGAATCGGCCGTTCTCACTGATTCGCTGGCCGTCGATTTCGATGTGCCCGCCCTGTCGGAGGTCGACGACCATATCCCAGTGCAGGCCGCTCTGGTTGGTGTTGCCGGTTTCCGGGTAGCCCGCTCCCAGTGCGAAGTGAACAGTCCCGCCAATTTTTTCGTCGAAGAGTGTGTTCTTGGTGTACCGCTTGATGCCGTAGTTCGTGCCGATGGCGCATTCACCAAGGAAGCGGCTTCCGCCGTCCATGTCGAGCATCTGGATGAGGAAATCCAGACCCTTGCTCGCCTGGGCGTCGACGACTTTTCCGCCCTTGAATGTGAGCTTCACGCCGTCGACTTCGCGCCCCAGATGGACGGCCGGGAAGCTGAACGCGATCGTGCCCTCGACGCTCGATTCGACGGGGCCCGTGAAGACCTCGCCGTCGGGAAAATTTTCATGGCCGTCGCAGTTCACCCAGACCCGGTTCGCCAGGTTCATGCGAATGTCCGTTCCGTTGGCGGCGACGACGCGATATTCGGTTTTGCCTTGCAATAGCTCGATGAGTCTTTGCTGCGTTTCGCTGACGCGCTTCCACGATGCGACGGGGTCTGCGTGGTCGAGCAGGCCGGCATTGAAGACGAAATCTTCGTACTCGCTCAGGCTCATCTCCGCGTCCTGCGCGCAGGCGTTGGTGGGATACTGTGTGCCGACCCAGTTCAGTCGTTTGTCGGCGGCGCGCTTCATGAAGGTTTCAAAAATTCGCTTCCGCGCTTTTTGCGACATGGCCAGGCGCTTCGGATCGCAGTTGGTCATGCTCTTGGTGTTCTCTTCGGCCCACACGCCGATGGAGCAATCGATCTGCTCGACCTCATAGAGTGCGATCGCGTGCTCGTACTGAAGCTGATCGTCGTTGCCGAGTCGAATGAGCGATTCCGTCCACTCCTCCGCACTCACGCGGACGATCGGATGAGCCCCGGCCTGCAGGACTTTGCGATACACCGCCGACACCAGGGGCAGGCCCGCGAGCGGACTGCTGATGCGCACGAGCTGGCCCGGCTTCACGTTTGCACTATATCCGACGAGCACGTCCGCAAGTTTTTCGATTCGAGAGTCGATCATGATTTGACCAACTATAGCCTTGATGAGTTCGAAGCAGAATGATTGGCCGCACGGAGTGGATGATTGAACGGGTAACGCCGATTCAGTTCACACTGTCGTACGCCTGATCAGACAAAATTTGCAAAAGAGGCCGCTCATGATTCATTTTCGTCGTGCTCCGCTTTGCAACAGATCGGCAATGGAATAAATTGGCACGCACATGTCCACAGACAACGAAGCAGACCCGGCACAGCGAGAAGAAGGCCCTCATTCCATTGTGATTTTCGGAGCTTCGGGCGATCTCGCGAAGATCAAGCTCTTGCCTGCGATCTACGAGCTGATCCGCGAGGATCTTTTACCCGAGCACTTTTTTCTACTGGGCTACGCGCGAACGAAGATGAGCGACGATGAGTTCCGCGCGATCTGCCGGGAGGCGATCACCAAGAACAGCCGCTCGACCAAAAAGGCGGGTGTCGATGAGGAGCTGCTGAAGAAGCTGCTGGCGTGCACCTACTACCAGGCCGGCCAGTACGGCGACGCGGCGGATTTTGCGAAGTTGAAGACGCGAATGGCCGAGCTCGAAACGAAACACAAAACGGACGGCAACCGACTGTTTTACATGAGCACTCCGCCCGAGGCGTTCGAGCCGATCGTCATCGGGCTTGGCCAGTCCGGCTTGGTCGTGCGTCACGCCACCACGCCCTGGCATCGCCTTATCATCGAAAAACCGTTCGGCCATGATCTTGCGAGCGCGCAGAAGCTGAACGCCACCCTCAACAGCAGCTTCGGCGAGGAACAGGTGTTCCGGATCGACCACTATCTGGGCAAGGAGACGGTTCAGAATCTGGCGGTCCTGCGGTTTGCCAACTCAATTTTCGAGCCGATCTGGAGCTACAAATATATTGAGCACGTGCAGATCACCGTCAGCGAGGTCTTGAGCGCCGACGACCGAGGCGGCTACTACGACCAAAGCGGCGCACTGCGCGACATGGTGCAGAATCATATTTTTCAGTTGATGGCGCTGGTCGCAATGGAGCCGCCTGCGGCGCTTGATGCACGAAGCATTCGAGACGAGAAAACCAAGGTCTACAAATCCATCAGGCCGATCGCCGCGAGTAACGTCGTTCGCGGCCAGTACGGCCCGGGCTTCCTCGCCAACGGCAAGAGCACTGCGGGCTACCTCGACGCCAAAGGCGTTTCGCCCGATTCCACCACCGAGACGTTCGTCGCGCTGAAGCTCTACATCGACAACTGGAGATGGAGCGGAACGCCGTTCTACGTCCGCACGGGCAAGTGCATGCCGACGAAGGTCAGCGAAGTGCTTGTGCGTTTTCGCGAGCCGCCCCGGACGCTGTTTTTGAAGCAGCACTCGGCGGTGGTTTATCCGAACGAGCTTGTGATTCGCGTCGCACCCGAAGAGGGCATCAGTTGGAACATCAACGGAAAAGTGCCAGGCGGAACGCTGGATATCAAACGAGTGTCGATGAGTTTTGACTACGCCGACACGTTCAAAACCGAGCCGCCCGAGGCGTACGAGCGGCTGCTTCATGACGCGATCACGGGCGATCAGACGCTGTTCATTCGCGGAGACGAGGCCGAGGCCGCGTGGGAGGTCATCGACCCGATCGTGCAGCGCTGGAAGAATTCGACCAAGCAGCCGCTTCAATATGCACCCAACACGTGGGGCCCGGCAGAGTCGGCGGATATTTTTGACGGCGGGGTCAACCGCTGGACTATTTCGTCGGAGACGGCCGAGCCGATTCTGGCGTGCGCTTTGCCGCAAACGGGTGGATGAGCTGGTGGTTACACGCAGCCGCAGATTTCAAACCCATGCGACAGGTTCACCGGCGGTGACGAACGCCCTGAAGTCCTCTATACTCATGTCCGCAATTCGTTAAGAACGCCACTCGATAAAACGCCATGAGCACACTTCACGCACACGCCGACTTCGACGCCAACGCGGCCCGACCTTCGTTCCTCGCCCGCAATCATTTTCTCCTCCGCAGGCTCCATTCCCTCACGGGCGTCGCGTTCGGCGGCTTCCTGCTGTTTCATCTCACCATCAATGCCACACTCATCGAAGGCACCCGTGAAATCGGCACACCCACCGTTTTTCAGCAACTGGTGACCACGATTCACCTCGTGCCCTTTCTTGGCGCAGTCAGTTGGACGCTCCTGCTGTTTCCGATCATTTTTCACACGATCTACGGCATCTACATCACCTACACGGGCCAGCCGAATGTGGGCAGCTACGGCTACACGCGCAACTGGTTGTACATCTTCCAGCGGGTCAGCGCGGTGTTCATCATGGTGTTTCTCACGTTCCACGTCCTGACGATGAAAGGCTGGATCGGCGGCGGCGACGGTACGCTTCGCGCGCTGCTGCGGTTTGAGCCTCTCTATGCGACGGCAAGCGTCTCGATGCACCTTCAGGCAGCGTGGTGGATCGGCTGGGTCATCTATCCCATCGGCGTGCTTGCAAGCACCTTTCACCTGGCGAATGGTTTCTACACCGCCGCGATCACCTGGGGCCTGACCATCAGCTCCACCGCGCAGAAGCGCTGGGGTATTCTGTGCGTATTCGTCTTCCTCGGCTCATTCGCGGCTGGTATGACCGCACTGGTCGCCGGGCTGACTGTTTCGCTTGCAGAAAGCGAACAGGTCGTGCGGGCGGTCGTCACTCGGTAGCTTCATGTCTTTTTGACCCGTCAATTCAACGTCCGCTTTTTGACTGTCCGGATCATCGAGTTACATTCCATGACAGTTCACGGACGATCCTTACGCAAGCCACTAGACTTTTAGAGATAACACCCATGACCAGCTCAACTTTCAATACCCGCAACCACAAGCTCATCATTTCAGCCGCACTGCTGGCGGTCGCAGGCACCATCGGCTGCTCGACTCCGGCTTACAGCGGCAAGGAGCGGTTCCAGCAGATCGGCCGCAACATCAGCCTTGAGGCCAGCATGATGCAGGATGACATCGATAGAGCCCTGCTTTTGCGTCCAGTCACAGGAAACACCGATTGGAACATTTCCAAATAGTCGAAGCGATAGTCTCTTTTTTTTGTTCAATCGAACCTGACGGCAGACGCGACGAAATGCGCGTCTGCCGTTTTTTCATTTTCGTCACTTTCCCTCCTACACTTGCTCTATGCTTCGACGTGAATTCGGCGACACCGGCGTTTCTGTATCTTCCATCTCACTGGGCTGCTGGATTTTCGGCGTCGATTGGTGGGGACATTATTCCCAGGACGACTGCCATCGCCTGTGTAAATATTCGATGGATCAGGGCATCACGTTTTTCGACAACGGCGACGCCTACGGCAACGGCCGCGCTGAGGAACTTTTTGGCGAGTTCGTCAAAACAGTCGACCGTGACAAAATCGAGATCGGCGGGAAGTTCGGCTACGACTGGCACACCGATCCGGGCGAGCCGGGCAGCCATCGCGAACGCAAGCAGGATTTTTCGCCCGCGTTCATGCGGCAGTCTCTCGAAGATTCCCTTCGCCGATTGAACACGAGCCACATCGACGTCTACCTCGCCCACAACATCAAACTTCATCACTTCTCCGACGAACTCTTCGCAGAGCTTGAGAAGGTGAAGGAGGAAGGCAAAATCCGCTGCTGGGGCGTCTCGCTCGGCCCGGCAATCGGATGGCGCGAGGAAGGCTTCGCGGCCATGGGGGGGCAGGCGACTGGGGGCAACTCAACTGGGGACAACTCAACTGGCGGTAGGGGAAGCACACACACCGCCAAGGCCGTCCAGACGGTTTTCAACGTCCTCGAACAGCACCCGGCCCGGGAGTTTTGCGAGATGGCCAAGGCGACAAAGGCGGGCGTGCTCGCTCGCGTTCAGGATCACAGCGGAATTCTCAAGGGCCAGGCAGAAGGCGGCGTCACTCCGCAGACCCTCATCAAGGAATCCGACCACCGCAAATTTCGTGACCTCGGCTGGCGCATGCACGGCCCGACCAAGGCGCAAATGCTCATGCCACTCGCGCAGCGCCACGGCATGACCCTTCACCAACTCGCCTGCAAATGGCTTATTCAGGCGAACCCACAGGTCACCTCGATCACCGCGACCTTGCTGACCGAAAAGGAAATCGCCGAGGTTTCAAAATCGCCGGGCTTGTCTGATTTTTCAAATGCAGAACTCAAACAAATGCACGACTGGTACGAATCAGATTTTGGCCTTCCGCCTGAGGCGCATCCGTGTGACATCAAGACCGGAAGCGACCCGACGGGCAAAGTCCGCAGCCAGTACGTCCCGCCGCCCGTGCTGATCGCGTGAGGCAAGGATGGGGCCGATTACCTTTGCCGAAGTCCTTCGAGATAACGCCCGAAGCGGCCTTGATTTCGGCGGCGTAAAAACTCAAGCAGGCCGCGAACGTGACCGCTTGAACCGTTGAGCGGCGCACCCTCGGCCAGCAACTCCGCCTCAATTTCCTTGATCGCCCGGGCCAGCGGCATTTCGCGGTCGATGAACAGACGCTTGATGACGTCTTCGAGCAGTTCGATGTGCTCCTCGGCCATGCCGCTTCTGCGCAGGCCGATGGTGTTGAGCGCGCGAACGTTTTCTTCGTGGTCGATCTTGCAGTAAGGCGGGACGTCGTGATCGACGCGCGCCAGTCCGGCGACATACGCGTAGTCGCCGATGGAAACAAAATGGTGCACGCCCACACCACCGGCGAGTGTGACGTAATCACCAATGTGCACGTGCCCTGCGATCATGACGTTGTTCGACAGCACATTGTGATTGCCGACCATGGCGTCGTGGCCGAGGTGAAAATTCACCATCAAAAGGTTGTGCGAGCCGAGCTTGGTTACTCCGCCGCCTTTGGCGGTTCCGGTGTGGATGGTGGCGCACTCGCGGACGATGTTGAAGTCGCCAATTTCCAGTCGGGTCTCTTCGCCCGTGAATTTTTTGTCCTGTGGGTCAGTCCCCGCGACCGATTGGGGGTAGAACAAATTACCCTGGCCGACGGTTGTTTTACCCACGATCGTGACGTGTGCGACCAGGCGATTGCCCGGGCCCAGAATGACATCGGGGCCGATGACACAAAACGGGCCGATCTCAACGTCGGCGGCGATTTGCGCCTTCGGATCGACTGCGGCCATGGGGTGAATCTTGGACATTCGCTGGAGAGTCAAGTGAGTTCAGAGCTTAAGGTTCAGAGGCCGAGTGCCAAACGTTTGGTGAAATTGACGAATTTTCAAAAGTGTTGATTTTCGAGTCGATCATCTTTGCTTCACGCCACGACTCAGGCCGGCTCGGCATCGACCAGCATGAACTTGATGTCCGCTTCTGCCGCGAGTTTATCTCCGACGAACGCCTGACACCGCACGTGGCCTGTCCTGCTTTTGACCCGCACCGCGCGGGCCTCGAGCAGTAACTGATCGCCCGGAACCACGGGCTGCCTCATTTTCACCTTATCCATCGAAAGCAGCACGGCAAGCTTGCCCGTGTGCTCCAGCTTCTGACTCAGCAGGATGCCGCCCAGTTGTGCGAGTGCTTCGACGATCAGGACACCGGGGAAGATCGGCGTGCCGGGATAATGTCCCTGAAAGAATATGTCGTTGAACGTAATATTTTTGATTCCCACCGCGCGGACGTCGCCTTCGATTTCCAGAACTCTATCGACCAGCAACATGGGAAAGCGATGCGGCAATATCCGCTGAATGCGGCGAATATCCAAAGCCGCATCTCGGCCCAGCATGCTCACGCGGGTGATGCGCGAATCCTGCTCGAGCAACCTTCGCGCGAGCTGGTGATTCATCTCATGGCCGCTTTTTTTTGCGATAATTCGCCCGGCGACGGGCCTTCCAACCAGCGACAGATCGCCGATCAAATCAAGAATTTTATGGCGGACGCACTCGTCAGGAAAGCGAAACGCATTGTCCATCGGCCCGTCTTTTCCAATCACCAGCACGTCGCGCGGGCTCAGATGAGTGCCCATGCCCTGACTCGCGAGATAGCGGGCCTCGTGCTCGTAAGCGAACGTTCGGGCCGGCGCCAGGACATCAACGAAGCTGTCGCCTTGCTGGCGATCGACACCCAGACGAAAGCTGAAGAGCTGATTGGCAAGCGGCGCTTCGCCGGAAAATTCGTAGATGATTTCGAGTGCGTCGGTCGGACCGGGCAATGCCGCCAGCGATGCGTCGCCGTTGCTGACATAAACGGGTTTTGTGATGATCAGCGGATCGACGCTTTTATCCTGCTCGCTCAGGCCTGCGGATAAAATCGCGTCAACAAAAGGTTGACTGCTTCCGTCCGTCATCGGCAGTTCGCCAGACGATTCGCCCGTGAGCGTCACCGTCGCATTGGACACGCCCAGCCCCGCGAGAGCGGCCATGCAGTGCTCGATCGTCTCCACCAGAAGTGTGCCGTTTCGTAGACACGTTCGACGCGGCTTTTTTATGACATTGGTGACATGCGCGGGAATGTGCGCTGTTTTTCCCGCAGTCTTGCGAACGAAAATAATTCCCGCATTCGCCTCTGCGGGCGCGATCGTCAGCGTCGTCTCTTCACCACTGAAAAGACCGGGACCGACAAGTCGGGCCTCGCGCGTGAGAGTTTTTTGAAAAATCGCCACTGGTTAATATATCGACGTTCGAGCCACTCTAGTCAACTCTATCGACCACCGTCCGACCCCCTTTACTGATACTCCGGGGTTAGAAATATTAAAAATCCGCTCTGGTCCCCTCTCCCGAATATTCGCGGGCAAAGGTCAGGGGGCGGGTTACGGTTTGGCCGGTCCTTGCTGGTTGTGCGGGCTGGGGGGTTAAGTGGGGGTTTAGACTGGCCGATAGGATAGGTATGGACATCGAAACCATTCATTCATTTGACTCATCTGACGTCCGCATGATTGATACTCGTCGACCTGATCCTCGCGCTGATTCTCGCAGGGAGACTGCCGTGCAGGCTGCGGTGCTGCGAGACGTGACGGCCGCGGATGGTACGACGCCGCATGCAAATCAGAAGGCGAAGAAGAAGTTCTGGTTGCCGGCTGTTCGCGAGGGCGTTGCCGTTCCCGAGGTTGGGACGCGGACGACAGGCCGGGTGGTTGGGTTTCTAGAGTGCGGGGCGGCGGTGCTCATGCTGCCGGAGAGTGTGCCCGCGCTGTTGTCGCCGAGGCATTATTCATGGATGGAACCGACGTGTGATCTGACCAAGCGACTGAAGATCGGGCAAGAACTCGCGGTGGAGGTGAGGAAGCTCCATACCAATGCCCTTGGCAAGACGAGGGTGAAGGTGAGTCATCGGCTGACGCGTCCCAACCCGTGGGAGCAGATCGATCAGGACCACCCGGCCGGCAGCAGAACGATGGGGCAGGTAATGGAGATTGGCCGATTCGGCATGTGGGTGGAGCTGGAGACGGGGTATAGCGCGATGGTGGCGAAGGAGGAGATCAGCTGGGGCCGAAAAAGCCCTAAAGCGGAGGAGCTATTTGAGATCGGAGCGTGGATCGAGCTGGAGATTATGTCGACCGACAAAGAGAGTTGTTCGATCCTCGCCAGCCATCGCCGGGCGAGTGGCAACCCGTGGGTGACGATCGACCAGACACACCCGGTGGGAAGCATCGCGTGGGGAGTTGTGCGTGGTTTCTGCCGCGCCGGGATGCTTGTTGAGCTTGAGAATGGGCTTGTCGCGTTGGTGCCGCTGTTGGAGATCTCCTGGGTGACTCATAAGGCGCAGTCGATGGAATATTTCAAGCTCGGCGACCGCATCGAGGTGGTGATCCAATCGACGGACAAGCAGAGGGAGCGGATCTGCGCGAGCCATCGCGAGACATTGGCGAACCCGTGGGAGGCGTTCCTGACGCGGCATGCGATCGGGAGTGTGTCGACGGGAATCGTACAGAAGAGCGTTAACTACGGGCTGTTCGTGATAATTGAGGACGGGTTCGTCGGGTTACTGCACAACAGCAAGCTCGGGCCAGGTGCGGTTTTGAACGTCGGCGACACGGTGCGCGTGCGGATCATCGACTGCAACCCTCAGGAACGGCGGATCGTTCTGGCGGACGCCACGAGTGAGCCGGTCGACTTCGCGAGTGAGTCGTGCGAAGCGCAGCAAATGATAAAGCAGGCGGCGTGAAGAATGATGGACAGATTGGACATGATGAATCGCAATCAGAATGTCGGCCGAAAAATCGTCGGTAGATAAATCGTCGTTAGATAAATCGTCGGTGGATAAATCGTCGGCGGATAAATTGTCGGTTGATAAATTGTCGGTTGATAAATGCATCACGGGCCGGCGACACGGCGGAAGAGCAAGTGCTTAAACGGGAGCAATGAAAGGATCGGGTCGGCAGAGATGGAACTCCGCCGACGCGATCACTCTGAAGCGCCTCGCCTCCGCTCCATTTGCTTCCCGGCAGAGCCGTATCCTGCGGCGAGACCCTGATGAGCGTGCAGCCGGACGATCAGAAAATCGATGCAAACGCGTCAACCGCAGACTAGGATTTGACCGCGTTTGCACTGTTGGGAAAGCCCGATCCTGCCCTTTTTCGGAGTATCGGGAGAGGCAAAAAGAATAAATAAAATGCATTTTCCCGAGCCATCGACAAGCCGGTGCCGGTCGCTTGCGTTGAACTTCCTGAAGGCCCGTGTATATTGGCCTTCCCGCTCGAAGGTCGGCCGGGGGCAGTTGTAGTCAAACTGTTTCAGTCAACATGTGCAGTCATACTGTTCAGTCAACAAGTTATCAGGCAATTCAACAGTCCATTCGCAACGTCAATCCACCGACGAAATTTCTGGACGCGACATCTGTAAGGAACTCCATGATCAAGGTCAAAGTACGAGGCAACGAAACCACCGAGCAGATGCTCAAACGCTTCAAAAAATTGTGCGAAAAGGAAGGCCTCGTAAAGGATATGAAGCGCCTGGCCCATTACGAAAAGCCCAGCGAGAAGAAGCGTCGTCGCGGCAGCCGCAAGCCGCTTCCGGTCGGAGCCCGGCCGGCCAGTCGCACGGGTGGAAGTAGCTCAGGCCCCGGCGGTGGCGGTGGTTTTGGTGGTGGCGGCGGCGGTGGTGGTCGATCCGGCGGCGGATACGGTGGTGGTGGCGGCGGCGGTCGATAATTCGGCACTGGCCGACTAAACATTTATTAGAGATTAGGGTGGGCAC
>JBBQKP010000065.1:0-14715 GCA_038326995.1 Tepidisphaerales bacterium
GCGAAGCTCATCTGCCGTGCGCGCCTTGCCCGGATAGTTGCCCGTGACCGCCAGCCCGCCGCCGACGGACGTTTCAGCTCCGGCGTCCGCGTTCTCGAATCCGCCGACGTCATCGCCCTGCCAGCAGTGAATGCTGATCGCGATTGAAGCGAGCCTTGTGAGCGCGGCCTCGGTGTCCACACCGATCTGAGAAAATCGATTCTGGGCAGATTGATAAGACATGTGTACCTGATGGAACCGAGTTATAGTTTCAGGAAATTCAGCAGCAATTTCTCGCCCTGTTCGGTGAGAAACGATTCAGGGTGATATTGCACACCCTCCAGCGGCCAGGTCTTATGCCTTACGCCCATGATCTCGTCCGCGGCCGTCTTTGCGGTGATGATGAAGTCATCGGGCAGCGACCCATTGCGGATGATTAAAGAGTGATACCGTGTTGCGGTGAACGGATTGGGCATGTCCTTGTAGACGCCCAGGCCGTCGTGATGAATCTGGTCGGTCTTGCCGTGCATAAGCTTGGCGGCGCGTTCGACGATCCCGCCGAAAGTCTGGCCGATGCACTGATGACCCAGGCACACGCCCAGCATGGGCAGGCGCGGCGCAAATCGCCTGAGAACGTCATTCGAAATTCCCGCCTCGCTCGGCGTGCAAGGCCCCGGGCTGATGACAATGTGCGTCGGCTTTTTCGCTTCAATCTCGTCGAGCGAAATCTTGTCATTCCGCACGACCTCAATTTTCAGGCCCGGCATGACGCTGCCCATCACCTGAACGAGGTTGAACGTGAAGGAATCGTAATTGTCGATCAGGAGCAGCATTCGAAAATGGATGGGCCGCGAAACCTAACTCGCCGCGCCGACGGTTCGCACGACGGCCTGGGCGCGCTGCAGTCGCTTCTGCTGATCGATAAACGCAGCCTCGTCGAGCGTGCCAGGCGACGACAGAACAGCGATGTCTTTTTTCGCCGCATCAAGGTCGAGCTTGTCGGTAGTAATCGCCTTGTCGGAGAGCACGGTGAGTTTATTGTCCTTCATCTGTGCGACTCCGCCCTCGATGAAATAGACCACGTCGCTCTTGCCCGCCACATGAAGAGTGAGCTTGCCCGCGCCAAGCCTCATGAGGATCGGCGCGCGGCCCGTTTCCACGCCGATCATGCCGTCGAACGCGGGCAAAATTGCTCCGGTCACGATCTGATCAAAAACCTGCGCTTCAGGCGTCACGAGTATGCATTGAAAGGACATAGAACAGCAGTATAGACGACGGGTTCACAGCAGCAAGCAGGCTGTCTGACATAGGTCGGCCTTGGCACAATTTGCCCGCGATCCGTTAATTCCACTCCCACCCATTCCGCTCCGCGCCCGGAAGTGATAGACTCCATCGTGTCGCATTCCTAGCTCAATTGGATAGAGCAGCGGTCTTCGGAACCGCAGGTTACAGGTTCGAGCCCTGTGGAATGCATTGGTGGAATGCAATTTTGGTGAGACGTGTATTACCAGTAAAAGAAAGGTGGCACCGGTCTCTGACCGGTGTTCTATTTTTGAGTAAATGACATCACTACTCATGGAATGAACGTGTAACAGAGCATCTGAAGCGTGTTTAAAAAATCTGGGTCAAGTTCACTTTTCCGCTCTTCAACCGATGACTTTCGCCTCTCCCTCTCAAAACGCGGTCCCAAGCCCCGCTTCTCTTTCGTCATCATTTGCGATCGACGTTTCGGATGTCGCCAAGACCTATCGCGGCAAAATTCAGGCACTGCGCGGAATATCTATGCGCGTCGGCCGGGGTGAGGTGTTCGGCCTGCTCGGGCCCAACGGCGCGGGCAAAAGCACGCTCGTCAAAATCATCATGTCCGTCATTCGCCCCACGCGTGCCACCGGCACCGTGCTCGGCCAGGCCATCGGTAAAAAATCCACGCTCACCCGCGTCGGATATCTGCCCGAACACCACCGGTTTCCCAAATACCTCACCGGGCTTCAGGTGCTGGATCTGTTCGGCGGTCTGGGCGGAGTCGACCGCGCGATCCGCCGAAAGCGTGCGCCCGAACTCCTCGACCTGGTAGGCATGCGTGACTGGGGCGATCGCAAGATCGGCACCTACTCCAAGGGCATGATGCAGCGCGTCGGCATCGCGCAGGCACTCATCGGCGATCCCGATCTGCTCCTGCTCGACGAGCCGACCGACGGCGTCG
The DNA here is from genome assembly GCA_038326995.1 of Tepidisphaerales bacterium. Lineage (GTDB taxonomy): Bacteria > Planctomycetota > Phycisphaerae > Tepidisphaerales > Tepidisphaeraceae > JBBQKP01. Next base: position 2,183 of record JBBQKP010000065.1, read on the forward strand.
ATCCCGTCGGCCGACGCGAAATCCGCGACATCGTCCTCCAACTCAAATCGCAGGGCAAAACCGTCTTCCTCAACAGCCATCTCCTCAGCGAACTCGAACTCGTCTGCGATCGAGTCGCCATCATGGTCAACGGAACCGTCGCAAGGCAGGGAACGCTCGACGAGCTCGCGCTGGGCCGGGGTCATTACGAAATTGTCACCGATCCTTCATCGCAGCAGTTCGATATGCCCGCGTCTCTCGCCGCGATGGTCTCTCGCACTAATAGTGCAGCGGGCGATCTGATCAAAGTCGCGACTCTTGATGTGAACGAGGTTCAGCCGGTCATCGACTTGCTTCGCAAAAACGGAATGACGATCCGCAAGCTGAATCTGATTCGCCCGACGCTGGAGGACATGTTCATCGAGGCCGTCCGCGAACAGTACGGCGAAGAAAACGGCCAGCCCGGCCGGGCAGTTGGCGCAAAGCGGTAATGGATCCACACGTTGATTTTTATCGGCATGGCCGTGACAAATTGTAGGGTGGGGTTTCAACCCACCGGTTTTCTCCTGGAAGAGGATGGTGGGCTGAAGCCCACCCTACCCGTTACAAACTTTCTGCCGCTCTCAAACACAATCAATTCGGTCGCTCAACCATGAAAATCGACGGACAATTTCAATCAAGGTACCAAGAGCTTGAAGAGCGAATGAGGTTGCTCGCGAAGGCCGATGGCGATGCCTTTCTCCCGAATCCTGAACCAGAAGGTCCAGTCGACTACGTTCTGATTTGCATGGAGCCGTCGTTGGGTCGATGGGCGCGTTCGGCCGCTCAGGCCGAATTGAAAGTCAATGCGGGATTTAGGAACTTTCTCCCTTCTGATGAGACCTCCATCCTTCACTTTTGCATTCGACGCTATCTTTGCAGACCCGAGCAGCGCTACCACATCACCGATGTGTCCAAGGGAGCGATGCTGGTTGCTCGTGCGGGTCTAGAGAGGGAAGAGCGGTATGACCGATGGTATGACTTACTGCTGCAAGAAATCGATCTCGTGGCTGCTCCAAACGCTGGGATTGTCGCAGTTGGGAAGGCTGTTTCGCAACACCTGGATAAACGAGGGTTCCCAAGACCATTCACCCGAGTGATTCACTACTCCGGTCAGGCGGCGGCTGCCCGTCATGCTGGCATTGCTGGCCACGAAGATGCCTTTCAGGCTTTCAAACATTCAGTATCCCATGACGATTTGGTCGCCACGGCACAAGACGTTCTGGCGACAGCACGTGTGCCCGCTGAAATCCGAGAAGAAACTCTGGCACGATTAAACAAATTTCTGTTGACCACGTCCCGTCAGCAACTCATCTTTAATTACAAGATTGCATTTGAATCGATGCGTTCCTAGTTTTATAGCGTGGGTTTCAACCCACCGTTTTCAACGTAGCGGAGGATGGTGGGCTGAAGCCCACCCTACCCTGTTACAAACTTTCTGCCGCTCTCAAACACAATCAAGTCCGCGGCGAAACGAAAGTGAAAGAGCGGACCGCGTGATTGTTTCGTCGCGGGCGAGAGCTCGTCGCTTTCGCTTCGGGCTCGTTGCAGCTCGCTCGTTTGAGATTGCGTCAAATCCGTTTCTGGCGCTTCGGGTTCGCGCGCCCGTGGCGAAGCGCTGATGCGCGAATGGGAAATGTGATGTCGACGTGAGTTTGGAACGAAAAGTCGAACTCAAATGTGCGCATTTTGCGTGGGCCGAGGTGAGTGATGGCGGCGTAAGATGAGTGATGAACAGGAGATGGGCCCGAGGAAGGGAAAAACAAGCGTCGGTAAAGGGGTGGTAATCAGGTGGGAAAGGCGGGTTAATGATGGCAAAACAATGCGAATCGGCGCAAATCGGCGGAAAATCGTGGAGGTGCGCGTGTCGGGTGTCTTTCACAAAACGGTAACAAGATCGCGAAGTGATGTCAGATCGGTATAACGCAGTCAGCTTTCCTGAAACGTCGAATCGGAGAAACTTTGCCTATGCTCCTCACCCAGACCACCGCCCTCGCCCTGGACGCTTACCGCGACATCAATTCCAAGAAGCTTTTCTGGATCACGCTGGTGCTGTCGTGCCTCGTTGTGCTCGTGTTCGTTTTCGTCGGCATTAATGAGCGCGGCGTGGTGATTTTCGGAAACGAATTGCCGGGGTTCTGGAACACGACCATCATTCCCGCCTCGACGTTTTACATGTTCTTGTTCGTGAATCTGGCGATCCCGTTCTGGCTGACGTGGATCGCGACCACGCTCGCGCTCATCAGCGTGTGCGGCATTTTTCCGGATTTCCTGGCGGGCGGATCGGTGGATTTATACCTGTCGCGTCCGATCGGCAGGCTGCGGCTTTTTTTGACGAAATACGTGCTGGGGCTGATCTTCGTCGCGGCGCAGGTGCTGGTGTTTGCGATCGGTGCGTTCGTGGTGATCGGCCTTCGCGGCGGGCAGTGGGAGCCGAAAATTTTCCTCGCCGTGCCCTTGGTCACACTGACGTTCAGCTACCTCTTTTGCGTGTGTGTTCTTGCGGGTGTTGTGACGCGATCGGCGCTCGCATCGCTGCTGGTTACCGTTGTGTTTTGGGCTTGTTTATTCGCGCTCAACAGCGTGGACTCGATCCTGGGTTTTGTTCATAAGGCCACAGAGCTCCGCGTCGAAAACCAGCAGGCGCTGATCGACCAGCAGGGGCGAATAGCCGCGGCGGCTTCGACGACTCAGGCGACCACGCGAGCGGCATCGCAGATCGATAGTCTTGAGGCACGATTGCCCGAGTTCGAGCGGCAGGCGGATCGCTGGCGTTTCTGGTATCGCACGCAGTACGCGCTTCGCACGATCTTGCCCAAGACGAACGAGACGACGGCACTTTTATCGAGGTGGGTTGTGGATCGAAGGCCGATTCGGCAAGCGGAACAGAAGGCCGAGGAGTCGCGTTTCTTGCGAATATTCGGCGCGTCGCCGACGGCGATTCGGACGGATCAGGATGGAAACGCACGCTGGCCGGATGATGATCAACCCGTGATGAGAGAGCGACTGGATGAGATGAGGCAGGGACGATCGACGACGTGGATTGTGGGCACGTCGGTGGCGTTTCAGGCGGTGGTGCTGTCGCTTGCGGGCTTCATCTTTTGCCGGCGGGATTTCTGATTAAAGACGCGAGGTAAAGAACGATGTCTAAAGGTAAAGAACGATGTCTAAAGACCTACTTCACCGTTTTGAGACCCTGTGTGCTGTTGATCGCGACGGTGTAGCCGCCGATGTTGTTGCTCCATTCCCATGCGTCCATGTTGGCGATGTACAGGCGTGTTGCGCCCGTGGGTATGACGACGCGTTGCGCCTCGCCGTTTGCGCGCCTGCCGTCGCCGACGAAAAAGACCTGCTTAAGTTTGGGGGACAGGGATATGAAATTTCTGGACTCTGCCGAGCTGAAATCAAGCGGATCCGGGGCGGAGGAGGAGTCCGGTCGGCTGTCGCTGAGGAACACGCCCATCATGGAGTTGATGGGCGCCACGACATTGCTGATGCCGTTGACGGGCTGGCCTTTGGAAGATTCGTTAGTGCCCGTCCACCCGCCGAGGTTGACGATCCAGCCGAGATTTCCGTCGGGGTTGAATACGGTAGACGACGCGCCGTTGTTCGCGCCGCCGCTGACCTGATCGAACATGATGGTCTTGCCCGCGTCGAGCTTGGCGGCGCTGAGGTCGATCATGCCGGGCGAGCTGCCCTGATTAGGCCCGCTACCCGCGTAGTCCCAATCTTTGTTTTTGGTCACATTATTTCTCGAAACGCTTCCCGCGGGCATGCCGGCGAGCCACGGGTTTCCCTTTGCCCCGGCGAAGGTCGTGGCGCTTTTTCCATTCATCGTGACGACAGATTCGGAGTTCACTTCGATGGATTTACCCATCATCGAAAGGAACGACAATGCCCCGGCAGACTGGTTGAGAGATGCCTTCGAACGCAGTCGCACGGCGTTCGCGCCGCCGCTCAGCGAGGTCGGGGTGAATTTGCGGAGCTGCTCGTCCCAGATGCCCAGTTCGACATCTCGCGTGGCCACGAACTCAACAGACTTGCCCTCGACCTGATTGTCGGCAAACACCGCAGCGGCGTTGGCGTAGGCGGCGGACGTCCCCGCGCTGCTGCTCTGCATGCCATAGGCCGCATAGCGGGCGGCCGCATCAGTCACGGTCTGAAGCTGGGACTTTGCGGTCTGAAGCCTGCCCAAATCCACCGCGAGAGAACCAATACCGACGATCGCGGACATCGCAGCGGCGGCATAAACCAAAACGGCTCCGCGCCGATTTCGATTGCTCCGTGTTCGACCGTTTCGAAGTTCGTCGTTCCGGGCTTGAATGCGCGATTTAGTTTTAGGCTGTGCGAACATTCCCAAATCTTGCAATTCAAACTTTTCGAAAGCCAATTTTCCTGGACTAATTCGCCTGAAAAATCGGTCAATTTTTTCGGTCCAATAATCGATACTGCACGGCCTCGGCGACGTGGGATTCGTCGATCGTCGGCTTCTCTTCCATGTCCGCGATCGTCCGCGCCACACGACGGACTTTATCAAACGCACGCGCGGACAGACCCAGCTCTTCCATCGCCATTTTCATCATGTGCAAGGAGGCGTCATTGAGTTCGCCGTGCTGACGCAATTCGCGGCTGTCCATGCTGGAATTGGTACGCCCGGATCCGAGTCGTTTCGACTGCGCCTGTCGCGCCATGAGAACCTGTTCGCGCATCGATTTGCTGCTGGTCCCGGCACGTTTGCCGGTGAGTTCGTGGTAGGGCACCGCAGGGACTTCGACATGCACGTCGATGCGGTCGAGCAGGGGCTGGCTGAGTTTTTCGAGGTACTTGTCGCGGGCGCGCGGGTCGCCCGAGGACTTGCCCGAAGCGGTCGGGTTCATGGCCGCCACCAGCATGAAGCGGGCCGGGAATTTCATGCTTCCCTGCACGCGTGCGATGGTGACTTCGCCGCCTTCGAGGGGCTGCCTGAGCATCTCCAGAACGTAGCGCGAGAACTCCGGAAGTTCGTCGAGAAACAGGATGCCGTTGTGCGCCAAAGAGCACTCGCCCGGCCTGGGAATGGATCCGCCGCCGACCAGCGCCTGCGCGGTTGCGGAATGGTGTGGCGTGCGAACAGGTCTCTGGTCGAGCAGGGCGATGTCGTCAGGCAAGAGGCCAAGCGCGGAATAGATGCGGGTGGTTTCGAGGGATTCTTCGCGAGTGAGCGGAGGGAGGATGCCCGGCATTCGCGAGGCGAGCATGGTCTTGCCCGTTCCAGGCGGGCCGATCATCAGGAGGTTGTGAGCACCGGCGGCGCAAATCGTGATCGCGCGTTTGACGGCTTCCTGTCCGCGAACATCGGCGAAATCAAGATCGGCCGCTTTGCCCGACTGCGTTGCGGTCGCGGTGTCGATGGTGAACGGTTCGATCTCCATCGAACCATTGAGAAATCCGACCGCTTGCTGGAGCGTGGAAACCGAGATGACGTCGATCCCTTCAACGACGGCAGCCTCGCGAGCGTTTTCAGCGGGAACAAGAATGCCGCGAAACCCCTTGCTCTTGGCGACCATCGCCGCCGCCAGTGCGCCCTTGATTCGCCTGAGCCTGCCGTCCAGTGCCAACTCTCCCGCCAGCAGATATTCGCGCGACACATCGCCCTTCAAGAAACCGTCCGCACGCAACATGCCGATGGCGATCGGCAAATCCAGGCTGGGCCCTTCCTTCTTTACGTCCGCGGGCGCGAGATTAATCGTGAGCTGCCGCGCCTGAATCGGAAAGCCGCTGTTCTCAATCGCGTGATCCACACGCTGGCTCGATTCCTTGACGGCCTGTTGCGGCAAGCCGACCAGTGTGGTCTTGCGAAGCCCGCCGCGCGTGACGTTGACCTCGACATCACAAATGATGGCGTCGATGCCAACGAGAACGTATGAGAAGACCCGTGCGAGCATCGGCGCATCACCCAGTTATTCCGGCAACTTGGCGTCGGGCGTCGGCGCCTCGGCCGTCTTCATGCTCTTGTCCGCACTGCCCGCAAGCCCCACCAGCTTATCGAATTCGCTCGTCGCTGCAGACTTGCTTGCGTACACCAAAAATTCCGCCTCCTGGGCTTTGGTGTCCGTCCCGGCGAGTTCCTTGCTGACACGTGCCTTGGCTTTTGCGTCTGAGCGCATCTGGCGAAGCTCTTCGAGTTCCTTGCCCGTGCGGTCGGTCGAAATTCCGGAGATGATGTTGGTGATCTCCTGCTCTTCCTTGGCCGTGATAACGTCTGCCACGGTTGCGGACGCTTCGCTCTTCACCTTTTCCAGCTCGCGCAAAAGACCCTGCAACTGAATCTTGTGCTGGCCGATCTGAGAAGAGTAGGCGTTGATATCGGTTTCGAGTTCGACGATGCGAGACTGCTTTTCGATCAGCGTCGAGGAAAAGTCATTAAAGGCAGAAAGGCACTTGAGGTATTCCTCATTGTGCTTGATCTCTTCAGGCGACTTGCCAGCATTTTGCATCTGCTGGACGAGGAGCTTCGCCTTGGCGGCGGCGCCTTCTTTCATCCGCTCGAGCTGGTTCACTTCCTCCGATAGCTTCTTCGCCGTCGCCATCTTCTGCTCCTGCTGGCTGATGAGCCTGGCGACCGCGTCTTTGTATTGTCCGATGCGGATTTTCTTCTCATCAATGATCCGGTCGAACGTCGCCTGGATCACATAGGGGTTTTGGTTCAGCGTCTGCCTTGCCGCATCAACGCGGCCTGTGATCAGATAGCCCAGCGCACGAAAATAGCGACCCACTGCTCCGAACATGATAAATCCTTGTTTGAAATTCTTTGTTTGAAATTCTCTCGATTGGACTGGCTCTGCTCATCGCATCTTGCGAATCATAGCGCGAATGGCAAACCCATCAGGCGCAATCACGCTGACGCATTCATCCGACTGACTAGATGAAATACATTTCGTTCTTGGTGTGTCCCTGTTGCTTCTGCACGTCTTCGATCAGTTTTTCCAGCGACAGTGTGTCGAGCGTGCTGGAATGGGCGGCATCAACCACGCCGCGAATAATCTCCAGCGCAACCCCGCCGGGCGGGCCTTCGTGCAGGACGGGCGTCGGCGTTTCGTCTTCGAGCAGGCGAATAATCTCGCCAAGAAAAAGTTCGGACGCGGGCTTTTTCAGCCGATATCCGCCGCCCGAGCCGACCTTGCTCTGTGCCAGATTCAGTTTCTTAAGCGTGAGCATCACCGACTCCAGAAACTTGGACGGCAACGATTCAAGCCTGGCTATGTCGCGCGCTTGCACATACGAGTTCGGATCGAGTCGGCCCAGATGCACCAATGCCCGAACCGCGTACTCAGTTCGCTTTGAAAGCTTCATGCTCGCACTCCAAAAGACCAGAGCGATGCAACTTCATATCGTTGAGCGACTACCATGTCATGATGATAAGTGTTTTTGACCGCAGGCCAAATTCTATCTCGGCAGGTGCAGATGCGCCCGAATTAAGTTCGCCAGGGCATCGGCTTTCGCACGCGCGGGCCTCGGCCAGATGTAGCCCGAAGTTCGCCTTCCTGTTCCGCGTCTTTGCCTTTGCGGTGCTCGCCTTCGCCCTCGCGCTCTCAGGACAAACCGCGACGGTAGCACAGTCGCAAGGTTCGCCTCAATCAGAAGCCGCCCGCTATTCGGTCAATGCCTCGCTCAATTTCGATTCGCTGCAGCCCGGTCAGCAGGCGCTGATCGCCGTCGTCGTGCAGATCAAGCCCGGCTTCCACGCCCAGAGCCGTACGCCAAGCTCCGCGGATTTCGTGCCATTCGAAGTCGTGGGCATTGATTCCAAACCCGGTTCTTCTACCCCCGTTCAGTTCGCCCCGGCCGTGTATGCAAAGGGTGAGCGAAAGACTTATCCGCTGCTGGGCACGCTCGATATCTATTCAGGCAAGGTCGTGACGTACGTGCCGCTGCAGGTCGACGCCGCCGCCCCGCCCGGGCCGCTTGTGCTCAGGGGCGAGGTCACGCTGCAAATTTGTGACGATCAGGTCTGCTTCGCACCCGAAACCGTGCCGTTCGAAGTCGCGACGACGATCATTCCCATTTCGCAGCGCGTCGCGCCGGCGAACGCGGAATTGTTCGCCGCGTTCGATCCGTCGCTGTGGGCCGCGATTCGATTCGGCGAGGAAGCAGTTTCCACTCTGCCAACATCCACACTGTCGAAGCCCGCGGCCTCGGGTTTCGAATACTCGATCTTCGGAAAGTCATTGAAGCTCGATTCGATCGGCGTCATTCTCATGCTGTCGGTCGTGGTGGGCGTGCTGTTCAATGCGGTGCCTTGCGTCTTGCCGGTTTTGCCGCTCAAGGCGATTGGGTTCTACGAAACGTCGCAGCATCATCGCGGCAAGTGTCTGCTGCTGGGCAGCGTGTTTTCGCTGGGCATCATCGCCACGTTCGCGCTGCTGGGCGTCTTGGTATTCGTGACGAAATCCACCAACTGGGGCGAGTTCTTTTCCAACCCTTATTTTGCCGGCGGCGTCGCGATCGTGCTGAGCGTTCTGGCGGTGAGCATGTTCGGCTTCTTCGAGTTCGCTTTGCCGACCTCGGTCTACAACCTCTCGCCCCGGCACGACACGTACACGGGAAATTTTCTGTTCGGCATCCTGACGGCGGTGCTGTCGACGCCTTGCACGTTTGGCCTGTTCTTCGCAGCGCTCGCGTGGGCTGCGAACCAGTCGCCGTGGGTCGGCATGCTCATGCTCACGCTCGTCGGCGTGGGAATGGCGCTGCCTTATCTGATTCTCAGCGGCTTTCCGCAACTCGCGCGAAAGTTCCCTCGGACCGGCCCGTGGTCGAACCTCATGAAGCAAGTGATGGCGATCATGCTGCTGGCGATGGCGGTATTCTTCGCACAGCCGCTTTTGGGTGAGGCGTTTCGCGAGAAGTGGGCATGGTGGATCATCTTCGCCATCATCGCCGCCGCCGGCGTGTTTCTGGTGGTCCGCACGATCGCAATTTCGCCGCGTCCGCGTCCGGTGATCATCAGCAGCGTGCTCGCGCTGGGCGTGGTCGTGCCGGCATTGCTCTTCACATTGAGAGTCACCGACAAACCCTTCGCCTGGACGACCTACTCGAGCGAGACGTTGGAGAACGCCCGCGCGTCAGGAAAGCCCGTCGTCGTGAAATTCACAGCCGCCTGGTGTGCGAATTGCCATGCCGTTGAGGCGTTGGTGTTTGGCGACAAATCCACGACCGATTCGCTGAAAGAAGGCGGCGTGATCACCCTTAAGGCCGACCTCACCAGCAGCTCCGCCGCGGGCTGGTCGAAGTTGAAGGAGCTCAATCAGGTGGGCTCGATCCCGTTCACGGCCGTGTATTTGCCGGGCCAGGACAAGCCCGTGCCGCTGTCGGGCATCTACTCCAGTGCGAATCTGCTGGAAGCGCTGACGATGAAGCCGCGGTAGAGCATCAGTTTCAAAACTTGCTCCACCTTTCAATTCCAGTGCTCCAGTCGCGCGTTACGGCACGGCACTTGCTTTAGTAACCATTGTTCCGTTTACACCTGTCAAGGAGACATGCCATGAGCCGAATCCTGTCGTCCGATCCAATTGTTAGATCAATGTCAAATCATTCGATTCCTGTCGAATCAAATAGCGTCGAGCGAACTGCCGCAATGTCAGACGCGAAAAATTCTGATGTACGCACAACTGACGGGGAGGCGATGGACGCCTACTCGAAGGCGGTCAGCGGCGCGGTGAAGGCCGTCGGTCCGAGCGTCATCAACATCGAGGTGCGCACGCCGGGCTGGCAAGGCAAGGGCGGCTCGCCACGCGGCGAAGTGCGCGGCGGCGGCAGCGGATTCATTATCTCGAGCGACGGTTTTGCCGTCACCAACAGTCACGTTGTCGCCGGCGCGACGGATATCCGTGTCACGTTTGCCGACGGCATGCGGCGGTCCGCACGCCTGATCGGGCAAGACCCCGACACCGACCTTGCGGTCATCCGCATCGATACGGTTCATTCGCTTACGCCTGCCGTTCTGGGTGCGAGCGATGCGCTGGTCGTCGGACAGTTGGCGATTGCGATCGGCAATCCGCTGGGCTTTGCCGCCACAGTCACCGCGGGCGTCGTCAGTGCGACGGCGCGGTCGATGCGCGCTTCGACGGGCCGAATGATCGACAACGTCATTCAGACCGACGCGGCGCTGAATCCGGGCAACTCGGGCGGGCCCTTGGTCGATAGCCTGGGCCGCGTGATCGGCGTGAACACAGCAGTCATCATGGGCTCGCAGGGCATTTGTTTTGCCGTGCCCGTGAACACCGTCAAGTGGGTCGCCGGGCATCTGATCAAGGACGGCCACGTGAAGCGAAGCCGCCTTGGAATCGCCGGGCAAAATATCCCATTGCCGCGAAAACTCGTGCGATTTTATGAGCTGGCGCATCCGACGGGCGTGATGATCGTCGGGCTCGACCCCGAAGGACCGGCCGCAGGAAGCGACCTTCGGCAGGGCGATATCATCGTCGAAATTCACGCCGCTACAGTTGCCGGATTAGTCGCCGATGATGTCACCGGTGATGAGTCCGACCCGCAGGTCATTCCCATCGCCTCGCTCGATGATCTGCAGCGTACGCTGACCCACGACCGCGCGGGTGTGGATCTGACACTCGCCATTCTGCGCGACGAACAAAAGCAGAGCGTGATCGTTCGGCCCGTCATCAGCGGTCCTGCCTGATCGCGTTCTGAATTACAAACATAACAAGCCGGGCCGATCGCGGCCCGGCTTGTTTCATTTTACTTCACCCCATCCGGGCCGCCTTGTTCGTTCAAATATTTTCGTCGAATCGCCTCTTCAAGATTCACGCCGCGAATATTCGCAAGCGTGCACACCCACGCGATGACGTCGGCGAATTCTTCTTCGAGGTTTTCGCGTGCGGCCTGTCGATTGGCATCGGCTGCCTTTTCGGTTTCGTTGATCGCCGTCGCGAGCTCGCCGACTTCTTCGATGAGCCAAACAAATGTCGCGGGCGCACCACGCGCTCGGTCGGTCTCACCATACTTCGTGTCGATGTACAATTGAAATTTTGCGATCGATAGCGGCGTGTCGAGGTCGTTCATGGTTTCATCTTTCTGATCTGCTCGATCGCAATCTCATGCTTCTTTGCGAGATCGGTCTTGCCGGCCGCGTTGGCGATGTCCATCGCGAGCTGATGCGCATCGATGCTATACGGATCAATGTGCACGGCACGATTGGCGAACTCGGCGGCGAGGTCGAGGTCTTTTAGCTCGTCTCGCGCGACCCGAGCGGCCCGGCGAGCGATGCGTGTGTCCTTCGTCTGGTCCTTTGCAAGCACGCCGAGATGCGTCAGCGCCCGCTCCGGGTTATTCAGTTCTTTCGTCAAATAAAGCCCCGCCAGTCGCTGGTGCGGCATCGGTTCGAGCGGGCGAATCGCCGATGCTTTTTCCCACGCGTCGGCTGCCTCTTTGAACTGTTTATCGCGTACGAATGCGTCCGCTTCTTTTGCCAGTAGCTGATACTTCTCGCTCGATTCCTTGTCATAACCCCACGTCGATGTCTGAACCCCAGCCCAGATTTTGAAATCGCTAAAAAGCTGGTCGAGCGATCGGCCCGTTCGCAGCGGAAACACATCATCCTGCGATTTGCCGTCGCGAAAATCGGCGAGCATGAGCAGTATCGTCTTCTGCCCGTACGTGTCGGTCAGGTATCTGCACAGCCAGCCCGATTGTGCGTACGCCATCGCGCGGTCGCTCGGCTTCTTAGGTCTGACGAACGCCCACGTGAGTTGATTGAGGTCGAAGAGCGTGCCCTTGGTCGTCGCGTTGTAGAGCATCGCGGTCCACTCGAATCGAAGCGGCTGTTCCTCTTCGAGCACGGCCAGGCCTTCGGTCATCCAATGCGGAATTCGGTTCTCTGTCGCGCCGAGTGTGATCGTGTGCGTGTACTCGTGTTTGAGGACCTGACTCCAGTTGTACAGGCCGAGCGTTTGGGCGTTTTGCCTGGGACTGACCAGCGCGATGATCGGCCCGGTGGCGGCGCCGACGGTGCCGATCCACGGACTGCCGGTCGTGCGGACGCTGAAGCGGTCGTGGGTTGGAAAAAGTTCGATGACGGTTTTCTGCTCGGGCGACCATTCGTATTTCGCACTGACGGCCGGGTGAATTTCGTCCAGATAATCAAGCATGAACTGAGCCGCGACCGGGTCGGCCTCTTTATCAAATGCGATGATGAAATGTTTGCCTTCAAGGCGCGTGTAGCTCTTGAGATCGTCAAGCAGTCGGAGGTAATTCGTGGTCTCGCGGTTATATGGGTCGAGCAGCCGCGCGGCTTCGAGCGTCGTTCTGGCCGCGTCGTCGTCGCCGCTTTGAGTGAGCAACAGCCCCAGGCCGTTACGCGCCGCGGTCGACCAGGGCGCACGCTTGATCGCCTCTTCGTAGTACGTCCGCGCGCGATCGTATTGCCGCATCGATCCGAGCTGCTCGGCCACTTCGAACATCGGCCTTGCGTCGTCGGGCCGAAGTTCGCGCGCCTTGGCCATGCGTGCCAGCAATGAGGCGTC
>JBBQKP010000066.1:0-14652 GCA_038326995.1 Tepidisphaerales bacterium
TTCCTGTTCGTTGACGGGCATGTGTCGTTGTACGAGCAGGCGGACTTGTTGAACGCCAAGCAATCCCGAAGCAGCTATGAGGCGCTCTGGTCTCCGAATGATCGCGAGATCGAATCCCGAATGATGGGGGACGGAAAATGAACACGATCGTCCCGATTGAATCTCGCGTGGGTGTGGTTGACGGAGCTTGCGCTGGCATCGACGGATCACGCCCTGGCCCGGCAACCCTGCCACCGTTTCACATCAGTGACCCGACCGTGTCCCGCCGACAATCCGCCTCGATGGACCGGCCGGACCCCAATCAGTCGATTCTACTTGCCGACAACTCATTTCTCCGACGATGCAGGACGACCTTATTGGCGACTTGGATCATCATTATCGCATCCGCTCTTCTTGGTCTTGCTGGCACACTGAAAATTGTCGAGACGTTTTCAACGACAAATCCGATTCACACGAGCCTGTCATCTCGCTACGGACTGGCCGTGGGCATGATCGAGATCATGTTTGCATTATTCGTCGTCACTTTCCGAAGCCGAATCTGGACAATTTGGGTCGTCGTCGCACTATTCACCAGCTTCGCCGGATTCGCGGGGTATCGCCTGTTCACCGGCCACGCCGATTGCGGCTGCTTCGGCCTGGTGAAAATCCCGCCACTCGTCACGCTGTCCATCGACGTGCTGATCGTTTTCTCACTTATGCTCACCACCTCCACCTACACGGCCTTTCGCTACGCCCTGCCCGGCTTCCTCCTGCTCGGCAGCCTCGCCGCCCACGCAGATACCACATTGTCAGGCACGTGCGTCGTCCCGATCGACCGACTCGTCGGTCACCAACTGAACATCCCGCCCGAGGTCACCCGCGTGATCGTCTACGACCCGCACTGCCCCAAATGCCAGTGGGTCAAGCAAGGCCCAAGCGCGATCGAATCATCGCCCACGCAGCGGGTTATGACGTACGAAGAACTGGGGAAGCTTGTGGTGGGATTGGACGAGCGGTGCTTTGTGATGGGGGATGGGATCCTAACCTTATCGATTCAAGACCGGACCCTTACAAAGTCGGTCAAAGGAGCGTCGAGTGCTGCAGTTTAAGTTATTTTCATTTCCTGGTTCACGTTCATGGGTTCGACTACTTGTCATATTCGCGCTAGGCACGCATTATTTCGTGCTTGCCGGCACACTGCATGCGACAACATTAGTCCCGACAATTGATCAGTTTGCCAAGAGTTCATCGGTGCTACTGAATGACTCTGCCGATGGGGTAATTGCGGCGATTCAATCGAATACTGACGCCGCTAGCGCTCGACTCGATCGAATGCAACTCACAACAACAATTACGACGCAAGTAAGGGGATCCGAAGATTCAGTTGTTGAACACTTCTTGACCGAAGTCTGGAATAAAGCCCTTTTCTGTGAACGCGAAACCATTTCTGGACCCAAAAACTCCCGCAACAGCTCAGACAAATCTCGTTATCTTATCGCACCGAAATTCTCTGGTAGATATGATGAAGGGAGTAGTCTTCTATTCGTCGCGGAACGACTTCAATCCGAATCCCTCTATCTCGCTTCTTCCGAGCTTGCGTTGGCAAATTCGCTTATCCCACGAGCGGATGCATTGCTTTTTTGCGACAGGCTCGTCAATCGTCCGCGATCCGTTCTCGATGCACTTGAATCGGCAAGAAATCGAAGTGTCCAGTATTCGCTATCTCGCGATACCGGATCAGAAATGTTACAACTTTTGATTTTCTATCCACCCCCGTTCGATAAACAAATCAACGAAAGATGGGTGATATTACGGGAAGTTTTCCCGGTAGTCTTGAATTTCGAGACCTTTTCGCGTGAGGGCAATCCACTTATATCGAAGACCGTACAGAACTTGAATGTTCCGGAAAATACGTCAGCAACACACTTTGACAAATTCCTTTTCCCTTCGAACACAAAGTTCATATTTAAGAATTTTGATGGTGATCCGTCGGCCCTGCCCGGAATGACCAGGGTGGTTGAGATTATCAAGAATGCTTATTTAGGTGAAAACCAACCTAAACTCTCCGACGACTTTGACTGGAGACGTCTTCAGCCTTCCGATGGTTCTGTTGCATCAATTTACACAACTCCGGACAACGTACGCTTTGCTACAGTAAAAAACTCTGTGCTCATTCTTGATGAGACACCCGAAGGAGTTAAATATGAAGATATGAAACAAAGGGTTTCGTCTCAATTTAGTGATGTAGTGATCCAAAGAAGAAACCTGATTGCCGTAGTGCTATTGACTGTTGGAGCGTTGGTTTTGTTAGTATGGATTCTTGCGGTACGGTTCAAACCGCTCAATTATAATCGCTGATTCGAGTAAGATGGAGGTGCGAATGAAACAATGAAACAACTGCACGGGTGACTTTATTAGGAATTATATCATTTCGGATAACAATTTACTTTAGAAAAAAATTATTTATGAAATCGAGCTTTTTAATCGGTATTTCCACATCCGTCTCCGCGTTACTTCTAGCAATACTCTCCACAAAGACAATGGCTGCTGGGGGTGGTGATTGCTTCGTCACTGGTCCGCGTCCGTGCGTCACAACAACGGCTTGTACGTGCTCTGATGCTACTTCAGCGATACAAGCGCTAATTCAAGTGCAGAAAGCGAAGGGTGCCGAGCCCGGACAAAGCGGAGGAAAGACAATTAATTCAGTAGCCATCAATGATTGTCAACGCCAACTAGGTTGCTATGACACTGGAGTAGTATGTAAGGGAGCTGATGGTAAAAAGTACACGCAAAAAGATCCCGGTAGACTCGGAAACCCATTTCCAGGTCTTACCGACAGTATTGGCAGTCCTAGCTGTACCGGAGCACAACATTAGAACTAACTACTAAGGTTTTAGAGATGAAGTCCCGAGCAATTTTGTTTGTTTCTGTCTCTTTTATCCTCGCCGGGGGCGTGGTATGGCTTATGCCCTACCGCGTCCCGGCCGGGGATAATTTCGTGGGCACCGAGTCCTACAAGGATTTGGGCGAAGTCGAGCCGGGGAAGGTATATCGACCGAAAATGACCATCGTCAATCCGTTCGATAGGCCGGTGACGGTGACCAAGATCAAGACCAGTTGCGGCTGCACCGGGGCGAAGATGGACTCGATGACGATCAGGCCGCAAGGGTTTCAGACGCTCGAAATCGAGATTGAAACGCCGCGAACCAAGGGGCTGGTGTCGGTCAATGTCGATGTGCAGTTCGACAACGAAAGTACTTCGACGTTGCGCGTATTTGGAGTGATTCGATGAAGCCCTGGATTCACAACGTCATTCTGATGAGCAGCGTGGGCATGATCATCATAGGGCTTCTATTACTGATTCCGCCCGCGGCCTGGCCCAGGATGACCGCACCGCAGGACCAGGGCGTAATCGAACTGGCCAACTCTCGAACCGGCGGGGGGTACTCGGCCCTCAGCGACTCCGGCGTCAGCAAGGCCATCCGCTTCGACGACGAAATCCTGCTCCGCGCCAGCAACGACGGCTCGACTTATTGCTGCGGATTCACGTTCGAAATCGTCATGCAGCTCGCGCAGGAACGCGGGCTGCTCGAGGGAAAATCGTACATCGAAATGAAGCGGTTCCAGAAACAGTGGTACGGCGCAGAGCCCGGCAGCAACAAGCGGCAAGTCGCCATGGCGATGGAGAACCTGGGCATCGGCCGCGAGATAAGCCTCGACAACGCCCGCCCCGGCGACTTCGTCATCTACTCCCGCACCGGGCCCAGGGGCATCGGGCATTCGGTCGTCCTTATCGACACCATTCGGCGTGACGGCAAAGTCATCGGACTCTATTACCGCAGCAGTCAGCCGACGACCAACGGCATCGGTAATCAGACGGAATATTTGTCCGATACGGGCTACAGCAACGGCACGATTCGCAGGGATACGATTGTGATCGCGCGACTGAATGACTGACTCGTTCCTCAGGTCGTGTAGTCCGCGTTGATCGTCACGTACATCTTCGAGAGATCGCACGTGTAGAAGACGGCCTGGCCCTTGCCAAGCCCGCACGAGAGATCGACGACGACTTCTTTCTGCTTCAAATCGCTGCTGACTTTCACGGCGTCGAACGCGACGGGCGAGCCGCCTCGGTATAGCACCGTGCCGCACAAAGTGAGCTTGCTTTTTTCCGGGACGAATCGTGCGGAGCCGAGCCCGGCCGCGCTGACGATGCGGCCCCAGTTGGGGTCGTTGCCGTGCATGGCGCACTTGACCAGATTGCTGTTGCCGATTTGCCGGGCGATCTGCTGCGCATCGCGGTCGGACGCCGCGCCGGTGACGCGAATGACGACGACTTTGGTCGCGCCTTCGCCGTCGCTGACGACTTGTTTCGCGAGCGCGAGGCACACTTCATTCAGGGCGGCGGAGAATTTTTTCTTGAACGCATCGGAGGCGATCGTCACGCCGCTCGCGCCACTGGCCAGGACAGCAAGCGTGTCGTTGGTACTGGTGTGGTCGTCGACGCTTGAGACGTTGAACGACTGCTCGGCCGCGCTGGTGAGCATGGCCCGCAGCGCAGCTCCGCCGACGAGTGCGTCGGTGGTGACGTAGGCGAGCATGGTCGCGTGCTTGCCCGTCTGTTTGCTCGACTGTTTGCCCGTCTGTTTACTTGTCTGTTTATCCGCAATTTTCATACGCGGTCCGATCATGCCCGCGCCCTTGCACACGCCCGCGATGGTGACCGTCTCTTTGCCGATCTTCAGCGTCATGGCGGCTTGTTTGAGGAAGGCGTCGGTGGTGCTGATGGCGTTTTGAAAAGCCAGTGCGTGCTCCGCGGAATGGCCGAGATTTGCGTGTGCCGCCTTGATGCCTTTGCTGAGTTTATCCATCGGCAAGAGATGCCCGATGACGCCCGTGCTGGAGGGCAGAACGCGGGTGATTTCACACCCCAGAAGCGAGGCGGTAAGCGACGCCATCGCTCGTGCGTCGCGCAGGCCGATCTTGCCGGTGCACGCGTTGGCGTTGCCCGAATTAACGACGATGGCGCGAAGGTTGCCGCGTTGAATGTGCAGGCGGCCGACCACGACCGGGGCGGCGACGACCTGATTGGTGGTGAACACCGCGGCGGCGGAAATATCATGGTCGGCGACGAGCAATGCGACATCGGGCTTGCCGGACTTTTTGATCCCCGCCGCGACACCTGCGGCGCGAAATCCTTTGGGCGAGAGTAAGTGCAGTTGACTCATGGAAAAGAAGTATGCCCGGCGCCGTCGCGCGGGCAAGCGGGCGAGAGTTGATGGACGGCAGCTCGTGTGTAGTTGTTGAGCGTAGTGAAAGAAAACCGATCAGGGTGCCACTGGTCGGTAGCCCGCCCTGTGTCTGGAGTGCGCCCACGGCACAGCTTTGAATACAAAACTGTGACATCCTGAAGCCGCTTAGCCTTCAGGATTTACCAAGAACAGCGAACTCGGGACAAGTCGCTCGAGTGCATGTCGCAACGACATCTCAGTTTGCGGGTGGCGCATGTCGGGGGCGATCTGAGCTGCGGGGATGAGTACGAACGCACGCTCGAGCATACGCGGATGAGGCACGACGAAGTCGGCGTCGTTGATGATGTGATCGCCGAAGAGCAGGACGTCGAGGTCGATGGTTCGCGGCGCGTTTCGCGTGGTCTTGATTCGGCCCGCATCGCGCTCGATCTGCTGAAGCATGGCAAACAATTCGCGCGGCTGCAAAGTGGTTTCGATGAGGAGCGCGGAGTTGAGGAAGCCGGCCGACCCGGGCGGGCAATCGACGGGCGCAGTTTCAATCGCGTCGGCGAAACGCAGAACACGAGTGTCGGGCAAGGCAAGGATTTGTTGGACCGCCGCGGCGAGGTGGGCGGCGCGGTCGCCCGAGTTGGACCCCATCGCGATCAATACGGGAGTGGTTGCAGGGAAAGTGGTCATGGACGAACAGGCGATCGTGCCGGGTGAGTACGCTGATTGAATACGTTGGTTGAATACGTTGGGTGAGTGTAACACGATTGGATTGACGGAAGTGATTCGCGCGAGACGGCTGGTGTTGACTGTCGGGCGGGCGAGGAAGAGCATCACGCGGCCGATTAGTTTAGTGAATCAAGGAGAACAGAATTATGCCCTCATGTGATATGCCTCTGGAACAGCTTCGCGTGTACAGCCCGCGTCTGACGCGTGCGGCTGACTTTGATTCGTTCTGGTCGGAGACGCTGGCGGCGGCAAGTCAAAGCCCGCCGCGGCTGGAGCTGATTCCGGTCGACCTGGGCACGAAGTCGGTCGATTGCTTCGCGGCGCGATTCGAAGGGTTTTCTGACGAAGGACACAAAGCGCCGACCTTGGCGGGCTGGTATGTGAGGCCCAGGCAAAGCGGTCGATTTCCGGCGGTGATGCACTATCACGGCTATTCGGGTCGCGGGCAGCGTCCGCTTGACATGATCGCTCTCGCGAGTCAGGGCGTGGTTTGCATGAGCATGGATTGCCGCGGACAGAACGGCGAGAGCGAAGAAACGCTCGGCAGCGTTGGCGGTGGACATTATTCCGGCTGGATGACGCAGGGCATTCGCAACCCGCACAGTTACTACTTTCGGCACGTCTATGCGGATGCGGTCCGCGCGATCGAAGCGCTGTGCGGACGGGACGAGGTGGACGAATCGCGACTCGCTGTCACAGGCGGAAGCCAGGGCGGAGCATTGTCATTGGCGGCGGCGGCGATGTCGCCTCGCGTGTCGCTTTGCATCAGCGAGATTCCGTTCCTGTGCGATTTTCCTCGCTCGGTGCGGATGACGCCAAACGGCCCGTATCCTGAAATCGCGAATTTTCTCAAAACGCACCCGCACATCGAGGAGCAGGCGTTCCAGACGCTCAGCTATTTTGATTGCGTAAATCTCGCCCCGCGAATCAAGGCCAGGACGCTTATCTGTAATTGCCTGTGGGACGACATCTGTTTGCCCAGCTCGATCTTCGCTGCATACAACCACATGAGCTGTGAAAAGGAAATGGCGGTCTATCCGTATCACAAGCACGAAGTGCCAATGGAATTTTCTGAGCGGCGTTTTGCATTGCTGGCGGGTATGTAAGGTCGGTTTTGTCAAAGCAGATGCCCTTGCCAAAATGGTTTCATCGCGTACCGTCGCCCTTCCGATCGAATTCTTAGGAACAGTTCGGGCGCGGCCGAGTTTAGAGTTTTCACCAGAGTCATTTAGAAGAATCAATACATGTCAGTTCACATCACCACTTTCACGCAAAACGGCAAGACGCACGCTTCCACGGGCAGTAAGTGGGAGCCCAAGATGGGCTATTCCCGCGCGGTGCGTGCGGGCAATCATATTTATGTGACGGGCTCGGTCGGCGTGAACGCGGACGGATCGTACCCGCAAACATTGGCCGGCCAGACCGAGCGTTCGATCGAGATCATCCTGGCGGCGATTTCGGCGCTGGGGGGCAAGCCGACAGACGTGGTGCGGACGCGGATTTTCGCGACGGACATCACGAAGTGGGAGGAAATCGCGGGAGTGCACGGCCGGGTGTTCGGCGAGATTCGCCCGGCCACCACGATCGTCGGCGTCGCCAAGCTCATCGACGATGCGGCGCTGATTGAAATCGAAGCGGACGCGTATGTGATGGACGTATGAGTGGGCGGCTGGACGAACGAGTGATATATAATAGAGTTGATTCTCCTTCGCACCATGATTTTAGGAACAGCTTTGCCATCTTCTTTCGCAAACCGAACACCGGTCGGAGACCGGTGCAACCGACATTCTACTGGTGGCACAGGTCTCCGACCTGTGCGTTACTTACTCCACAATCATCCTGATTTTTTGATGTGATAAAGCACTAGAAAAAAATATTTCACATGACCACCCGCCGTCAGATCCGTCAGCTCGCCATGCAGATTTTGTTCGCATTTGATGCGAATCAATCGAACTCGTTCGAGATATCAAGGCAGGTCTCGGGCGATAGTGAATTGTCGGGCGAGCACCAGAACGAGGCGGTGCAGTGGGCGAACAAGGCTTGGGACTATCGCAGGCAGGCGGATGATTGGGTGACGCGATTGAGCCCACAGTGGCCGACCTTGCGGCAGCCTTCGGTGGATCGGGCGCTCTTACGACTTTGCGTGTGGGAGTTGACGCATCAGAAGACGCCGCCCAAGGTGGTGATCGACGAAGCGATCGAGATCGGGCGGGATTTCAGCACGGAAAACTCGCCGAGCTTTTTGAACGGCGTGCTGGATGCGGTGCTGAAAGAAATCGAGCAGACGAAGACGGCATAAAATTAGTTGACAGACGTCTTCAACTATTATTTGCGCCGTCGTGCTAGTGCCTGAATTGCTTCGCCTAAACAGTTCGATTTCACATGCAGCCTGAAACATCCTTGATACCTGATTCGACACGACCCTATCTTCATAAGGTCACAGTCGCGTGGTTGTTCGGCAGCGTGTGGTACTCGGTGGTAATTCTGGGCGTGCCTCTGACGCTATATGCCAAGACGCTAGGCGCAACGGAATGGCACATCGGCCTGTTGTCGGCACTGCCCTATCTGGTGCTTTTGCTCTCGATTCCCGCGGGGATGTGGATCGATGCGACCGGAGACCGAAAACGCATTTTTATGATCTTCCTGCTCGTACAGCGGCTGATGTGGATTCCGATCATCATCGTGCCGTCCTATCTGGTTTGGAATTCGCCCGACGAAAATACGCGTGAGCTGGCGCTCTGGATTTTTCTCTCGATGATGCTGGTGATGCACGCGGGACAAGCGGTGGGCGGGCCGGCGTGGCTCAACTGGATGGCGGACCTGGTTCCAAGGCGTATCCGCGGGCGCTATTTCGCAAGGCGGCGTCAACTGGGGATCATTCCCGCATTACCCGCCTTGATCCTGGCCGGGCTTGCGATCGATTACTTTGCGCCTCACGGGGCATCACAGCACGCGACACTGCTGACGCTGGGCGTCATTTTTGCATTGGCGATGGTGTGCGGGATTGCAGACATTCTGATGTTTGCCAACATCCCACACGACCGGCCGCCGAAATCGCAAAATCGCAATCCGCTGGGTCTGTTGCTCGAGCCGCTGCGCGATCGAACTTATATGGGATTTTGCCTTGCGGTGGGCGTGACGGTGTTCACCGGCGTCCCGCTCGCGCAGTTTCTCATTCTTTACCTCACCGAGCACCTGAACATTCACTCGGGCGAAGCACAGTTGATGCTATTGGTCTTGCCTCTGGTGTTGCAGATGATTTTCTGGCCGGTCTGGGGGCAAATGGTCGACCTGATGGGCATGAGACCGACGCTGCTGATCGCGTCACTCGGGCAGTTGCCGTTAATTGTTGGCTGGATTTTCGTGGGGCACGGCCCGTACTGGATCGGGTATTTCCTGGCCGGGGGAATGATGGTGCTGGGCGCGGGTGTGGATGCGGTCAATCTGCAGATCGTACTTCGTGCCACCGGAAAGCGGGTGGACAACCGAGCCGGAGAATTGGCCAAACGCGGGTCAACCCAGTTCGCCGCCATGAACGCGCTGGTGCTGGGCTTTGCCGGATTCTTTGGTGGAATTCTGGGCGGATGGCTGATGTACGCGCTTAAGGGGAGCCCGGGCGCGAATCGGCCGTACTTCTTATCGTGGGCATCGAACTACGACGTGCTCTTCGTCGTCCTGGCCGCGTTGCGGCTGGTCGTCATGCTCATGCTCCTGCGGCTCATGGTCGAACCGGGTGCCAAGTCCGTGGGTCACGCATCGCGATTCCTGACGCTTCGCATGCTCAGCACGCTTTCGCACCCGCTCAGGCTGATTCGATCGCGGCTAGAGCCGCGAGCGAGCGAAATCTAGAGCTCTGTCTCGATTGAATTTTCAAACACTGTTTTTTCGGCGAACTACGGCTTCCTCGTCGCGTTTCTTCCGATCGCGTTCTAGAGCTTAAGTAATAAATTGAGCTCGATCGAGAGGCCTGTGCGTCAGGGTTAGTAGATTCCCCTGATCTTAGTCTCAACGTGGCGTGCCCCCCGCAGGAAATCTCGAATGATCAATTTCAGGCATGTATTTGTCAATCGCAGACATGGCCTTTCTATGGCCGTGTCATAGCCTTCTTGCATCACCAACCCGAAGGAAATTGATATGACCCAAACCGTAACACAGACCACGATCAGGCCGGCGACCGGAACACAAAATCAACTCGTCGAAGCGAGATCACTTGGTTCGATCCGTCACGATCGACTGGGCGTGACGATCGACCAATATCGCTCTTTCAGACGTGACGGATTCGTCGTCGTGCCTGGAGTTGTTTGTCGGAAAGAAGTCGATGAGTTGCGTCAGCACACCCAAGACCTCATGGACGGCAAACTCGCGGAACAGCAGGACGCCGCGGTCCTGAAGGCGCATGGTGATGGAGTGGAGGTGACTGAGTTCGGCAAGCCGCCCGAAAATCTCTCGCCGCACGAACGCGCGAACTTTTTTCTGCGGATCCACATGTTGCACCGCAAGCTCAAGCTGCACGAGCGATACCTGCTTCACCCGCGTGTGCTGGACGTGCTTGAAGTGCTCATCGGGCCGGACGTGATGGCGCTGCAGACGATGCTGTTTCTCAAACCGCCGGGCAGCGAAGGACAGGGTTGGCATCAGGATTCGTTTTACATTCCGACAGCGCCCGACACGTTGTGCGGCGCGTGGATCGCGATCGACCGGTGCGATGAATACAACGGCGCGATGTGGTTCGCCAACGGAAGCGGGACCGAGCCGGTGTACCCGCCTTGCCCGGAAGCGGGATACGGATTTGGCGATAAAATGATCGACGACATCCGGTATGTGAAAGGCATCAGCAATACCGAGGACGCGAAGAACTCGCTAAGCCGCGTGGCCGACAGGTACGATCAGGTGCTCGTCTGCGCGAACCCGGGTGACGTCGTGTTTTTCAACGGGCACGTGCTTCATCGCAGCAAGCAGAATGTGACGACTGATCGATACCGCCGAAGTTTTGTAAGTCATTACGGCAACGCCCGCGCGTTTACACAGTGGGGGTTGGACCCCGACGCCGTGCCATCGCGATCACTGACGGAGGCTGAGAAGTCAGTCGGGATGACCAACTCGAGTCACATTCTCGCTCGCGGCGACACGCACTTGCCGTTCGCATTGCCGAGGTTTGGCACGCCCTGCGCCGCGACCGAGCCGGCCGAGATTCGCCGGGCTGCGGGCGAGTACGTGATCCGCACGATCGCCGAAAACAACAACGGCATGATGGGCTGCGGCATCGCCGATCCGACGGTGGCGGACGACGATTGATGTGCAAAATTGGTTCGCATTTAACACTATCGTGGTATCGACAAATGCGTTTGCAGCAATCGAGGCACGGGCGGAGTCGCACCTGCCTGTATTTGATTGCGGTACGTTCGCGGGCTGATGGTGAACGCCTCGGAGAACCGTCTTGAAAAGTGAAACGCGGACGCGAAGCCGCAGAGCGATGCAATTTCGGCGACGCCCAGATTGCTGCGAGCCAGCAACTGTGCCGCCCTGTCGAGTCGACTGAGCAAAACCGCTCGCGCGGGAGTTAACGATAGTGTTTTCTTGAAGACTCGGCAGAGGTGTTCGGGCGTTACGCAGCCTGCATCCGCCATGGCGGTCAGATCGATCACGGCCGACGGATCGCGGTCGAGCGTGCGAAGCATGAACGCCCAGGCGCGATTTACCGCATCCGGATATTCGGGCACTTCAACTCCGTTGGTTTCCGCCGCGCCGCTGACGAATAAACCGAGCATGGCGCCCACCACTGCGGACGTTACGTCCGTCATCGCGGCCGAGCCAGGGCTGATGATCTGCCGAAACAGGCCGAGCATCATGCTCGATGCGATCAGGTGCTGCGCCACCGGCCAGTGAGTTGCCTGCGGCCATTTATCAGGCGTGTCCTGAATTTCAAAATGCACATACGCGTGACGGGTCGGCCGTTTGCGATCCCATTGAAAAAAGTCACGCGTCGAAGGCTTGCACAGCACAATCGAATCACGCCCTACGGTGTGCATCGTGTCATCGACGTGATATTCGACGTTGCCTTGAATGACCCAGACGAATTCAAAGTCGAGCATGTTGCGCGGGCCGAAGGTCGCGCCGGGCGGATAGGTCACCACTCCGAGGCTTTTTGCGATGGTGTGAATCGGCATAGAGGTGTTGCTTTCGAAGGTATCACAAGCTGCTCGAAAAAGCGGATGTGATTTCATCGCGCAGCGGATCTCAATTTTGTGACAAGTCGTGCTGCTCGTGCGCCCCGACTTCGCAATCGCAATCAGATGCATAACATGAGCGACGTGATTGCTGACGCATCAATTTCGCCGACACCATCTCAGGCCAGTCGGTGGGATTATCGATCGTCTGGCGCGCACTTCGACGAAATGATGGCCCAGGGAAATCAGCCCAGGCCTTATTGGGAAAAATTACTCTCGAGACTGTCTGATTTAGGCCCGGACGAATTCGACAAGCGGTGGCGTCGGGGTCAGCGATTGATTCACGAGAACGGCGTGACCTACACGATCTACGGCGATGAGTCGGACGTCGATCGTCAATGGCAACTCGACCCGGTGCCGCTGCTGATTTCTGCCGATGAGTGGAAGTTGATCGAGGCCGCCGCCCTGCAGCGGGCACAACTCACGAATCTCATCCTCGCGGATTTGTATGGGCCGCAACGTTTGCTGCACGAGCGGCTTCTTCCCGCCGCCGCGGTTTTCGCGCAGCCGTCACTGGTCAGGCCGATGCTGGGCGTGGCCGTGCCGGGGAATATTTACAATCACCTGCACGCGATTGATCTCGCGCGCTCGCCCGACGGCCAATGGTGGGTGATCGGCGATCGCACACAAGCGCCAAGCGGCATGGGCTACGCCCTGGAAAATCGCTCGGTGTTGAATCGCACATTGCCCGACGTGGTTGCCGATTGTCGCGTGACGCGTCTTGCCGAATTCTTCGGCCATCTGAATCAGACGCTGCTCTCGCTCGCGCCGCAGCATCGTGAAAATCCGCGTGTGGTTTTGATGACGCCCGGCCCGTACAACGAGACTTATTTCGAGCACGCATATCTCGCGCGGTATCTGGGCTTCACCCTGGCCGAGGGTCGTGACCTGACGGTTCGCGATGCGCGCGTGTATCTGAAAACGTTGAGCGGGCTTCTGCCTGTCGATGTCATTTTGCGCCGCACGGATGATGTGTACTGCGATCCGCTTGAACTGCGCGAGGATTCCGTTCTTGGCATCGCGGGTCTGATGCAGGCGGTGCGTGCGGGGACGGTCGCGGTGGCGAACGCGCTGGGCACCGGGCTCGCGCAGGCGCCGGCGTTGTTGCCGTTCTTGCCGGCCGTGTGCAGGGAACTGCTGGGCGAGTCGCTGAAGTTGCCAACGATCGCGACGTGGTGGTGCGGCCAGCCCGGGCCGATGAAGCAGGTGCTATCGCGTCTCGAGAAGCTGGTGATCAAACCCGCCCTGCCCGGCGCGAGCGACCCGATATTCGGCTCGACGCTCACCTCGGAGCAGAAGGAGGAATTGTCGTCGCGCATTCGTGCCTCTCCGCAAGATTGGATCGCGCAGGAGCAGGTGAATCTTTCCACCGCGCCGAGTTGGGAAACAGAAACGTCTGGAGGCAAGCTCGTACCGCGTCACATGATGCTTCGCATTTTCGTTGCAGCGCGTGGCGACGGGTCGTACACCGTCATGCCGGGCGGCTTGTCTCGCATCAGCGGCTCGGCGGAGTCGATGGTCGTGTCGATGCAGCGTGGCGGCGGATCGAAGGACACGTGGGTTTTGTCCGACGGCCCGGTGAATCAGGCGAACCCGCTTCGTCCGCCGGGCGCGCCCGTCGAGATCACGCGCGCGGGACAGGTTCTTCCTTCGCGCGTCGCCGACGAAATGTTCTGGCTCGGCAGATATGTCGAGCGTGTGGAATACGGCATGCGGATCGCGCGGTCCATCGCGCGTCGTGCCGAGACCGACACCGACGGCGCGAAAGCGCTCGTATTGCTTTTTCTCGGAAAGACAGGCGCTGATCGGGCTGACTACTTCGAACACTATTTCATCAACCCGCTTTTCGATCCACCCGCGGCGGGAAAACGCAAGGAGGTTCGTCTGCGCTGTGTTCGCAGTGACATCGACCAGGCACACCGCATCGCCGCGAATTTGCGCGACCGACTGCCCGCAGATGCCTGGCGCGCGATCGCAAGGCTTGATGAGCTTTTTGTTCGCCCGCGCGTGGGCAGTGCCCTGATTCTTCATCTCGCCAACGAGGTGCTCGATCGTGCGCTGCTGCTGGTTTCGGCGTTCAGCGGGCAGATCGAAGGAAGCATGTCGCGCGACAAGGGCTGGGCCTTCCTCGATACCGGCCGGCGAATCGAACGCGCTCTTCACCTCACCGAACTCGTCGGCTGGGCGTTCAAGGGTAAGCTTCAACGAGACATCAAAGCACATCCCGAGTCGGGCGAGCAGCTCGACGAAATCCTGGAGATCGCGTGCAGCATGCGGACGTATCGCAGCCGATATCTCACCACGCTTCAGCCCGCGCCCGTGCTCGACCTGCTGCTGCTCGACGAAGGCAATCCGCAGTCGCTCGCGTTTCAACTCGTGAGCACGATGAAGCATCTCGAGTTTTTTCCCATCGAACAAATCAGCAATCACTTCATCGGCGAAGACCGGCGAATCTTGCTCAATTTGCTGACGAAAGT
>JBBQKP010000067.1:0-14508 GCA_038326995.1 Tepidisphaerales bacterium
GGCACAGCGTCAGACGTCGGCGTCGCAGATGGCGCAGGCGTAATCTGAATGTCGTTCGTTGGATTTGTATCTTCACTCACGTCGGCCGCCTTCCGGGGAACGGATTCGGTCTGATTCGATTTTGTTTTGGAATGTGCTCAACGCATCGCGACGTATACGTGCGTCGGCGAGTGGGTCGAACCCTGCCGGCGCCGCCTTTCGCCAGGTCAGCCACTCATAGGCCCGCACCCGAGCCGCCGGCGAAGCGTCTTCCAGGTAGATCAGATTTTCTGCTTCAAGCCGCGCTTCCCACTGCGCACGCGAAGCACTGACTGCAAGCACATCCGCGAGCGATGCCCCATCGCGCCCGGCCTGTCCCGTGTGAAGCAGCAGCACCGAAACCATTGCCGGAGCGAGCGCACCGTCGTTGAGCAGTCGCGAAGATAACTCGAGCCACACGCGATCCATTAGCCAGCCCATCGCTGCCGGTTCGCGTGACGAACTCGGGTTGCTCGACGCCGCCAGCGATGTATCCAGCAGTTCCACATATCGCCTTAGCACAACAGTGTCGGCAGCGAGCGCGAAATCGGCGGAATAAAGCGACTGCGTCGCACTGGCAAGCACCACCAGCGACCGCCGCAGTGAAAAGTCATCCGCACTTTTGCTGTTTTTGATGATCGCCTGATAGGTCGACCACTCGTCGCGGTTCGCGACGCTCGAAGCTTCAGCGCCCGACGCGACGCGCACCTGACTTCGAGCAAGATCTAATGTCGCTGCGGTTGCCTCTTCTCGATATTGATTCGAGTCGGCCGGATCGAACTCGACCGCGACCATCACCGCCGACGCGATCGTCGACTCGAGCCGAAGCGGAGTGACGAATACGAGTTGTCGGCCTGTCTCGATGGACACGTCTTCCAAAATTGCCGATTCAGTCTGCTCCACTTCGATGAGCGGCGCGATCAACGCGATGTCGGCCGCCTTCGTATTCGGTGTCTGTGCCGGCCCAGCTCCGGATTCACTTTCCACCTCCACAAGGCCGGTCATGCTGATCGACGCGCTGATGAACGCATTGGCCGCGGAATCGCTTGATGAATGCACCTCGGCCCCCCGCAACAGAGTCAATCGAAGCGACTCGCCGGATGAGTTCGCCGCAATCGAGTTGCTCGATTCATCGCCGCCCACGTTGATCCGCACCGCGACGCCGGGCAATAGCGCCGTCCACTCGTCGAGCAGCACGGCCATCTCAGAAGGTTTGAGCTGCTGCGCCTTTTGGAGTTGCGACTCAGCCACGTCGTCAGTGCCGCTTCGCACGCGGAGCAGGAGCTGCGGCGCGGACAAAACGGGCGAGGCACGACGCTTTACCGTGACCAGTCGCGCCTGAGTTCCAACAGACGTGAGCTGCCTGACGTCGGTTAATTTTGCGAGCGCGAAGACGCGGACACGTACGATCGTGGGTGCGTTCATCGACGCGTTCATCGCCGCGGTGGTGGTGGTCGCGGTGGTGGTTGGGGTGGTGGTTGCCAATGCTGTAGTCGGATAAGTCGTCGGGAACATTGCGGGCATTGTTGCCGCGCGTGTGCCCAGCAAGTCGCCGGGCCAGGCGCTCACACTCGCCAGTGGCCGAGTCGTGGCGATAAGTGCGGGCGGTGTTCGCATCGAACACCCCGCCGCGATCAGTCCGCCCGCGACGAGCACAAACAGCGGGCCGTACGTTTTCGTTGTCCAAAACATTCGGTCAATCATACGAAATGTCAGCCACATTCGTAACCTTCTGCCGCTTTCCGATACGATTGAATTTGATGCAAGCCAGCCGTGCGGCAACCTCTTCTTCGCGCTACGCCGTGCGCGGCCCCATGCTGGTCGTCGGCGACGATGGCGGCGTCGTGTTTCATTCATCAGGCATGCTGATCATTCAAAACGGCACGATCGAATTCGCCGGTGCTTTCGATGACGTCGCTCCAATGTTCACCGGCGAGACACGCCAAAGCCGCGGCGTCATTTGCCCGCCTTTCATCGACATCCACACGCACATTCCGCAATTCCCAATTCGCGGCCGATTCGTTGAAGGAATTCCCGACGATGCGCCGGAGGGAAAGTTGCTCGCCGGACTGCAGCGAAATGTTTTTCCAGTCGAAGCGCGAACGATCGACTACGAATATGTGCGGCAAGTCGTCGCCGAGTTCGCACGCGATACGCTTTCGCACGGCGTCGTCGGCGGGTGCACGTACATGACGCCGTTCGCTTCTGCCGTGCGCACGGCGCTGCAGATGCTCAACCCGATGTGGTCAGTCGGCATGGTGATGATGAACCAGAATTGCCCGCTCGATCTTCGAACCGACGAGCAAACTTTTGAAGCGGATGTTCGTCTACTCGCAAAAGATTTTGGCAGACGATTGGTCTTGACCGATCGCTTCGCCGTCGCGGTCGATTCGCACCTTCGCCGCCGCGGCAGCGCGCTCGCACGTGAATTGAAGCTTCGGACACAGACCCACCTCAACGAACAACTGCCAGAAAAATATTTCGTTGAACAAACGCTCTATCCACGCAACGCCAGCTACACCGACGTCTATCTTCAGGACGGCCTGCTCGATCATCAGTGCATCCTCGCACACTGCATTGAAATGACCGCCAACGAATGGCGGATCGTGCGAGAGACCAAGAGCGTCGTCGCACACTGTCCGACCTCGAATCTGCTGCTGGGTTCGAACGTCATGCCGCTGGACGCGTTGTTGTCGGCCGACATTGACTACGCCATCGCGACCGACGTCGGCGCTTCGCCCACGCAATCGATGCTCGCGGAGATAGGCCGATTCCTGGCCGTGCACAAGACGGCCGCCGCGACGCCCGAAGAAGCGCTCTACCGCGCGACGCGTGCGCCGGCGCGCATCATGAATCTCGACCTCGGCGTTTTCGAGCCCGGCCGCCCCGCGTCGTTTATCGAAATCGACAGAAACGTCTCCAACGCATCAAACGCGGCCGACGCGATTCGTGCGATCATTCCTGCCAATCTCGACGCACCCGTACCATCCGTGAGCCGAGTAACTCTCGACGGAAACCGCGTGTACGAGCGGCAAGATTAACTGCTACCGGTTCAGCACAACACATCTCTCGCGAACTCGATCGGGTGCTTTGCCGATCTTCCCGTGCCGTCATGAATCTGGTGGCGACAGCTTGTTCCCGGCGCGCAGATGACCGTATTCTCATCCGCCTCACGCACCGGCCCGAACACCGATAGCTCGCCGATTTTCATCGATAATTCGTACTTCTTCGCGTCGTATCCGAACGAGCCCGCCATGCCGCAGCAGCCGCTATCCAACACAGAAACCGTGCCTCCGAGCTTCTTCAAAAGATCGCTGCTGGTGGAATCGCCCCAAAGTGCCTTCTGATGACAATGGCCGTGGAGCACGACCGGCGCGGGCGATCTTTTCACCTCTGGCTTGTTCGGGTGCTTATCCCAGAACTTGGCGACGAATTCTTCGACGAGCATCGAAACATTCGCCAGCTTTTGTCGCTCTGATATCGGCGTCTTCAAATTCATCTGAAGCCAGTCGTCCTTGAACGACGCCAGGCAACTCGGCTCGAGCACGAGGACGGCCCTCACACTCGCGTCATCAACGAAAGGCTTGAGCCGCGCGAGCGTCACATCCGCAACTGCGGCCGCATCGTCCAACAGTCCTGTCGAGATCATCGCGCGACCGCAGCACTCCACCGCCGGCAGCTCGACTTGATATCCGAGCTTCTCAAGCACCTCAATCGCCGCAAGGCCGATATGTGAGTCGTTGTACGTGCTGAAACAATCGGCATACAGCACCACTTTCGGCGCAGCATTCCGACTGATCAATTGCGTGCGTTGATGCAGTCGATAAAGCGATTTCGAAAACAGTGGAAGGCTGCGCTGAGGCGCGATCGACAGCACTTTGCCTGCCATCCACTTCATCACACCTAGCTTGCCCATGAAGTTCGAAACGCCCGGCACGAGTGAGCCGAGCTTATTCAATAGTCGCACGTGTCCGAACACCCACGCCTTCAACGGCGTGCCGTTCGCTTTATGACTCTGGTGCAGATACTCAGCCTTGAGGCGCGAAATATCGACGTTGCTCGGGCACTCGCTTTTGCACGCCTTGCAACTCAGGCACAGGTCGAGCGTCTCCTTTGTGGCCGGGTCGTCGTAGACGGGTTTGCCGCTGGTCTTTGCGAACTGACCGCTGATGGCAAGCCGCAAAGCGTTGCCGCGGCCGCGCGTGCTGTGACGTTCGTCGAGCGTCGCGCGGTAACTCGGGCACATCGCTCCGCCGCTGGTTTTTCGGCACACGCCTGCGCCGTTGCACATTTCCAAAGCGCCGCGAAAGCCGTGCTGGTCGTCAAAATTGAATGTCGTTTTGATCGCATCGACATCAACTTCGCCCTCGACCGCGTCCGTGCGAAGCCGCTGCGTGAGCGTGTCGATGTCGCCCGTGCCGACGATCATGCCGGGGTTGAGAATGCCGCGAGGATCAAAGACCGCTTTCACCTTCGCGAACGCGGTCATGAGTTCGGGGCCGAAGAATCGCTGGAGCAGTGGCCCGCGGATTCGGCCGTCGCCGTGCTCGCCGCTCATCACCCCGCCGCACGCCTTGGCGAGATCCGCAACATCCACCGCGATCGCGCGCAAACGCTCGCGATCCTTGTCATCGTGCAGATCGATCAATGGCCGAATGTGTAGGACGCCCACCGATGCGTGCGCGTAGTACGCTGCCTTCGTCCCGTGCTTCTCCACGATTGCCCTGAACTCACGAACGAATCGGCCGAGGTTTTCGACCGGCACCGCGTTGTCTTCGACGAACGTCTGCGGCTTTCGATTGCCCGGAATGCCGTGCAAAAGCGGCTCACCCGCCTTGCGAAGCGCCCACGCCTTGCCCATGTCGGTGATGCTGTCGAGCCGACGACTTGCCGCGCCCGGCGCGGCGACTTGAAGCGCCTGTGCGCACGCTTCCAACACGGCCGCACTCTCGTCGACGGTGTTCGCGCTGGTCTGATACTCGACGAACAACAGCGCTCGCGGCGGAAGTCCGGTCGGAACCATCGGCAAGAGTTCGAGGTACGCGCGGCACTCATGATTGCTCGCGGCCGCATCAAGCACGACATCATCCAGCAACTCGACCGCGCTCGGGCCCGTCGCGACGATCTGCGGCACGACGTCAATCGAAGCCTCGACAGAATCAAATCCCAGCAGAAACAGAACCCGACGCTTTGGCACATCGTGCAGCTTCAGCGTTGCCTGCGTGACGACGCCCAGCGTGCCCTCGCTGCCGCAGATCAGGCCGGTCAAATCCAGGTCTTCGCGCGAAATACCCGCGTCGAGCTGCTTGAGAATCATGTCCAAACCAAGGCCCGCATTGCGGCGAATCGTCTTGGGAAAGCGCTCTCGAATCAGCTCGGCATATTCAAGCACGATCGCACTGACATCATGCGCCAGCCGCGCCGCGATCGCGTCACGCTTGCCCGCGCCGGGCCCGAGTTCGCACACCGCACCCGCGGCGGTGACGAGCTGAAGCGAAGCGACGTTCTCGCTGGTTCGGCCGTATTTGATCGAGCGCGAGCCCGCCGCGTTGTTGCCGATGCAACCGCCGATCGCCGCTTGAGCAACGGTGGCCGGGTCGGGCGCGAAAAACAGGCCGGTCTTCTCACTCGAGAGATGACGATTCAGCGCGTCAGGCGTGATGCCTGTTTCGACGCGAACGGTCTTGGCTTGAACATTAAGTTCGATCACGCTTCGGCGAAACGCGCTCAGGTCGAGCACGAGTGCGGCATTGGTGCATTGACCGGCGAGACTTGTTCCGCCGCCGCGCGGAAGAACCGCAACATTCAGTTCATTGCACGCCGCCAGCAACTTCGAAATCTGATCGACGGTGGTCGGAATGGCAACGCCCAAAGGCTCGACCTGATAGATGCTCGCATCGGTCGAGTACAGCATTCGGTTGTGACGATCAAAGCGAAGTTCGCAATCCACACGCGAAGACAAATCGCGTTTGAGCTTTTCAATCGCATCAAGCGGCGGCGGCGGATCGAGGACGGTCAGAAGCATTGCGGGATGATAGCAAGCGGAGATGTTTCCGTCCCTGCCGCCGCAATATCAGGTACTGTGCCAGCCCTAATGCATGCACTTGACAACGTGTCTGCGATAATCGGCAGGCGCTCACTCGCCCTAAATTACCGTCTTTTTTGTACTAGACGGCTTTTTTTTGACCTTCGTCGCTTTCTTCACTGTCTTTTTTGTCGCTTTTGTCTTCGACTGCTTCTTCGAACTTTCAAAACTGGCGGCGGGCTCTGCCTGCATTTCTATTCCGAACACGCCCGCGATGTCGGCGTCGTTTAGTGTTCTCGCGTCAGTCGTCGACGAAGCAACACGCACGTCGGCGGCGGTTTCGATCAGCTCGCTCGCGTCCACTCCACGAAGCGTGAAAAGCAGCTCGGGCTTCTCATCCAGCCGCATGCCCACCGCAAAAAGCACGCCCGCCAGATGTTTGCAAAGACGCACGTAATCCGGGCACGAGCAGCCCAGATCAAACTCGTTAGAATCTGGAAACAAGCCCGTTTTGACATCGACGAGCGACTGCATGACGGCGTCGCTGAATTTGCCCTGAAGAAGCTCGACGACAGAACCAATCTCGCCGCGGCTTTTCTCTTTGATAGCGTTCCAACGCTTGCGCGAGAGCGGCACGATGTCGACAGAAATGTCATAGACCTCCGACCCGCCGACGATCGCGTCGATTCGGCCCTTGGTGATCGCAAGGTGCGCGATCGTGCCGTTGCCCGCGATCGCGCTGCCGCGCGTCAGTCGGCCTTCGAAATCACCTAGATTGCGAATGTGCTTGAGCCACGCCTTGCCCCAGAAATTATCGCACTTGAGTCGGCCCTTCGCGGCGGGTTGAACATTCTTCTTGCCGAGTTTTTTCTCGGCGTGTTTGACGGCGGTTTCGGCTCTTTGCCCGACCGAAATGTACTCGTCCCACTGATTGTCGTACCGACTGCCGTATCGAGAGCGGGCCATGGTTTACTCCTGAGAGAGTGCGCGTGAGAGATCAAGTTTGACGAAATCGACGAGCTGTTGATTGGACATGGAGGTGAGACTTTGTTCAACGCCGCCAGCGGCGAAAAGTTCGTCGGCGATCTTGATTTTGTCGCTGATCATGGCGTCGATCTTTTCCTCGATCGTGCCCTGACAGATGAACTTGTGGACGACGACGTTCTGCTTCTGACCGATGCGAAAGGCGCGGTCGGTCGCCTGATTCTCGACGGCCGGGTTCCACCATCGATCGAAGTGAACAACATGCGCGGCGGCGGTGAGATTGAGCCCGACGCCGCCCGCTTTGAGGCTGAGCACGAAGAATGGCGGGCCGTCGGTTTGCTGAAATTGATCGACGAGTTTCTTACGCTGCGGAACGCTCACGCCGCCGTGCAGAATCAATCCGCCGCGGCCGAAAATTTCCTTCAAGAATCGTTCGAGCGGCGCCGTCATCTCGCGGAACTGAGTGAAGACGAGCAGCCTTTGTTGACGCGAAGCGAGCTCTTCGGCGATCGCGCGAAGGCGATCAAACTTTCCACTCTCGATCGCGTCGAATGTGCCAGTCGAAAGAAGCTGATCGGGATGGTTGCAAAGCTGCTTAAATTTCATGAGAAACGCCAGCACGACGCCCTTGCGTTTGATCTCTGTGTCGGCGGAGTTAAGGACGGATCCGAGCTCTTCCACGAGCCGCAGATACAGCTGCGTTTGCCGTGGCGAGAGTGAACAAAACGCCTTCTGTTCGATCTTGTCGGGCAGGTCTTGAATGACCGTTTTGTCGGTCTTCAGGCGGCGTAATACGTAGGGCTGCACCAGTGTGCGAAGGGGCGTGTAATTGCCCAGGTCGGCCATTCGTTTCGTTGCCTTTGTGAAGGCCTTCGCACTGCCGAGGAGGCCCGGATTGAGGAAGTCGAAGATCGACCACAAATCGCCCAGGCGATTTTCAACAGGCGTTCCCGACATCGCGATTCGGCGGCGTGAGTTGATCTCTTTCACCGCACGCGTCTGCTTCGTGCCCGCATTTTTTATCGCCTGCGCTTCATCAATCACCAGTATATTCCACGCGCGCTTTCGCAATGATTCCGTGCGAGTGGCCATGCCGTAAGTGGTGATGACCACATCGACATTCGCGTTGATGTTCACTTCGCTGTCCTTCTCGCTCGGATGCACGATCGCGACGCTAAGCGACGGCGCGAAGCGGCTGAGTTCGCTCTTCCAATTCGGAATGAGCGACGCGGGTACAACAAGTAGCGACGTCGATTTCGATTCGCCCGAGTTGATTTCTGCGTGCTTCAATAAAAGTGCGATCACTTGAATCGTCTTGCCCAGGCCCATGTCGTCCGCCAGGCAAGCGCCTAAGCCGAGTTCGGTCATGAATGACAGCCACGCATAGCCGCGAAGCTGATACGGGCGAAGCGTCGCCTGCAGCGCGGGCGGCGGCGTGATTTCATCTGGCGATCGGAGGCGGTCCAGTGCTTTCTCAAGCCATTCCCCGGCTCGAATGCCGACCCATT
Organism: Tepidisphaerales bacterium; assembly: GCA_038326995.1. Classification (GTDB taxonomy): domain Bacteria; phylum Planctomycetota; class Phycisphaerae; order Tepidisphaerales; family Tepidisphaeraceae; genus JBBQKP01. The sequence goes on from JBBQKP010000067.1 coordinate 8,536, forward strand.
CGGGGTCGATTTTTTCCTGAGCCTTTTCCTCGACGGCCGATGTTCCGCCCGGCATGTTGGTCAGAAGTCGCATCCCTGTCGCGAAGTCGAGGCCATGCTCGCGTGCGAGAAATTCGACCTTTCGCCAGTGCTCGAGCGCGGATTGAAGCTTGGCCTTGTCGACCTCGACCCAGATGCCGCGAAGTTGAACCAGCGGCTCGGTCGAGGTGAATAGTTGTTCAATTTCGCGGTCCGTGAGCGTACTGCCATCCAGCGCGACACCGACGTTGAAATCGAGCATGGCCTCCGCGCCGACGTTCGCGCCGGGCGTGCGCTTCGACTCGCCCACGGTGACCGACACGCTGGGCCTGGGCGGGCGTTTTGCGTTCCACCAGTCGGGCACGCGGATCGAAACGCCCGCGCGTTCCATCACCGGAACATCACGCAGAAATGCATAGGCTTCCTTCGCGGTCCAAAGCAGCGGCTGATAGAGCTTTGTAGTGCTAAGTAGTTCGCGCGCGACAGCACTTTGGGCCGTCGCGTCGACTACGGGCCTGAGGAGTTTCAGCATCGCCTGCTTGTCGCGCGTGCCGGCCATGTCCTTGATGGCGCGCGACAGCGGAACATAGATGGGCTGGCCTTTTTCGTTCGTGCCCGAGGTGTAGGTCGCGAGAAAAGCGAATGGAAATTCTTCGTTGCGTTTGTTCTCAGCGAGATGGAATGTCACCCGCCCGACCGCGTGCCAATCGCGGCCGAGCGATTCGATCAACGCCGCAAACGACACGCCGCTCGCACGCTCACTCAGCACATCGCACACGCGCTTCCACCATCCTGTCAGCGCATCAGCGCTCAGATTCTCCACGCCGACGATCGGCGGGGCTTTGGCGAGCATCATCTTCATGAACGCCGGATCGGAAGGAGGATTAGTCGAATGCGTCTGACAACATCGACGAACAACCTCGCGCGAGAACTCTCGTGCGAACGACCATCCGGGCGGAAGCTCGGCCGAGCGTTGATCGGTGTGCGTCAGAGACACAATGTGCTGCCACACGTCAACACCTTTTGGCGACTCGTCATCAAACAGCGGCAATGCGTCGGCGGAAATTTTCAGATCGATGACAGACAAGGCGGACTAGAGTACATGCCGATGAAGGAAGCCCGCAATGACTCCGCCTGGTTGTCTGTCGCAATTCGTCGATTCTGGTAGAAGGAGATGATGTCATTCCCCAAGTCGCCCCTTCCGCTCGTGCTGAAAACCTTTCCCCACGTGCTGCACGGCGGAGACTACAACCCCGACCAGTGGATTAAATACCCGCACGTTCTTGAGCAAGACCGCGAGCTGATGCCCAAGGCCGGCTGCAACACGTTCACGCTGAATGTATTCGGGTGGACCGCGCTCGAGCCGCGCGAGGGCACGTTCGACTTTTCATATCTCGATGCCGCGTTCGAGCGAATTCAATCCTTCGGCGGAAAGATCATTCTTGCAACGCCGTCGGGCGCAAGGCCGCCCTGGCTTGCAAAGAAATATCCAGAGACCGGACGTGTCGATAAATCCGGCCGAAAGGTGCCCTACAACAATCGTCACAATCACTGCTGGACCTCGCCCATCTACAAAGACCTCGTCACAAAGATGAACACGCGCCTCGCGACGCGTTACGGTAAGGACTCAAAATTATCAGGCACGCTGGCGATGTGGCACATCAGCAACGAACTTAGCGGCGAATGTTTTTGCCCGCTTTGCCGCGCTTCGTTTCATCGCTGGCTCGAAGAAAAATATGTGACAGTCGATGCGATGAACGAAGCATGGTGGACTCGATTTTGGTCTCACGCGTACGACCGCTTTGATGAAGTCGAGCCGACGGATTCGTGCGTGGACGGCATGCTGCTTGACTGGAAAAGATTCGTCACCTGGCAAACGTGCGAGTGGATCAAACTCGAGAGCGCGCCGCTGCGAGAGATCACGCCCGACGTGCCGATCACGACGAATCTGATGGGCACGTTTCATCAACTCAATTATCACGCGGTCGCCCGGCATGTTGACGTGGTGAGCGACGATCAGTATCCGGCGTTTGATTTTGATTCGCCTCATGTTCTTCGCGGCGCGGCGTCGATGGGTTTTCGAAACGACTTGTTTCGTTCGATGAAGGACAGGCCGTTCTTTTTGATGGAAACCACGCCAAGCTCGTTAAACTGGCGTGCGCCCGCGAAGCTCAAACGGCCCGGTCAGCATCAACTGGAGATGACGCAGGCGATCGCACACGGGGCGGACGGCACGATGTATTTTCAGTGGCGTGCGGGCAGAGGTGCGATGGAGAAATTCCACGGCAGCGTCGTCGATCACAATTCTTCAAGCGACACACGCGTCTTCCGCGACGTCGCAGAGGTCGGTGCGAGACTGAAAAAGCTCACGCCGCTCTTGGGCACAATGCCGAGCGTGAAAGTGGCGATCGTGTACGACTGGGAAAGCAAGTGGGGCCTTTCGCTTTCGGGCGGGCCCGATGTGAGTGAAGCCCGCTACGACGAGATCGCCGTCGATCACTATCAGTCGTTCTGGAAGCGCAGCATCGGCGTCGACGTCATTCCGGTCGATCGCGATTTCTCACGCTACGACTTACTCATCTTGCCGCAGCTCTGGAACATCGACGACGCGCTGGCGGTCACGCTCCGCAAGTTCGTCGAGGCGGGCGGCACCCTGGTCGCGACCCACGACACCGGCACGTGCGATCTGTTCAACCGCGTCCACATGGGCGGCCTGCCGGGTGCGGGCTTGAAAGATCTTTTTGGAATCACGATCGAAGAGACGGACCGCGTCAGCGCGAGCGAAATCGGCGCATTAAAAGTAGTCGAAGGCGACTCCCTCGACCTCGCCGGTGAGGGCCTGACCTGCCGCGATGTGAAAGCGTTGGGCAAGCTGACGACTGCGAAGGCTCTGCTCCAATACGATCACGATTTTTACACGGGCCAGGCCGCGGTCAGCGAGAACATTCAAGGCAAGGGCCGGGCGATTTTTATCGCAACGCGATTGTCTGAAGTGCTTCTCGATCGCCTGTACGCGTCGCTCACAACACGGCTGAAGATCGAAGGCGTCCTGACGCTGCCCGAAGGTGTCGTCGCCAGCGAACGCGGCGCGGGATATGGCCGCTTCATCATCCTGCAGAATTTTACGAAACAGTCTCAGACAATCGCAACGGGAAGCCAGCCGCTCGAATGTCTGGAGACGCAACAATCCATCACTGGAAATCTCACGCTCAAGCCTCTGGGCTCAAAAATTCTCCGGCGAGCGAGCTGAGTTCGACACTCAATCGCTTGGCGGCGCTCAGGCTTGCGGTCCACAAACAGCCGCGCACGGAGTAAGCGGGCTCGCATGTGAATTACTCGCGTATTTGTATATTTTTTGTCGTTTTCGAAATCTCTTTCTTCCATCCGCGACAACCAGGAATTCCCGCTTACCCCTACCCGCTCAATTGTTTCGCGGCCCATTCACTCGCTTCCAAGCCGAGTCGCAAATTGATCCTCCCTTCTCTTCACGGCTCTGTTGTGCATCCTCGTCCACTCTCTGAAAATCGTCGGATGCTCCTTCGCATTCTGCGAGACAAACCCCGACGCGCCTCCCCCGACGCGCACCCCCCTCCAACACATACGCCCAACACACACCCCCGGCACGCACCCCAATTGATTTTTACGCATGACTTGGAGGGCGTCACTCCGTGACGCTTCTGCGCTTCCAATTCGCGGCGGCAGAGACTGCCTGCCCGGCCAGAGAAGAACGCCAGAACAGATACCACAGCAGGTTTCTTGAACAACAAACGAAAAGAGGGCACGACGTTTCCATGTCGCGCCCTCTATCACTCTTGCCTTTCATCTTCGAATCTAGATCGCCGCGATGTGCGTATCACTGATGTGCGTTACCGAATCTCACGCCGCCTTGCGCGCCGTCGAGATCGATAGCGTCGGCAACGGCGTCGTCGCAGCAAGGCTGATGCTGATCGGTTTGCCCGACGGGCCGCTCTGCTTGCGACCATTGAACCAGAACCCCGTCACGTACACCGTGCCGCCCGCGTCCATGTCATCAAACGTGGTCGTCACGGTCGTCCTGCCGCTCATCCCGATGAGCTTCCATCCCTCCGCCGTCTGCGGCGGCGTCGGGCCGTAATGTGAAAAGAGCGTAACCCCGCTCACGTCTTTGGGCTTGCCTCGCGATGTCTTTGTCGATTGACACTCGAACGTCACGATCCGCCCGTCGATGCTCTTCACCTTGATGAAAGGCGAGGTGCTGGGCACGGGGCTGGGCGTGGGCTTGCGATCCCGCAGTGTGATCTTCAAGTCTGCCCGCTTCTCATTGGTCATCTCAGGCCACGCCTGCACGACATCAACGAGCATCCGCGTCGCGTTGATCAGCGACGTCTTCGCCGCATCCTTCGCCTGAATATTCGGCGGCGTGCGCGTCAGCGGATTCTGCGCGACGTTAAACGCCGTCACAAACCTCTCCCGCGTCGTCGCGTATTCCGTCGCCTGATCCACCGTCAGTCCGTACCCCTTAGAGTTCTTACTGATGTTGGTCGAAAATTCACCCGTAAAGGTGACCAGTTGTGCCTCCCGCGAAGGAAGGTAGTCTCGAACGCTTGCCATACAGTCTCCAGTTTCAGGCCCAAAAAACCGACGAGCAACGACCTGTTCGTCCCGCTCGTTCGCTTGATTGTCCCGAACCATTGGCCTTGCAGCGCGATTCTGATCACCAGTCGATTACCGATCGATCACCGATCAATCACCAGTCCATCACCCCGCACCGTCGGCCGATTGTTATACGATCTCGACCCATGGAACGTCCATCGGTCCGTCCTTTACATCGACGTGCCAACGGGCCGACTGAATGAACGTCCAGAATAAAATGACGACACGCACCGCAATTGATTTTTTTACGCATGACTAGGAGGGCGTCACTCTGTGACGTTTCTGCACTTCCAATAAATCCGTGTCATTCAGGTCTGGCGAGTGGCGACGGGTTCCACCAAAAGTTTTGGTGATGCCCGGAAAAGTTTTGGTGATGCCCGGAAAAGTTTTGGTGGTGTCCGGAAAAGTTTTGGTGGTGCCCGGATAAGTCTTGGTGGTGCCCGGATAAGTCTTGGTGGTGTCCGAAAAAGTCTTGGTGGTGCCCGGATAAGTCTTGGTGGTGTCCGGAAAAGTCTTGGTGGTGTCCGGAAAAGTCTTGGTGATGTCCGGATAAGTCTTGGTGATGTCCGGATAAGTCTTGGTGGTGTCCGGAAAAGTCTTGGTGATGCCCGGAAAAGTCTTGGTGATACCTTTTCGAGGGCCCAGGCGAGCCGCGAATGTAAAAAACCCCTCCGCCGGTACTCCGGGGAAGGGTATTTAGCTATCTGTCGAACAGCTTGAATTTTTCCATTATTCTGCACACCGGCACTCATGCCGTCAGCTCACATGCTCGCGCGTCGGCGACGCAGACCGATGTAAGCCGCGACGATGGACGTGACGCCCACGACCGCCGGCTCGGGGACGGCCACGACGAGATTGACCTGCCCAGTAGTGGCGGTATCGATCGTCCACAGATTGCCCGACGCTAATGCAGGAAGCGACGAAAGATCAAGGAAGCTATTCGTAAGCGCTCCCGTGTATGTGAATAACCTCCAACTGCTATTGACGGCGGCATTCGTGAATACACCGCTGGTCGCGGTGACATTTAGAATGCCGTCCAGTGTGAAAGCACCGACAATGCTGACGAGGTCGTTCGTGGTTCCGCCGATGGCCTGATTCGCCGGATTCAGCTGAAACGTCAGCCCGGCCGTGTTGGACAAAGTCGTCGCACCCAGCGTCAGCGTACCGATCGCGTTCGCGGCCGCCCCGGGGGAAATGATTCCCGTTCCGTTGACGGTCACCGCACCACGGACCGCTCCTGACCCACCGAGCGTACCACCGGAGTTGATGACCACCGTACCTGTGCCAGTTGAAGACCCTGCCACGGGCGTGATCGCTGCAGAC
>JBBQKP010000068.1:0-14361 GCA_038326995.1 Tepidisphaerales bacterium
AAATCCGTATCACAACTCGAAAGGAAAACAGCATGCCGTTTACTGGAAAAGCAACCTATTCCGCGGGCGTCGATCTGCCGGAAATCGCTGAAGACGTCAGTGATCTCGTCAGCGTACTGGCCGGGACGGAAACACCCTTGCTCGATCTGCTGGGCGACTCGTCGCGACAGGCGCGATCAACTGTGCATGAGTGGCTCGATGAGACGCTGGCTTTGATCACCGCAGAAGTGATTTCGGCCGACAGTTCGGGAGAAATACTGTCGATCGCTTCGAACATCGATCGGCTGAACGTCGGTGACATTTGCCGTTTCGGATCCGCGGGCGAGATCGTTCGCATCATCTCGCTAAGCACTGCCGATTCGACCGCGCTGGTTCAGCGAAACGTCGGCGGGCTCTTCGAAGGAATCACCGTCTTGCCAGCGAAGATCGTGCTGGTCTCAAGCCCCGTGCTCGAAGGTGCGCAGGCATCTGCGACGCGATCGACCTCGCGCGTTCGGGTGCAGAACTTCACACAAATTTTCGCATCCAGTGTCGAAGTGTCGGGTTCGCAACTGGCGGTGCGTTCGCTGGGCGTGCGCGACGAACTGGACCACCAGAAATCGCAGCGACTTCGCGAGCTTCTGCGATCGCTCGAAAGCTCCGTTATCAACGGCGTCGCGCCTTCGTCCACGCCCGTGGGCAGCGCGACTGTGCCGCGAAGCATGCGAGGCCTGCTCAGCTACATCGCGACCAACCGCTTTAACGCGGCGGATGACACGGTGATTCCGTCCGGGCCTCTCACGGAAACCAAGCTTAATCTCGCACTACGCAGGCTGTGGGAAAGCGGCTCGACGCAGGTCGACACGATCGTCGTCGGCGGGCGCGAGAAGCGAACAATCAATTCCTTCATCGCGTCAGACCGACGTTTCGCCGGCACTACGGAAACGTTCAAGGACATGGTGAGTGTGTACGAGAGTGATTTTGGTGTTTGCCGCGTCGTGTTGTCCAGGCACATGCCCGTCGGTTCGGTGCTGCTTCTCGACAGCAGTCGCGTGGAAGTTCTCCCGCTCGCCGGGCGCAGCTTTCACTTCAAGCGGCACGCCTCAACGGGCGACAGCGAGATGGGTCAGGTGATCGGCGAGTACACGCTTGAGGTTCGCAACGAGGCCGCCCACGGCTTTGTCAGCGGCTTTACAGCGTAACGCGATAGGTGCAACTGATGTGTCGGCAAGTCGCGGTGGTCGGACAACTCAGGCACCGCTTCCGGCACGTTTCGGGGCCGCGCGGGTGAACAGCCCGTGCGGCCTCTTTCAAGCAATCGAAGCGAACCTTTTCAACGGAGACAGATATGACGCATTGCACCGACGCCGAGCTTTTGATGTACGAACCCGACCTCGCGCTGGATGCGTCGCTCGCATCGCAAACGATATTGCGATCTCGCGCGACATTACTGCGTGATCAGCTGACCCTGGCATTTGCCGCTGATAGCAATCAACTGCAGCCTGCACGTGTGCTGATCTTGCCCGGCCAGATCGCGGCGGTGACGGGCTTGTGCAAGTCGGATCACGGCGGCGCGTGTTACGCGGTCGTGGGCGTGTCGGAGTCGCCCGAAGGTTGCCGCGTGATTCACGTTCGACGCGGACCGTCGTCGCCGGGGTTTGATGTGCCGATGGAGGTTGAACTTCATGTGCGAACGTTCTGGGCGCAGCGGCGTGTGATCAGCGAATTGATTTCGCGCGCAAGGAATTCATACGCACCAGGTCGTCAGGCGCTGGCAGACACACGCGAGTTTCGTCGGCCGACCATGTTGGGAACGCTGCATCTCATTTACTCCAGCCTCGCTGCGACGAGCGACGAAGTGATGGATCACACGATTCGCGTGGAGATGTATCAGCGACTTTACCGCAGGTCGCTTCGGTCAATCGGCATCTCGTCCGCAGTCTTGGGTGCTGTTCTTGGGACGGTATGCGGTGAGCTGTGCGAATCAGTTCAGTGAGCTGCCGTGAACTTCGATCGCGATGTGTCATCGCATATCGCACGCGCGAGAACTCAACAATAAATCACAAAGGAGACAGTATGGATGCGAATTCTACTGCACCGATTCTGGACTACGTCATGAACTTCGGCGCGGCCGGCCTGATGGGAATGATGTGGCTCTTCGAGCGTCGTAACAGTGTCAAACGCGACACACAACTTGACGAAGCTCAGACGCGAATACTTGCCGATAAATTGCAGGTCGAAGCGCTGATGACACTCGTTCGCCAGAACACCGAGGCGCTGACGCGACTCGATACGTTCCTGCGTACAGGCGCTTTACTGGCGAGTAAGGCGGGCGCGCAATGAAAAGTAAATCACCGCTCGTCGGCGTGTTGAGCGTTGCATTGATGTTGGCGAGCACGGGATGCACGCAATGGACCGGCGCACGCGATGCGCTGTTAGATCAATCCATGCGGGCCGTGTCGATCACGAGTGCTTCGATCGAAGACCGCGCGAAGCAGGCGAAGTCGGCCATCGACGGTAGGCGGGTAAGTCTCGACCGCGCGTTCGAGCAGGATGTTCAGACGCGCGAATCACGCAATGCACTTGACCAGACCTGGGTCATCGAGCACGGCCGACTGTACGCGAAATCTATCGATCAGCTTCGCGACGCACGCGAGCAGCAGGCCCGGCTCGATCAGAACGACCGCGAGAACCTACTGGTGCTGACGCGGCTACTCGAAGAGCTGCGTGCGCTTCATGCGATCGAACAACGAATAATCGGAGCAAAGCGATGAACAACCTCATGACGATGAAACAGCTCGAAGACAAGATCGATAGCGCGACCCGAGAGGAGTGGAAACGGCTGTCGGCCGACCATCCCGCAGTCGCGGCGGTAATGAGTGAGCCGCTGCTGATTGCCGGGGCGAGAGAGAGCTTGCTGAATGACGCAGAGGCGATGCGAGCGCTGCGCGACGCGATGGTCGCTGGCGCGACAGCGGAGCAATTCGCGATTCTGGTGGACGCGTTTGTAGTGCGATATGTACGCGGACTTTTTTCGGGCTGATAAAGGATCAGAATGTGAGTTTGCGCTGGCTCGATTTATGTGGCGGTCGATTCGCACGTATCGGGCATGTACAATCGGCCAACCACGATGAGCTACAGCCCGCAAAACGTCGCCGGTAAGTTTGCCGACATGACCTCTATGGAGCGGGTTCAGGTGGTGCAGCAGATGATGCGGGAGGTGACGCGTTCGACGGATCCGCAGGAGATGGTTCGTGCGTACGGCACGTGGCTTCGCTCGATCACGCCGACGGATCGCTTTATCAGCCTGAGCCGTCGAGACCTTGCGAGCCCGTGGTATCGGGTGACGCGTTCGGGTCTATGGGAGGAGCAGGGCAAGACCATCAATCCGTGGCGAGACAAGCACTTGCTGCCGATGGCGAATGAGGGCGCGTTGGGCGAGCTGATTTACAACGGCAATGCGGTCATCGATAACGATTGGAAAGTGAGTGAGAGTGACCCGATGTACGAGCACATCGGCGGGTTCAGGTCGATGCGATGCGTGCCGATGTATGAGAACGGCATTTCGATGAACATGGTGGTTCACCTGTTCAGACAGCCGGGCCATTTTGATGACTCGACACTCGCCGACGCGGTGTGGCTGTCGAATTTATTTGGACGCGCCACGTACAATCTGGTGCTCGCCGACGAGCTTCGCCGGGCGAATGATGCCTTGGAAGCGGAGATGCGAACGGTCGCCGATATTCAGCGTTCGCTCTTGCCCGCGGAATTGCCAAAGGTGGAAGGCCTGGAGCTGGCGGCGTACTACCAGACGTCGCGCAATGCGGGCGGAGATTACTACGACTTTTTCGAACTGCCCGAAGGGAAGCTTGGCATCCTGATCGCCGATGTTTCCGGGCACGGCACGCCCGCCGCGGTGATGATGGCCGTCACGCATTCCATCGCGCACACGCGTGAGGGCCCGCCCGATCCGCCGAGCCAACTCCTTGAGTTCATCAACAAACGTTTGTGTGCGCGATACACGAACAACGGCACGTTTGTCACGGCGTTTTACGGCATCTACGACCCGGCCGACCGGTCGATTCTCTACTGCTCTGCCGGGCATAATCCTCCGATCGTTCGTTCTGCCGGCTCGAGCGAATGCGTGCTGCTCGATGGCAATCACAATCTCCCGCTCGGCATCGAGTCCGACGAACAATTTGAAGACGCGCGCGCCGTGCTCTCGTCGGGCGATACGCTGGTGATTTACACCGACGGCATCGTCGAAGCGCGCAAGCCCGGCTCGTCGGACCTGCTCGGTCTCGACGCGATGATTGCCGTCGCATGCGCGTGTGATGAATCGGCCCAGGTCGTGGTCGATCGCATTACAAAACTCGTGAACGAATTCACAGACGGCGCGTTGCCCGCGGACGATCAGACGCTGGTCGTGGTGAAGGTGAAATAGTCCGTTTGAAAGAATCCAATGATCAGCGGAAGATCGGCTGAAGATCGATCTCAGCACTTCGCCTGATGCGACGGAACCGTCGATTAGTGTGAAGTCGCTCCGCCGCAAGGGTATAGTCAAAAGTCGACATGATTCGCTTTCGCTGCAAATGTTCGAACTACATGACTGTCGCCGACGACATGTCGGGCGAAAGCGTGCAGTGTCCGAAGTGCGGACTGCTGGTGGATGTGCCGCTATTGGATGAGCTGCAGAATCTGGATTCGGACGGCGTGATCAAGGTCGGGCCGCGAACGACGCCTGATGCGCACCGCGACGGCCGGCGGCGTGATGTGCCGAGCGTGACACGCAAGGACGATCCGAGTGATCGCAGGATGACGCTGGACGAGGTGCTCGAAGTTGATCGACATGTGGATGAAGTGAATCAGCCGCAGATTCGGTCAAGGCCGTTGTATGACCCGTTGACGGGCGAGTTGATCGAGCCGCTGCAGATCAGTCGGGCCGAGCGAAGTGATTCGGTCAAGCGTCCGTCAGCGGGTAACGCGAATGTTGGCGCGCGGCCAAACGGAAGCAGGCCGGGCAGCAGTGTTCTCGGCTACGCGCGTGGTCCTGTATCGACGGATATCCAGGGGAAGCCCGCGAACTTTTTGTCGATCTGGTTTCTGATGTTCGCGCCGATGAATGTGATCGTGTGGGTGTTGATCGCATCGATCATCGGCGGGTCGATTATGCTCTCGATGGTCCCGCTGGCGGGTGTTTTGTTCGCGTTCTTACTCGGTCTTCCGATCATCTGCGCGTTGATGGGGCACTTTGGCAACATCGTGGACGAGACCGGTCCGGTCGGACGAGATGAGCTGCCCACGCCGCTCAGGCACGCGTCGATCCGTGAGGATATTCTCGACCCGATGGTGAGCGTGGCCGTCGCTGGCGCTCTGGCGTTCTCGCCGCTGCTTAGCGTGATTGCGTACGCCCCGCGTCTGCCCGCACAGGTCTATCTGGCGTTTATCGTTTTGGGTTTTTGCGTGCTGCCCGCGCTGCTGATCACCAAACTGTGTAGCGGCTACTTCATGAATGTTTTGCCTCATCGGTCGCTTCCCTTGATGTGGATTTGCGGCGTGTGGTACTGGTGGAGTGCTCTCGTGCTCATGGTGGCGATCATCGTCTTCATGCTCGGCGCGGCGATGTCGCTCAGCTTCGGCATGAGAATCGGCGCGATCATGATCGCGCCGTCGGGTTCCACAGTTTCCACGCCGACGATGTTCGGCATGTCCTACCAACTCGAAATGATCCTTGGCACTCCGACATTGTTCGTGGGCGTGTTTTTGCTTCACGCGGCGTGCTGGCACCTGGGAATGCTCTATCGAAAATTCTACCCGCGCTTTCCCTGGCTCATGCAGCGGCACATCAGCACGCGGACTGATGTTGCGGCCCAACTCGTCAATATGCGGCGAAACGGAACCGTCGCGGTCGATACGTCTCGCACTCCCGCGCCGACCGTCCGCACCGGCACCGGCCCGAGTCGATGAGTTTGTTAAAGGAGCCGCGCACGAAGTAAGCGGTCTTCGTCTGCTTCTGTCGCATCCGCTTATTTCGCGCGCCGTTCTTTTTCGTTGAGTTGGTTACGCGCCCTTGATCGTCAGCTTCACGAAAGCCTCGCGCTGTTTTCGCATCTGTACCATTTCACCCGCGTCGATTCGCTGTGCGTTTTTCAGCATCATGCTCATGCGGAAATTTTTCTTCATCACGGGCTGATGTTGATCGAGGAAAGTCCAAAAGAGAAAATTGAACGGACACGCGGTTTCGCCCGTCCGCAGCTTCGGGTCGAATTTGCAATCGCCGCAATAGTCGGACATGCGGTTGATGTACGCAGCGCCGGAAATGTAGGGCTTGGTCGCCATCGTTCCTCCGTCGGCGTTCATGCCCATGCCCACGACGTTGGGCGTGACGACCCAATCATGGCTGTCGATGTACATCGTCAAGAACCAGTCGTTCACCGCCTGCGGGTTCAGGCCCAGCAGTGTGGCGAAGTTGCACAGAATCATCAGCCTTTGAATGTGATGGCTGTAGCCGTCTTCGATCACGGCGTCGAGCGACTGCTTCAGGCAGTTCAATTCCGTTTTGCCCGTCCAGTAAAACTCCGGCAGCTTCAGTTCACTCTTCCACGAGTTTCGATCTCGGTATTCGGGCATGAACGACCAGTAGATGCCGTACACGTATTCACGCCAGCCCAGTAGCTGCCTGATGAAACCTTCGACGGCATTGAGCGGCGCTTTGCCTTTGTGATATCGAGCCTCGGCCGCGCGGATGCAGTACATGGGTGCGAGCAGACCTGAGTTGACCAGCGAGCTGATCTTGCTGTGGAACAGGAGGCGCTGGCCGGTGACCATAGCGTCTTCGAAGTCGCCGAAGTCGGGCAGGCGATGATCGAGGAAATCGGCGAATGTTTTCTCGGCGTCGCGTCGCGAAACAGGAAGTTCAAAGCCGTGCGTTTCGCCGTAGTGAGATTTAAAAATGCGATTCACGTCCTTGATCGCTGCCTTCGTGATGGCGTCGGGCGCGAACGCCGGCAGCGCGGGCGTGAGCAGATTCTTCGGCGCGGATTTGCGGTTTTCCTTGTCGAGGTTCCACACGCCGCCGACGGGTTTTCCCTTTTCCATGAGCACGTCAAACTTCGTTCTGCTCTTGCGATAAAACGATTCCATCACCGGCGACTTGAGCGGCCCGGCCCAGCGTGCGAATTCCTCGCGGTCGGTCAGGAATAAATCATTGTCGAGGAACTCGATCTCGATGCCGAGCTCTTTCGGCAACGTCTTGAGCCAATGCTGCGTGTGGAATTCGCTGGGTGCGGCGACAACGAACTTTCGATTGCCCGTCGTCTTCATGTGCGATTTCAGTGCGCCGATCGAATCGAGGTAAGGCGCTTGTGCGAGATCGAAGTACGCGACCTTTCGACCGGCCGCGCGGAGCTCGTCGCGAAAATGTCGCATCGCGCTGATAAGAAATGTGAGGCGTTTCTTGTGATACGGAAACATCGAGAACGCATTCTTTGATTCGATCATGAGGACGTGCGCGTCTGGGAACTCCTTCAACACGCCAAGGTCAAGAGAGAGTTGGTCCTCAAAAATCCAGACGGTCGGGTTGGTGGGAAGAGCAGGCATCAGAAATAAACTGTAGTCGAGTGGTTGAATCAAGCCCAAGACAAATTGATTGAACGATGCGGCCCTTCTGGCCCAGGACAATTGACGGAGGTCTGGCAACGAGCCACGACCGTTAGGGAGTGGTTTTAGAAATGGTTTTGGGTGATCGTCATTCAACTGCTGTCTCACGGTCGCGGCTCGTGAAATTGCGATCAGCGTCGAGCATTGTTGCCCGAAAGAGCGGACGCGAGAGCGTCCGGCCTTTCGGTTTCGACACAATTCTCTACCATTCGAACCTCTATGGACTACGGCGTCATCATGGCGGGCGGATCGGGCACGAGACTCTGGCCTCTTTCGCGTGAATCCCGGCCCAAGCAATTGCTGCCGGTGGTCAAGGGCAAGACATTGCTGGAGGTGAGCTACGACCGGCTCCGTGCCATACTTCCGGCAGAGCGGATTTTCGTTTGCACGCTCGAGGCGCATCGCGATGCGATCCTGGCGAATCTGCCCGAGTTGCCGCGCGACAATCTGCTGGGCGAGCCCGAAGGACGCGACACCGCCAATGCGGTAGGCCTGCCCGCCGCGGTCCTGGCCGCACGCGATCCCGACGCGGTCTTCGCCATCACCACCGCCGATCATGTCATTGAGCCCGTCGACGATTTTCAGAAATCTCTGCTCACCGGCTTTGACATCGCCCGCAAGCACCCTAAGTCGCTGGTGACCTTCGGCATCGTGCCGACCTTCGCCCACACCGGGCTTGGGTATGTGCAGCGTGGCGAGCCACTGGACGGCTTTCCCGGCGCGTTTCGCGTGATCGGTTTCCGTGAAAAGCCCGACAAATCGACCGCGGATAAGTATGTCGAGAGCCGTCGGTATTACTGGAACAGCGGCATGTTCGTCTGGCGTGCGTCGACGGTGCTGGATCAGTTGCGCGTGCATTTGCCGCAGTCGTATGCCGGGCTGACCAAGATCGCCGCGGCGTGGGGAACCAACAGCCAGCAGGCGACGCTGAAGGAAGTCTATCCGAAGCTGCCCAAGATCAGCGTCGACTACGCGATCATGGAACCCGCGAGCCAGGCGAATGACAGCACGGGTGTTGAGGTGGCCGTGGTGGAGATGTCGGTGAACTGGCTCGATGTCGGCAGTTGGCCGGCACTCGCGGAGACGCTGGCAATCGATGGCAACAACAACGCCACCGACGCCCAGACCAGTGTGCTCATGGACTCCGACGACAACATCATCGTCAGCTCCGACCCTGAGCACCTTGTTTCGCTCGTGGGCGTTTCGGACATGATCGTCGTACATACCAAAGACGCGACCATGGTCATGCCCAAAAACGAAAGCCAGCGAGTCAAAGACCTCGTGGGGCAGATCAAGGCGAAGTATCCGGGAAAGTATTTATAGCTCGCGTTGGTTTGATCACGAGGCACGACCCGTATTGAAACGTAATCGTCGGGTCTGGAGCATAGCGCTTTTTCACATTTCCCCGCATCGTTATATTCCCCCCAGATTAACACATGGGCGTTGGACTTCATTTAATTTAAACACAGAAAGGGTTGTCAGCGGACCTATCTTGGCTCATCATCGGACCACTCCGCCATGAAAAATAATATCATCAACGCCGCTGTCGTTTCTTTCCTGTCCATCGCGTCTTTCGCGTCCATCGCATCCGCGACGACCGTGCTCTATTCCCAGAACTTCGATACAGGATTCACGTTGGGGACCGTCGTCGGCCAAGGCAGCCCAGCCTGGGCGAGTTCGCAACAGCCCGGTCCGCTCGACCTTACCCAGACCAGCGCCGCCGCCCAGATCCAAAGCACCATCGCCAACCCGGGCAACTCCCTGCGGATCGAGTCAGGCGGAGTAGGTCAGCAAACCACTTACTGGCAAAACCTTGCGATCAACCAAGATCTCGCCGGCCAGACCGATGTCCGCGTCAGCTTCGACCTCTTCCGCGCCACGCCCGTCCTGCCCGGCGGCCAGGTGACCTCTACAATCTTCACTGGCGGATTGTTTAATTCTGCGGGTTTGCCCATCTTCCAGTTCGGCATGGACGACTTCGGCCAACTGGCGGTCGTCACCTCTGGCGGGTTCTTCTCGCTCTTATTGAGCGACATTCCCTTCAACCAGTGGAACACACTGCTGGCCAAGGCGAATTTCGTCACCCGCACCGTGACCTACGAAATCAACGGCTCGGCCGTCGATCTCCCCCCCGTTGCCTTCAACACCGGAACCGGCTCCTTCGTCGGCGACCTGGACATCCAGTTCATCCCCGAAGCCCCGCCCGCCATTTCCGATATCGCCTTTTTCGACAACCTGCTCGTCACCATTCCCGAGCCCGCCACTTTGGGCGTCGTCGCCGGGCTTTCGATGCTGGCGCTGCGTCGCCGGGGTCGCTGATCGGGCCCGCTGATCAGGCTCGGTGGAGTTGGGAAAACACTATGTTTTTACTGGATTTACCGGCTTCTTTTGGTGACACAGGTGTCTGACCAGTGCTCTTCCAATGATCTGTCGACTCAAGCGCGGTTCGTTTCTTTAAGCGGACGCGCGTCTAGCTTCGTGTAGCCTCCAGCTTGCTGGCGCTTGATCTGCAAATAAAGTCCACAAAAGCGCCGGCAAGCTGGCGGCTACGCTCGGGAAAACGGTGCTGTTTCATGGGGTCGCATTACTGGTTTGAAGTGCATTCGTTCGAACGGTCGCTGGTATTGTCGTGCTTCTTTTTGTTGGGCACCGTCGACTCGTCTGTAACATCGAAAACATCAACACGCCCAATGACGGCGCGATTTTGCCGTCCAACGGCGGATGGTGTTTTGCGCGTTTTCCCAGTCCATTTCACTTTCTCCCGGCTTGCCCCTTCCGTTTGATGGGCAATCTCGGTAGATTTCGCGTTGCATAGCCCCAACACACGGGCCACGGATACCAACACTATGAGTCAATTCGGAACCGATCCCATCAACGAAACGATCGTCAAGCCCATCGATCCTGCGATCGAACAACAGGCCGCCGACGCCTTGGGCGACGCCAGCCTCGACCAAATCTACGGCTTCGATAAAGAGCCCGAAAAGCGAACCTATCGCCTTCGCGGCCTGCAAACCGGAACCGTCATTTCCGTCTCCGCGCCCAAGGACGAAGTCTTCATCGAGCTCGGCGGCAAAGCACAGGGCGTCATGCCCTTTTCCCAATTCGAAGAAGAACCCAAAGTCGGCGACACCGTCGAAGTCATGGTCGAACGCTTCGATCCCGGCAATACGCTCTACATCTGCGGCAAAAAAGGTGCGGCCAGCGCCAACCTCGACTGGAACAGCCTCTCCGTCGGCACTGTCGTCGAGGGCCTGATCAACGGCATGAACAAGGGTGGGCTTGAAGTCAAAGTCGGCAACCTCAAAGGCTTCATGCCGGCCGGGCAGATTGATCTTGAGTTCCACAAAGACATCAGTGTCTTCCTTTCGCAAAAAGTTTTGTGCGAAGTCACGCAGATCGATGCGGAGAAAAAGAAACTCGTCGTCTCCAGACGAAAAATTATCGAGCGGGAGCGCGAAGAAGCCAAGGGCAAACTCTTTGAAACCCTCGCGGAAGGTCAGACGCTTAAGGGCACCGTTCGAACCGTCATGGACTACGGCGCGTTCGTCGATCTCGGCGGCGCGGACGGTCTCATTCACGTCAGTGAAATGTCCTACAGCCGCCATCTTCGCCCGAGCGACATGGTCAAAGTCGGCGACGTCGTCGAAGTGAAGGTCGTCAAGTTTGATCGCGAAAGCGGTAAGGTCGGCCTGTCCCTCAAGGCCAGCATGTCCGACCCGTGGAAAGACGCCGAGACGAAATATTCCGTCGGCACCCGCGTCACCGCACGCGTCGTGAAGGTTGAAAATTTCGGCGCGTTCATCGAAGTCGAAGACGGCATTCAGGGCCTGCTGCCCGTCAGCGAAATCAGCTGGCAGCGCATCCGCTTCCCGGGCGAAGTCGTCAAAATCAACGAAACGATTCCGCTGGTCGTCATCGCCATCGAGCCGGGCACGCGTAAGCTGACGTTCTCCCTCAAACAGGCGGGCGGCGACCCGTGGGCGGGCGTGATCGAGAAATTCCCCAGGCACGCGATCTTTGAAGGCACGGTCAAACGAGTGGCCGAGTTCGGCGCGTTCGTCGAAGTCTCGCCCGACGTCGAAGGTCTCATACACATCAGCGAAATGTCCGACCAGCGCGTACGAAAGGTCGAGGACGTCGTGAAGGTCGGACAGGTCGTCAAAGTTCGCGTGCTCGAAGTCGACCCGGCCCAACGCCGCATGGCTCTCTCGCTCAAAGAGACGGCTGGCACTTACACGGCCCCCACGCCCAAGGTTGAGAAGAAACGCAAGACGCCGCTCAAGGGCGGGCTGGATTTCTAAAGCTGATTTGAGAATCGATTTCCAAGCCCGATCAATTTGATTCATGAAGACGCAATCGCTCGGAAAGTCTGATCTTGTTTCGACGCGCCTGGCGTATGGCAACATGCGATCGGTGGGCACGTGGAATCCTGCCGACGTGACGACCGAGGTTCGCACCAAGGCCGTCAAGGCGCACGTTGCCGCGTACGAAGCGGGTTACAACCACTTCGATTCGGCAGATATTTATTGCCGCGGAGTGTGTGAGGAAATTCTCGGGCAGACGCTTCGCGAAGTAAGCGGTATGCGCGATCGCGTCATTGTCGCGACGAAGTGCGGGATTCGTTTTGGCGGGAGCCCGAACCCCGATTCGCCAGGGCGTTACGATTTCTCGGCAGACTATATTCGTGCGAGTTGTGACGCGTCGCTCGAGCGACTGGGAGTGGAGACAATCGACCTTTATCACCTGCACCGGCCGGACATTCTGATGAACCCGGCCGAGATCGCGCCGGTCTTTGATGAACTGCACAAGGCAGGCAAGGTCAAGGTGTTTGCCGTCAGCAACTTCCTGCCCACGACTCTGGCGGCGCTGAAGAAACACGTGAACGTGCCGATCGAAGTGAATCAGGTCGAGATTCATCTGGGCAGGCTCGATCCGTTCGTCGACGGCACGCTCGATCAGTGCCTTGAACATTCCATGACGCCCACCGCATGGAGCCCGCTCGGCGGCGGCTGGCTCGGCACGGGCAAAGAAGCACCGCGAAGCAATCCCAACTACGCGAAGTGGACACTACTGCAGCAACGATTGGACAAGATCGCTGCCGACCACGGCACGACACGAACGATCATTTCGCTCGCGTGGCTTTTGAAACACCCGAGCAAGATCATCCCGATCATCGGCAGTGCGAACCCGATCAACATTCGCGAAGCAGTCAAGGCGGATGAGATCGAGCTCTCGCGCGAAGAGTGGTACACGATCTATGTCGCGGCGCGCGGGCAGAACATGCCGTGATGGGGCATGAAGGTTGAAGCGACGAAGCGGTTCCAACTCGCTCTTTTGAAGTGCAAAGCGCGGGCAATTGCCATTATCGAACCAGCACCGCCGCTCTTCCGCTAGTCGCGAAGTTTACATTATAACTACCGCCGTTGTCGCGCCAGACCCAGCTGTCGTTCATACCCAATGCGAGCCTGGTCGCGCCGGCCGGCACGGTGATTTTGCGAGGCGTTCCGTCGGAGTTTACGCCCGTGCCGATGAAAAACGTCTGGCCGATCTGCGGGCTTAGGGTGGAGAATTCGCGTGACGCGGCGGTGGAGAAGTCGAGCAATGCGGGCGTCGCCTGAGAGCGCGGATTGGCGTCGGTGAGGAACACGCCGATCAGCGCCATGGAGGGTGCCCGAAGCGGTGAAATTCCGGTGTAATCGCTCGGCCGTTCGCTGGTGACGATGCTGTTCAGCTGTCCGCCGGGCTGGATATAGTTACTGAGCCAGTGCACGTAGGCAGCCCAGCCGCTTGCGGTAAATGTCATGGCGTTCCCCGGCGTGATGGGAACCTGTGTGACGTAGGTCGTACGTGTATTAGAAACCTGATCGAAGCCCCAGGGGTCGTGAATGCGTGTGGCGTCGGACATGCCGGCGTAGAAGCTGCTACTCTTGGCATCGAGCACAAGGCTTCCTGATTGAGAGCCCGCGCCTCCGCCTCCGCCGGCCGCGACAGTCGCGCGTGCGGTCATCGTCGGAGAGGACAGACCAATGAGTGAGGCGAACGTGAGCGCGATGGGCGTGTTGCGAGCGGGCCCGCGGACGGCCGTCACACGAACCGCATTAGGATTCACATTGGTGACCGTAAATGCGCCGCTGATCCATTGCCCGATTTGCACGTCTTCCGATCGCAGCGTCAGAGCCTGGCCGTCGATGCGGCTCTCGGCGGCGGCGGTTGCGGCGCGCTGTGCGGCGGTTCCGTTGGAGAGTCCCGTCGCAGCGTATCGCGCCGTCGCGTCCGCCGCGGTCTGCAGTTCCGCCCTCGCGGCGTTGATTCGCCCCATGTCTACCGCAAGTGCGAGCGTGCCCAGAATCACCGTCATCGCACAGGTCGCGTAGATGAGTGCTAGTCCGGGCAATCGGCGGACGCGAGAACGGCCGCGATCAATTCGGCAATTGTCCGGCGGCGGCAGGGAAGTTGAATTATTTTTCACGAGAGACCTACTCATAGCCAAGAGGTACGATTCGTCTGAGATTCTGCCAACGAGATTGCGGCGGCGCATACAAAATTGGCCTGTCCCATAATGATTTGGCCATCACTCGCCCAAGGCCGAGGTCAAAGCCGATAAGCCCAACTCCGGCCCGGCTGGCAAGCCATCTCTCTGTGCGAGATTTTTTCAAAGATGTCCTGCTGGACGGGCCGGAACGATCAAAATCACCGTCGAAAGTCGAATCCGCACATCGCTTG
>JBBQKP010000069.1:0-14268 GCA_038326995.1 Tepidisphaerales bacterium
CGGGGCTTAATCGCGTTTGAGACTTTAAAGCAGGCGGACGATTTTGGTGAGTTCGATGCCGTGCTGGTTTCGGTACCAACCGCGTTTCATCACGAGATCTCGCTTCTCGCTTTGGAGCTGGGAAAGCACGTCATGATCGAAAAGCCCATGGCGATTGATCTCCAGCAAGCGAAAGAGATCAAGGCTCGCGCGGATAAACTCGGCAAAGTTGTGAGTGTGTTTCAAAATCGCCGGTGGGATGAGGATTTTCTGGTGATCGAGAAGGCCGTGAAGTCGGGTGTGCTTGGCCGGATTTTCAATGTTGAAAGTCGCCTGTCGCAATGGGCGAGCTGCGTGGGACCGGCGGCGGTGGAGTTTCGACCGAACTGGCGTAACGAGAAATCCTTCGGCGGCGGCGGACTGTTCGACTGGGGTTCGCACTTCATCGATCAAATGCATTTGCTGCTCACTCCCGCGCGCCCGGTACGCGTTTTCGCACAGCTCCGCGGCAACGTCTGGACGAGCGACGCCGACGATTTCGCACGCGTCCTCATCGACTTCGACAACGGGGCGGCGGCGATGGTGGAGATCAACACGACCACGACCCGGCCACTCCCACGCTGGCACGTCGATGCACAGATGGGCTCGACGGATTCGCCTTACTCGCTCGAATTCGATACCGCCGTGTGGAGTCAATTGCTCTTCACCCCGGCCGACGGTTCGCCGCCGCAAATGCTCGAGCGGGCCGAGCCCGGCTTATCCGAAATCGACATCTGGCGAGCCTTCGCCCGGGCGTGCGCAGGCGATGGCGTTTGCGCGGTCGACCTCGATTCGGTCATGCTCACGATGCGATTGCTCGACGCGGCGATACAAAGCAATCAACTCGGCCAAGCCGTCAAGATTTGAGTTTCGAAGCCGCTCACCACGCGGGCCAATCGCATGCATTGACGAACTCGAGTGCGATCGCTTCGAGCCCACTCTGATCGTCAACATCGAATCGAGCGAACAACGGCGAATCGACGTCGAGCACGCCTATGAGTCGACTATTGGTCAGACGATTTTCAATAACCATCGGCACGACGATCTCACTATTGGATGCGCTGTCGCACGCGATATGGCCGGGGAATTTGTGGACATCAGGAACGACAATCGTCTTGCGTGTCGAAGCCGCCGCCCCGCACACGCCGCGTGACAGGGCGATACGCACGCATGCGGGCTTGCCGAAGAATGGCCCCACTACAAGCTCGCCGCCCCGGTAAAAGTAAAATCCCGCCCAGTTGATGTCGGGCAAAGCACCGCCCAGCATCGCCGCCACGTTCGCAGAGTTCGCGAGCCAGTCGCGTTCTCCGTCAAACATCGCCCGCAATTGATCCAGCAACGCGAGATAGAATGTCGGCTTATGAGACGAAGTTGGAATGGATTTCGCGATCATCGTCCGAGCCTTTCGAATTGAATCTGTTGACGCGTGTGTGGTGAACACGCGCAGGGAACGTCTGTGCCCCTCGCGAGTGCGCCTCTCGCGTGTGCGCGTCGCATCGCTATCCTCTACCGCTCGTCATTCGCACACGTTCACACAAGGATTTCCGATGCGCTGGTCACAATCGCTTATTCCGACTCAGAAACAAAATCCCGCGGACGCCAAAATCGTCTCGCACCAGTTGCTCATTCGCGCGGGCTTCGTGAGGCAGCTCACGGCGGGCGTGTTCGACTTTTTGCCGCTGGGTCTTCGCTCACTCCGCAAGGCCGAGCAGATCGTCCGCGAGGAAATGAACGCCATCGGCGGGGCCGAGGTACTCTTGCCCGCGCTGCAGCCACTTTCACTCTGGCAGCAAACCGGCCGCGATAAAAGCTACGGCGACAACCTCTTTCGCATGAAGGATCGTCACGGCGCCACCACCGTGCTCGTCCCGACGCATGAGGAAGTCATCACCGAACTGGTCTGCGGCACGATCAACAGCTACAAGCAATTGCCCCTTACGCTCTACCAGATTCAGACGAAGTTTCGCGACGAATTTCGCCCACGATTTGGCCTGTTGCGCGTCCGCGAGTTCTTGATGAAAGATGCGTACAGCTTTCACGCTACCAGCGAATCGCTCGATCAGACTTACAACGACATGTACGCCGCGTACGAGAAAATTTTCGCGCGGTGCGGTCTGGCGGTCAGTGCGGTTGAGGCCGACAGCGGACCAATCGGCGGAAGCGCGAGCCACGAATTCATGGCGACCTGCGAGGCGGGCGAAGACACGCTGCTCATCTCCGACAAGGGCAACTTCGCCGCCAATGTCGAGAAGTGCGAAATCGGAACGCGATCTTCGGATCTCGGCGGCGCACCGACCGGCGAACTTACGCGCGTGCACACGCCCAATTTGCCCGGCATCGATGAGGTCGCGGCGAGGCTGAAAATCCCGGCGCGGCAAATGCTCAAGACGCTCGTCTACACCGTCATCGGTAAACAAGACGACGCCGAACGCGTGGAAAGCCTTGCGTCGCCCAAGTGGCTCGTCGCAGTCGTTCGCGGCGATCACGCGGTGAACGAGGCCAAGCTCAAACGTGCGGCGAGCGAATATTTTGGCGTCGCCGACGTCGAGCTGATCGATAACCCCACCGTCCGCGCGAGCTGGGCCATCGGATTCGTCGGGCCCGACCGCGCGGTCAACGACCCGCTGTCGGTCGTTCTCATCGACCTTGACGCCGGCAACGCGGCTGACTGGTGCACCGGAGCAAACGAGGCGGATCATCACGTCATGCATTTCAACTGGCTGCGCGACGCGGGCGACAAGCTTGCCGACCCGAAGAAAGTTCGCGTCGTCGACGTCCGCAACGCCGTCGCGGGCGATCCTTCACCCAAGAACGACGGCGGCGTGCTGAGCGAGCGTAAGGGAATCGAACTGGGCCACGTTTTCAAACTCGGAACGAAGTATTCGGTGGCGATGGGTGCGAACTTTAAGGACGACAAGCAGAAGGAGTATCCGGTCATCATGGGATGTTACGGCATCGGAGTCGGGCGAATTCTCATCGCCGCGGCGGAGTCGCTTAGCGATGAAAAGGGCTTGTCCTGGCCGGTCGCGATCGCGCCGTACTCGGTCGTCGTTACGCCGATCAAATACGACGGGGAAATGAAAGACGCGGCCGACAGTATTTATGCAAAGCTTAACGCGATCGGGATCGATACGATTCTTGACGATCGCGACCAGCGCCCTGGCGCGAAGTTCGCCGATGCTGATCTCATCGGCTTCCCCGTGCGTGTGACCGTCGGCGATCGCGGGCTCAAAGAAGGCGTGATCGAAGTGAAAGCACGCAAGGCCGCCGAGGCGGAAATGGTCAAGCTGGATGACGTCATCGCCCGCGTGCAGGAGCTTCTGAAGGCGTAGAATTCGCCAGCAGCGCGTGTGCGTGAAAGTTCGCGTTCCGCTTCATATCGTTTATGTTTCGCGCTTCATGCAGAGCACCAACTCATCCACGCCCGCAAATTCATCGGACACCGCTCCGTCGGGCTTCCCGGCCATCGGGTCGCGCGTCGCCGTCACTCAGCAAATGCCCGCCCGCGCTCAGACGATGTCCACCACGGTCATCGGCGTGGTCGTCAAATACGAGCAGCGTAAAACGGGATCATGGTACGCACACTCCGCGGGCGATCGGCTGTGGCTCGATCGCGTCGTGCTGCGTAAGGCCGACGGCGAGATCAGCACGCTGAATCTCGACGAGTTCACACGCGTCGAGGTCATGGAATAATCGGCCAGCAGTCGCACGCGGGAAACAGGAGCCTCTCATGGACGAACAAACGATCGAATCAACTCGGGTGCAGAAGCCCGGTTCGCCGATGGTCGTTGCGATCGCGGGTTGGATCTTACCCGGCATGGGTTATGTCGTCCTCGGACAGACATGGCGGGGCGTCGTAGCGGGCACTACAATTCTGCTGCTCATTCTCATGGGCATTTTCATCGGTGGAATTCGCGTCATCGAGTTGCCCGGCTTCGATAACGCGGGCAAACGCGTGGTCGTGCCCGGAACCGATCAATGGGTTCTTACCGCAAGACCCGTCCCGACGCTGATGGAAGAAATCTGGTTCATGCCCCAACTGCTTAATGGCCCGGTGACGCTTCTGGCGGGACGACAATCGCTCGCACTCACGCGCTCGGGCTCGGCGATGAAAATGCACGGCCGACTTGATGACATTGGCATCCTCTATGTCGCGATCGCCGGTGTTTTAAATCTCATTATTATCATCGACTCCGCACACCGCGCATCAAAGGCGAGCCTGAGCGAGACCGAGCAAAACTGACGGACAAGAATCAGGCCCAACCTCCACATGTTCCTCGCCCAATACGCATTTCGACCGTTTCTCAACAGCCCACCGATCTGGGATTACTGGCTCTTGCTGATCATTCCGCTGTGCCTGGGCGTTGCGATTGTCTACAAGTCGATGAAGGTGGCCTCGCCGCGACAATTGCCGCTCGAAGCGATTTCGACCATGGCGTACATCCTGGGTGCGATGGCCGCGATCGCCGCGGCGGTCACGCTGCTTAACGCGATCATCTGACGGCGCGATCATCTGACGACGCCATCATCTGATCGTCCAATTATCGGATTAGTCCCACTCGCACGTTGTCCTTCGACGATGCCGAAATCAGCAGCAGCGTTTCCTTGCCCAGCACGGCGGCACCTTCGAGTTCGTCCTTCGGGGTGAAGTCGTACATCCTTAGTATCACCGCCTGATTTGTTTTGATCGATTGTTCGAGGTCGAGCATTGTCAATCGCCAACCCAGGCCCGGCGTGATGTTTTGAACCAGTACGAGCATTGCGGGCGAACGATTTGTCTTTTCAATGAAGAAGACGTTCTGCACGAATGGTCCGCACGGGAAGGAGTGAACCAGAACGCCTTCATCGCGTGTGGACGTCGCGTGGAGCAAACGCTGAGGATCGTAGAGGCGTATTACGTTGTTGGAGTTGCCGTAGTCGCTGGTCGCAATCAGCCAGCGTCCGCCGACCTGGGCGTAGCAAGGCCTTGTTCCGTTGACGGCGGCGTCGTCGTTGATCGAGCGAATCAGTGCGCCATCCAGCGTGCCGGTCGAAAGAGCTTTCGCAAAATCAATCACATGAATGACGCCGCGTCGATTCACGGTATCGCCCATGAACGTCGGCATGCCATCGCGAATCGTCAACCCTGTCGGATGCGGTGCAACGTCTTCGCCGTCGATGGTCAGTCGCACGTCTCGACCGGTCGGAACCAAGTGGCCGGTGCCACGGTCGAACGTCGCTTCGCGAATGACGCCGGTCTTCGCGTCGCCGTAGATGTACACGAGGTTTCCATTGACGGTAAGCCCTTGTCCGGCACCAACGTCGGCGAACGTCGAAGCATTTTTAAAGAGCGTGACCGTCGGGACGTAATGTTTCTGCGTCGTGTGCGACTGGGCACATCCCGCCGCGACCGAGCAGAGATACAAAAGAGTCACAACCCGCAATTGCCTTGCCGTAAACATGTGCGAATCATGGCGGGCGGTTGTTTGCATCGCGCAAAGTCGGCCGCGCAAAGTTGCAAGAGAAAGGTCGACTCCGCAAAGTCTATTTCAGGCAGATTCAGATTTAGACCTGCGCGCGAATCCACTCAGCCACCGGAACGGCCGCGTACATCAGGCAACAGACTCCTAAAATCGCGAAATCGATCTTTCTCTTGAGCACATAAATCGCAAGAAATACGACCGCCATCAGCACACCAATCTGCGTGAGAATGTGAATGTGGCGAGTGATGTCGTGAAGGTTGGCGAGGTGAGTCATCATTGTGTCGATCATTTGTTCCACCGGTTTGAGTTGCATCTAACGTAGCACGGCAAAAACGGGCGGCGCACGTTCCGGGAAATCGCACGTCCGCATAAACAATCGCGACTTCGGCGTGTGGCGAATGTGCCAATTGTAACGGCGACTTTCCGTAGAAACGTCGTTATCGGGACACGCGGACATCTGACAATCCAACCATCGAATCGGATGCGGCTCGTAAATGCGAGGCTTACTAAGAGCTTGGGCTTCTCAACGATCAAAATTTTTTCCTTGCATGTCATGAACGTGAATCGGATGTC
This sequence comes from Tepidisphaerales bacterium, assembly GCA_038326995.1. GTDB lineage: Bacteria > Planctomycetota > Phycisphaerae > Tepidisphaerales > Tepidisphaeraceae > JBBQKP01. The sequence continues at coordinate 6,054 of JBBQKP010000069.1, forward strand.
ACACCATCGCGTCGCCGAGCGGCGGCGCAGCACTCGTCCAATCAACCAGGTTCACCATGTACGCCACACTCACACGTCCGTCTGCCAAATCATCCAAAGTTGTCGCGTTTGAAGTCGCCAATCACTGGTGGGTGTTCTGCTTCCGCAACCCCCGCCTCACCGATCCGGCCATGCTCAGCGAAGTCGAGTCTGCGGTACTGAACAAGCTCGAGCAGTTGCCCCTGCGCGGCCAGGTCGTACTCGACTTTCGCCGCGTGGAGTTCTGCAGCAGCCAGTTGCTGGGCGTGATGCTCGCGGTCAAGCGCGAGGTGAATCTTCGCGGCGGCACGCTGGTGCTCACCCGTGTCAGCCGACAGCTTACGGACATGCTCGCCCTGACCAGGCTCGATCGGCAGTTCACCGTCGTCGAGCGCCTTCGCGACGTCGTCGGCCAGCCGTCCCGCAGAGCGACGCTCGACGCTCCGGCCATCGGCATGGACGGAGTCGACTGGATCGACAGCGTGCAATGAGCTTGTCGTGCAAGCATCTGCAAAGCATAGATCTGACGCTGTGATCGCTCATCGGGTGACGCCGACATTTCAAGATCGCGAAGTCTCCGCTTCTTTAGATAGACGAGAGTCGCCTCTGGACGGTCCGTGCAGAGAACAGTCACGCTCTGATCAATCAGCCAGCCCCAGTTCGCATCGGGTTCGAGCATCGTGCGAAACTCAAAGCCCGCGTTGCTCGTGAATCGGCCGGGCGTCCAGACGCGCGACTCGGTGTCGGTGTTGACGTCAACACCGAATTCAGCGCCGAGATCGACGATTTTTTTGCCCATCGCATGAACAACGAGTTCGCGACTCCGGGCAGTCGGACAGTGCACAAGAATTCGGCCCGCGTTCAGATCGAGTCGGCTGCGGCCGATCGTTAAAGTCGCGGGGCCTTCGACCGGCACCTCCGCGCCGCTTTCGAATTGGAGTCTAAGACTTCCCAACGCGAGCTGGTGTAAGCTGGCTTCCAGCGGCTGCGAAGCGTGAAAATCGCCGCCGATGACTGCACGTGCGTCGATTGCACCACTAACGCGAACCGCCGCAGATCCCGGCCAGTTCGCTATCGGTGTCGCCAGTACAATAACGCCGAGCACGAGCAAGGCCGCGACGGGTCCGACGACGCGGTACGGCCAGCGTCGCGACGGAAAAGCGGCCAAGGATTCGGTGAGCTGCATCAGCCGCGCTTTGCCTGCGTAACGTTCACGGACGCGCTGATGAACAATCGGTTCGAACACAAAGTGTTCCGCCTTTTGTGGATCGGCTTTGATCCACGTCGCAAGCTCGTGCGAATCGTCTTCGCTTGAGGTTCCGTGAAACTGTCGGGAAATGAGTTCGGCCGCACGAATTCATCGAATTCATTGAATCCATTGAATTCATTGAATCCATTGAATTCATCGGGCACCTCCGAGTTCGGGCCGAGTTGACTGCTGAGTCCGAGTTGTCGCTGCAGGCAATCTCGAAGCGCGTTCCGGCCGCGAAGTTTGTCGATGCAGCGATCCCGTGCAACCGGCCTCTCCGAGCTGCCCAACGTGTGGGGGTTGGTGTAAACGTGGGCGTGTTCTGGCTCTTGTGCTGGGGTGGTGTGGACATGGTCGCGGTATTGGGCACTGAATGTATCCAACGCGACAGACTGTCTTCTTTCACTCAGATTGCGTTATTTTACTGGCGATCCAGCAAGCGAATCAGTTTGAAGCGAACACGGCAAGTCCTCGACAATCTCTCGCATTGCAAGGGTGAACAAAAGCAATAATATTACTTCAATGCAACTTCGATCGGGAATCCCGCTATTGAGCGAGCTGGAACAACTAACGCACGACTCTTTTTACGCCGACCTCGCCGATTACAATCGGAAATTCCTTAAACGCCACGGTAAAGCCCTACAAGCTTATGGCAAACTCTGGGGGCAAGACCCGTTTCGGATGTGGTCACGCCGATGGGAATATCCGTTCGAGATTCAAAAAGTCTCGGAGTATCTCGAGGCCCATCGTGGTCGACCGATGAAAATGCTCGACGGCGGTTCAGGTGTAACGTATGTTCCCTATCTCCTTGCCGAGCGGTATGAGGAGTTGTCGGTCATCTGCTGCGACACCAACACCTCATACGCTCCGATGTTTTCTGCGATCAATCAAAACATTGGTAGCAATCGCGTGAGCTTCCAGGAAGCCAAGCTGCAGGAGCTGCCTTACGAATCGGCAAGTTTGGATGTGATTTGCTGCATGTCTGTGCTTGAGCACACCGACAATTACGCGCAAATCGTCAAAGAGTTCGCACGCGTCACCCGGCCGGGCGGACTGCTGACGTTGACCTTCGACTTGTCACTCGACGGTAAGTTCCGACTGGATAAATCCACCGCCACCGATTTGCTCAACGGCGTTGGTGAGCATTTCATTATGCAGGAAGCGTTCGATGCGGTCATTGAACTTAACCGCATGACGAATGAAACAAACGCGGTGTTGAATACACGTCACATTAAACGGACCGAGCCGGAACTTCTCCCGTGGCGATACCCGCTCCTCAAGGCCGCCAAAGACGTGCTGGACGGGCACGGGTGGACCGGCGGGTTTCGATACAAAACGGTTTTCTGTCTGAGTGCGGTGAAGAAGTAGACTTTCGATGTGTCGGGCTTGCGTGTGGGCGATTCCTTGACCTTGATCTTCTTGATCGATCGGTTCTTGCACTGGCTCGGTGTGGACACGGTGTGGACACGGTCGCAGTATTGGAGACGAATGGTTCGAACGTGAGGGGTCAGATTTCCACACTTAAATAATGCCATTTTATGTGCAATTACTCTGCGAATCAGTCCGAAGCAAAGAGGGCTAGGCCCGTGCGTAGGCAGTTTTGCGTGATACGCCTATCATCGCATCATGCTGACTCAAGACTCCGTTCTGAATTCCCTTAAGCTCGTCAACGACCCCGAACTCCACCGCGATCTTGTTACGCTGGGCATGGTGAAGGAAGTCCGTATCGACGGCGATGACGTGCGGCTGACCATCGAACTCACAACGCCCGCATGTCCGATGAAGGAGACGATCGAGCGCGACATTCGGAATGCGCTCACGAGAATCGGCGCGAGCAATATCGAAATTCAGTTCACCGCGCAAGTCAGCGCGGCGGCGGGCAGTGCGAATCGGCAGGTGTTGCCCCAGGTGAAAAACATCATCGCAGTCGGCGCAGGAAAGGGCGGCGTGGGTAAGAGCACCATCGCAGTCAATCTTGCGATCGCACTGCAACGTGACGGCGCGAGCGTCGGCCTGCTCGACGGCGATGTCTACGGACCGAGCGTGCCCACGATGCTGGGCGTCAAAGGGATGGTGCCGCAAGTCGTCACGATCAACGGCGTGCAAAAGCTCGTCCCGCTTCGCGTCCACGGAATCCACGCGATGACGATTGGATTGCTCGTTGAGCCGGAGAAGGCACTGATCTGGCGCGGCCCAATGGCGCAGGGCGCGTTCAAGCAGTTGCTCAGCGACAACACCAACTGGCCCGCGCTGGATTACCTGATCATCGACCTCCCGCCTGGCACGGGCGATGTTCCGTTGACGATGTGCCAAATGCTGCCGATTACTGGCGCGGTGGTGGTGGCGACGCCGCAGCAGGTGGCACTGGATGATGCGGTTCGCGCGGTTCGAATGTTCCAGCAGCTCAACACGCCCGTGCTGGGGCTTGTGGAGAACATGAGCTACTTCGTGGCGGCCGACGGAACTGAGCACGACATCTTCGGCCGCGGCGGAACGCGCAGCGCGGCAGAGCGGCTGAAGCTTCCATGCCTGGGCGAGGTTCCAATGTTCACGCAGCTTCGCGTCAATTGCGACGCGGGCAAGCCTCACGCGAATTTCGAGGGCGACCCTCGCCTGACCAGCGCGCTGACCTCGCTCGCTCGAAATATTGCCGGCCAGGTGAGTCAGAAGAATGCGAAATCACTTCCTGTTCTGGAAGTTTCCTGAAGTAATTCCGCACAGTTCGCATCGCTCACAGATTCGATTCGCGAGCTGAACTCTTCACTATCTCCCTCCTATGGACCCCACGCACATCCAAGCTTCGCACGTGCCGCAAACGCAGACGAAGGTCGTTGTCGTTTCTGAGAGTCCGCGGTTTAGTCTGGTGCGATTGCTCCGGACACTCGTCGCGCTTCCGGTGTTCGTGTGCGTGATGACTGCGACATTGCTTATCTTGTTCGCGTGGCTCTTGCCCCAGCGGCTCGAGGACGACAGTCAGCCCTACATCACCTACGTGAAGTACGCGTTCTATCTGCGCGTCTTCCAGTTGCATCTGGCGGGATTACTCCTGCTGGCGACATTCGTTCTGTTGCTGTGCGGATGGAAGCGGTCGGCCTTGCTCAGCGTGTTGGTGGCGATCGCAGCGGCGTCGCCGTTTGCGTTGCACCTGTTTCAACCGGCACCCGCGGCGACCGGAAATCCGCTTCGAATCATGGCCGCGAATTTGTGGGTCCAAAACAAGGGCGGGCCCGAACTCGTCGCCGAGATTCGACGCGTCGATCCCGACGTGCTGATCATCCAGGAACTTACCGCGACGCAGTGGCAACTCATTCGCGACAATTTCGGCGGCATTTACAAGTACAGTGACCTTCCACGTCTCAACGGCGTCGCGGCGATGTGGAGCAAGTATCCGCTCAAGCCCGATACCGCGACCATCGTCACCAAGTTCGGTGCGTTTCGTGCTGCAGAACTTGATTGGAACGGCACGCCCGTCGCGCTCTACGGCGTGCACCTCGTCTCGCCGTCGGGCGACTGGTCCATCGCTCGCAATCGCCAGCAGATTGCGCAACTTATCAGGCAAATCGAGGGCGAAAAACGGCCGCTGATCATCGCGGGTGATTTCAACGCGCCCGCGTTATCGGCTCAATTAATCGCATTGTCGCGAGCAAATCTAAAAGACGCGTTCGCGTCGGTGTCAAAGGAGTGGCTGGGCCTGTCCTGGCGGCCGCGCGACGGGCCACTGTCGCCGCTCGGATTCCTCATCGGCGCACGAATCGACCACGTGTTTTACTCGCCTCAATTCAGAGCGACGAAGTACGAAACAGGCAACGACATCGGCAGTGATCATCTGCCGATCGTCGTTGAACTGGAACTTGTCAAGTAGGTACGAACCGACCGCGTAATGGCGATACGGCGGCTACTCGAGATACGTGTAGCCTTCGAGACCGGTTTCATAAAACTTTTGCAGAACGCGCGCTTCGTCGATGCTGATCTTCTTGTCGCGAAGTGCCTTTTCGATCGTGCGACGCATCTGCCGAACGAGATCTTCGGTGTTGTACTGCACGTAACTGAGAACCTCTTTCACCGTGTCACCCTTGATGACCTCGTCCACGCTGGGCCTGCCCTCTTCGTCGATCGAAACGTGCACCGCGTTGGTGTCGCCCAGCAGGTTGTGAAGGTCGCCCAGGATTTCCTGGTACGCCCCGACGAGGAACGCGGCCATGTAGTAGTCTTTGTGGTCGTAGGGGTGCAACTCAAGGACGTCCTTTGCGCCGCGCTTGTCGATGAAGCGATCGATCTTGCCGTCGGAGTCGCATGTGATGTCGGCGAGGATGCCGCGGCACGTCGGCTCTTCTTCGAGCCTGTGGATCGGCATGATCGGGAAGAGGTGGTCGATCGCCCAGGAGTCGGGCATCGACTGGAAGATCGAAAGGTTGCAGAAATACGTATCGCTCAGTGTGGTCTCGAGGCCGGCGAATTCTTCGGGAACATAAGGCAGTTTTCGAACCAGGCCCAGGATTTTGCTGCAGATGCCGAAGTAAAGCTGCTCGGCGAGTGAGCGCTGTTCGAGCGTGGCGTAGCCGAGTGAAAAGAGGTTGAGCACCGCGTCGCGTGCGACTGCTGCGTCGTGATAGCACTCGGCGAAGTTGGCATCGCCGACGTCCTTGTAGACGTCGTGAAGCGTTATCAGGGGCTGCGGGAACGATGTCTTCTGCTCGGACGTAAGCTGCTCAGGGATGTTGAAGCGGGTGAAGCCGCTCCAGCCGATGCAGTTAAAGACGAGCACCGAATGATACGCCACCATGGCACGGCCCGATTCGGAGATGATGATGGGGTGCGCGACCTTGGCCTGATCGCAGACTTCTTTGATGTGGAAGACGACGTCGTTGGCGTATTCCTGCAGGCCGTAGTTGATGGAGGATTCGAAGTTTGATTTCGAGCCGTCGTAATCCACTCCGAGCCCGCCGCCCACGTCGATGTATTCGAGCCCCGCGCCCAGGCGCTGGAGTTCGGTGTAGACGCGAGAGAGTTCAATGATCGCGGCCTTGACGTTGCGTATGTTGTTGATCTGGCTTCCGAGGTGGAAGTGGAGCATCGAAAGACAATCGCCCATGTCGTGCTGTCGAAGGAAGGCCAGGGCTTCAAGAATTTCGCTGACGAACAGACCGAACTTGCTGCGGACGCCGCCCGACATTTCCCACCGGCCCGCACCTTTGGCGCTGAGCTTGACGCGAACGCCGATCTTGGGCCTGACGTTGTGAATTTTCGCGTACTTCACGAGAAGCTCAAGCTCGCTGAATTTCTCGACCACTGGAATGACCTTGCGGCCGATCTTGGCCGCGAGGATGACAGCCTCGATAAACTCGTCGTCTTTGAAACCGTTGCAGACGATGGGCGTCGTGTCATTGTCGACGATCGCCAGCACCGCCATCAGTTCGGGCTTGCTGCCCGCTTCCAGACCGAATCCGAATTCTTTGCCGAATTCGTGAATTTCTTCCACGACGTGACGGGCCTGATTGACCTTGATTGGGTAGACGCAGGCGTACGTACCGCCGTATTCCATGTCCTTGATGGCGGTATCGAATGCCTTGTGCAATTGGCGCACGCGGTGCTGCAGGATGTCAGTGAATCGGATGAGGATCGGCGAAGCGAGATCGCGGCTAACGAGCTGATCGACGAGCTGTTTGAGATCGAATTTCTTGTCTTGCTCGGCAGTGGGGTGCACCTGCACGGTGCCCTGAGGCGAGACGGAGAAGTAGCTGTTGCCCCAGTCGTTGATGCCGTAGAGCTTCGCACTCTTTTCAGGAGTCCATGCGTCCGCAGGAGGTTCTTGCGGCAACAGCGGAGAAACGACAGGCGTCAAACCCGTCGGTAGTTCCACGCTGACGATGTCAGCTTGATTAAGTTTGGTCGTGGCGCTCCCGTTGCTGGTCGCGTTTGAATTAGAAGGGCGGCCTTGAAACTCGAGCGTCTGTGTCATGGTCGGTTGGGTGTCTCCGGTGGGCTAGAGGCGGGTTGAAATCATCCAGTGAAATCTTCGGAAGATATCGTAGCACGTTTGACACGCAATCAATGGCAAACTGTGATATATGAATTTTTTTTTCTTGCGACAATTGCGTTCGATGAGCATCGGCTACTTCACGTCGGACTTATTTACTCGTTTGATTCCAAGCCCGGCGGGAATTTGCTGCGAGAGGCAGTGGATCGCGCCCAGGCCCCAGATGATATTTTGGCAAGGCAGGCCGATGACCTCGTGATGAGGGAGCTGTTCTTTAAAGATGGAGAGGGCGACGCGATCAAGTTTATCGCCGAAAGTTGGAACGAGAATTGCGTCGTTGATGAAGAGGAAATTGATGTAGGTCGCGGGGCAGCGCTGGCCGTCGATGATGACGGGTTTGGGCATCGGCAGTTCGATGATTTCAAACGGCTTGCCGTCCTGGTCGCGCAGCGCGTCGAGTTGTTTGCGAACGCGTTTGAGTACTTTGAAGTTCGCGTCGGCGGGGTTGATTTCGGCGCCAAAGACGATGGTGTGAGGGTCGATGAATCTCGCGAGGTCGTCGATATGGCCGTCGGTGTCATCGCCTTCAATTCCGCCGGTGAGCCAGCAGACATTCGTCTGGCCGTAGTAGTCTTTCAAATATCGTTCGATGTCCGACTTAGAGAGGTGCGGGTTGCGGTTTTTGTTGAGCAGGCAATCGGTGGTGGTCAGGACGGTTCCTGCGCCGTTAAAGTCGACGGCGCCACCTTCCATGATGATGCCGGGGTGAAACACGGTTTTGACGCCGATCTGTTTTGCGAACTCGCTTGGAACGCGATCGTCGCTGTCGAAGGGAGGATATTTGCCGCCCCATGCGTTGAATCCCCAGTCGATGACGGCGAGTTTTGTCGGGTCGTCGATGTGGACCAGAAACGCCGGGCCGTGATCGCGGCACCAGGCTTCATTGGTCATGATGTGACAAAACGTGACGC
>JBBQKP010000070.1:0-14266 GCA_038326995.1 Tepidisphaerales bacterium
ACGAGGGTAATTGAAATTGTTGATCTGAAAGTACCCGACGAATGCCTTCTGAATGTCGCTGAGATTCTTCGCACACATTTCGCGATGCGACGCCTCGCGGCTGCTTCGAACAAACGGCACGAAGATTGAAATCAGCACGACTGTGATGCCGAGTACGACGAGCAATTCGGCAATGGTGAAGCCGCTGCGAACTCGCCTAAGATCACTCGACCGAATCATTGGATGACCTCCAACGTACGCCGGGCAGTGGCGTCTACTGCCGCTTCTTTGGTCAATTGATTTCCTTCTAGTTGCTTTCCTTCTTGCGTGCGCCTTCGAAGCTGACCGCACGCCGCAGCGATATCCCGGCCGCGACTTTTACGAACGTGCGCGTTGATTCCTGCATCCCGCAGGATCGATTGAAACTTCAACACATCCTCGGATCTCGGGCGTTGAAACGGCAATTGCTCGACTTCGTTGTATCGAATCAGATTGACGTTCGCCCGGATCGTCTTACAGACCTCAACGAGCTGTCGGGCGTGGCTGGGCCGATCATTTACGTTGTGCAGCAGGATGTATTCGAGCGTGATTTCGCGACCCGATCGATCGAAGTAATCGCGACACGATTGCAAGATCTCTTCCAGCGCAAAATGATTTGCCCACGGAATCAATTCGCGGCGAAGTGCTTCATTGGGAGCGTGCAAAGACAGGGCGAGGTTCACGGGCAATTCTTCGTCAGCCAGATCGCGGATTCGCGCCGGCACGCCGACCGTGCTGATTGTGATACGCCTGGCTCCGAGGTCGAAACACTGCCGATCGTGCAAAATTCGAATCGCCTTCATGACGCTGGAATAGTTCGCCAATGGCTCGCCCATGCCCATGAAGACAATGTTGGTGATTTTCTCCTGCTGCTGTGCAAGAATCTGATTGAGCGCGAAGATCTGATACACGATCTCGCCGGCGCTGAGATTGCCCTTGAGCCCCAGCAAACCCGACGCACAAAACTTACAGCCGACCGGACAGCCGACCTGAGAACTGACACACGCGGTGCGGCGGTCTTCGTCGGGGATCATGACTGTTTCAGTGATCGCGGGCTCGACACCGACAGGCCGTTTGAACTGGGTCAGTATTTTGATCGTGCCGTCGGAACTGTCTTGACGCACGGTCGTGGTGCCCGGAGACAAGTCGATGGAATTGGCAATCTCATCGCGATCACGCTTGGAAAAATCGGTCATCAGCTCAGGATCGTTCACGACCTTGGAATAAACCCACGTTCGCAACTGCTTGCCTCGAAATTTTGGCATCCCTCTGCCCATGACGAATGCGTCAATCTGCTGAGGCAGACTGCCGAAGATGTCGAACTTCGTTTCGATCCTAGCATCAAGCTTGGCTTCGCTCTTTTCGGGCGTCGAATCTGGAGCTGTTTGCGGCACGGCGGGGTTATCTGCATCGATACTGGTCACGGGGCAAATCATACTGGAAAGTACGATGAATGCGGAGTGGGTGCGGAGCGAATGAGCGATGGTGGAATGCCCGCACTTCATCGGCCACGTTTTCATCCGGTCGCCTTCGAGCGATTACGGGGTGTCCGCCGACGCTTCGCCGGTGTCCGCCGACGCTTCGCCGGTGTCCGCCGACGCTTCGCGGGAACCTTTTCTCGCTTCAGGGGAACCTTTTCTCGCTTCAGGGGAACCCTTTCTCGATTCAGGGGAACCCTTTCTCGATTCAGGGGAACCCTTTCTCGCTTCAGGGGAACCCTTTCTCGCTTCAGGGGAACCCTTTTTTCGCTCGAGCGTCTTCCTTAACGCTTTGTCGATGGCGGCGTCGCGCGGGAGCGGTGATTCGAGCGTTGAAACGAGAAAGCCGGTCGATAGAGTCGAAATCAAGTTGCTTATCGGGGCAGCTCCGTATTTCGGGATGAGCTTTCGCATGTCGCCGAAGTAAGGGTCTATCGACGCGGATCGAATCGTGCACTAAACTGCCGATTCTTCAGAAAAGAGCGACAGGATCGCTTGACGCCTGACGCCGAAAGTCTTGCCGCAGAACGTCGCAAATCAGATGGCCCTATAGGAGTACGCATGACCGACCGTCTCATCGTGATCGCCGCCGCGGAGTTTGGAAACTTCATCAGTTGGTGGAAGATCTTGCCCTTCCTGGTTCTATTTCTGGTCTGGGCAAAGCTATTGACGTGGGTGGATAAGGACACGATTGCCGCCTTTTTGCCGCGTTCGGCGATCAACGGCGGAATGTTTGCCGGTTTCGCGCTGGCGACACTCCTGTTCTTCTCCCTGCCGGGGCTGGTCCTCTCGCTCCTGGCGTTCATAACGATCTTCGCCATTGAGATCGGCACCTATCTCTTTATACGCTCGCAGAAAGTCGGCCTGGCCGATTTGGGGCCGGAGCTGAAGAAGGCGTTCACGATCAACGCGTTCTCAAGTTTCGGCAAGTCGAAGGATGTCCAGACGTCGGCCGGTGAGGTCGGGCTGTTTACGAAAAGCGGCGCGGTCGTGCCGCCCGATGTGCAGGACCCCGCGCGTATTGGCTATGACGCATTGCAAGTCGTGCTGTATGAGCCGCTTGTGAAGGAGGCCCACACAATCGACATCGTCCCCAATGTGGGCGGCGCGATGATGCGTTATCACGTGGACGGCGTGGTTTACGACGGCGCGAATTTTGAGAAACAGCCCATCGCCGATGCGATTGCGTTCCTCAAGCAAACGGCCGGGCTTGATCCTGCAGAGCGCCGCAAAGTGCAAACCGGAAAGTTCAAAGCATCCGTCGGCCCGGGCAAGAAGGAACTGGTCGTAAGCGTCAGCGGCTCTTCGCAAGGAGAGGCCGCGACGATCGAGATCGACATCGCCAAGCGATATCAATACGACGCCGGCGACCTGGGATTATCTTCAGAGCAACTCGAAGAGCTGCGGTCTGTTCGAGAGAACCCAGGACTGGTCGTGCTGGCCGCGCCTAAAGGCCAGGGCCTGACGACACTTCAATACGGAGTGCTAAGGATTCACGATGCGTTTGTGTACCGCGTGATGACGGTCGAACGTGATCCGCCGATCGACTTGGAAAGCATCACGCAGAACAAACTTCCGGGCGGAGCGTCGCAGGCGGAAGAACAGAAGCTCGTCAGCTGGGTTTGCTCACAGGAGCCTGACGTCGTTCTTGCCAGCGGAATCGAGTCGGGGCAGAGCGCGCGGGACCTGGCGGCCTACGCGCAGAAGCATCGCGCGTATGTTTCCGTCCGTGCGAATGACGTCTTTGAAGCACTGTCGATCTGGGTGAAGCTGTCAGGGAGTTCGGGCCTTGCTGCGGTGACACACGTCGTTGCAGGCCGAACGTTTCGAAAGCTCTGTGACGCCACGAAAATTCCGTATCTGCCCGACGAACGGCTTCTCAAGCAACTGGGCGTTACGCCAGGCAAGGTCAACGAGCTATACAAGCCAAGTGTCGGCCCGATTCTCGACGCCAAGGGCAATGAAATCCCAGACGAGTTCTGCCACGGCCTGGGCTACAAGGGTCGCATAGGAGTGTACGAAATGCTCGCCGTCGATGACGAAGTGAAACAGATCATGAAGACCGGCGGCAATGTCGCGTCCCTCAGACAAGTATTCCGAAAACAAAAGAGGCGTTACCTTCAGGAAATGGCCCTGCAGCGCGTCCTCACCGGCGAAACCAGCGTGCAGGAAATGCTGCGAATTCTCAAGCCCGAATCCGGTTCTGAAAGGCCCTCTTCCAAGTCCGCCGTCGTCGCCAAAGGCTGAGTCCTGATCCGTTTTCAACTCACAGATTTACGCAACCTGTTACAAGCTCTACTAACCGTTTTTCCTTCTCCCACTCCACATCATGGTCTTCAATCTTCTCATGTTCGTGCTTCTGGTTGCGATTGTGTACTTCCACTTTCTGCAAGGGGCGTTCAGTGCGTTAATCAGTGCGGTCGTCGCGTTCCTGGCGGCGTGTATCGCGCTGGGCCTACACGAAAACATCGTCGTGTCGCTGCTGGGCGGAAAAATGATCGATTACGCCGTCTCGATGTCCATGATCGGCCTGTTCGCGCTTACCTATCTCGTTCTGCGACTCACGATCGACAAGCTGATTCCGGGGAACGTCAGGCTTCCCGTCACCGCCGACCGCATCGCCGCCGTCATATTCGGAATCATGGCAGGGACTGTCACTGTCGGCATACTTTCGCTCGCTACACAGGCACTGCCGACCGGCACGTATACGATTGATTTTTCCCGCTTCGCCACCAAAGACGATCGCACCGTTGCGATGAATCTGGGCACGGGAAATTTCTCGAACGAGGACATCGCCATTGCGGGCGAACTCGAGAGTCCGGTCGCCGCCGAAGAGACACGCGCGTCGATGTGGATTCCAGTCGATAGCTGGACGCTCTCCATGGTCGGCTTTCAATCCGAGTCCGGTGCATTAGCTGGCCCGACCAGCTTCCGCGCGATTCACCCTGATTTTATCGCCCAGCAGGCACTCTCGCGAACCGGCGCAGAAGCGGGACAAAAAATCACCACCCTTGCCACACTTGGTGGTGAGCCGCGCGTATCTCTCAGTGAAACATTCATTCTCACGAGCCCGCTCCAGCAGATCGAAGGTGAAATCAAAGCCATCCGAAGCCGATCCCTCGACCCGACGGTTAAGCCCACCGATTCGCAGATACTGCTCGTGATTCGTCTGGACATCGACAATAACGAAGCGGACAAGGACGAGCTCGTCCGCTTTTCGCCCGGCGCAGTTCGCCTGGTGGCGGGCGGAAAAGACATCTATCCGCTGGGCACGCTCGACGGCGGCAAAGTGCTGGTCGCCAACGCGATCGACGACCCGATACGCGCTTCGCACGGCCTGATCGATCTGGTGTATCTGGTCGAAAAGGCCGACGTTGTGGCATCCGAAGATTTCGCCGCGAAGCAGACAAACTTCAAGCCCGATGTCTTCGTCGAGTTTCGAAGACTGGGCCGCCTTTCGCTGTCTGACAAACCTTCGACCGGAAGCATTCCCGGTCCCGAATCGTCCAATGTTCGCCGCAAGGTTGAAGTGCAGAAGCGGATTACAGACTTGGGATTGTGAAGCCAGAAGAGATCAAATCGTCTCAATCCAGCCTACGCCCGCCGGATCGAAGCCGCCGCCACCGCGCCGCCGAAACCTGCGGCAAGTATCACGGTCCCACGCGCACACGCCTTCATGCTGAGCACGGCTGCGAGCAAGCCCGATGCTCCAAGCGTATGGCCGATGAATGCCTTGTGCGATTCCACCTCCACTTCGCCAAGCTCTGCCCGGATCGCGCTAAGTTCGATCGCATCGGCGCGTGTGCCCGTCGCGTGTGCGTGAACGCGGTCGATCGACAGGCCGCCGCGAACATTTCGAATCGCACGTCGAAACGTGCTGCCATTCTCTCGATGACTGGTCAGATGAAAGGCATCCGAGAGCATAATGGTTTGATGCAGCTCGATGTCACCAGCACTTGGCTCCTTCGACTCGACGATGACACACGCCGACGCCTCGGAGAGCACGAATCCGCCGCCGCTTTCGTCGAAGGGTTTGCACCGCTCACCATCGGGAACAAGAACGCCGAGCCGGTGAAAGCAGCCCATGAAGATCGGGTGAAATGAACTCTCGGCGGCGACGACAAGAACCCGCCGGGCGAGTTTGTTCACGACAAGCTGATGCGCGTAAGTCAGTGCGACAAGTCCCGACGCGCACGCGCTGCTGAAGATGCGCGTCGCAGGGAACGTCGTGTGCAGGCCGATCGGGTGAGAGGACGTTCCGGTGAGCCAGTGGTCGGCCGGACCTTTGCTGGTGGCCAGAAGGATTTCATCAAAGGAACTGAGCTCAAGCCCGGCCGTCACGAGCCGCGCGAGCTGCGTGACGCGATCGACGCCCGGCTCGTTTAGGATTTCGATCCTGCCCTGGCGAATGACGCGTTCACCGCGTGCGATTGCTGCGTGAGTATCTTCGATCGTCAGGCCCAGTGGCGTTACGCATCGCGGCGAGCTGAGGATTGGAAGCAACTCTGAGATGGGAATTGATCAGTTGACGATCATTTGCCGATCAGTTAACGATCAAATGACGACGGATGTCGTCTCGTCCTTGAACGGCGGCCGCATCGTCATGCCAAGTGTGCCCAGCAGCGCCTTGTCCGCGTTGTAATCGGGCGAGGGCACGGCAAGCGTCAGCATGTGGCCGTTCTCGCTGCTGAAGACGGAATTCGCACCGGCCATGAAGCAAAGCGCCTGTTCGCTTGCACTCAAATTCGCCCTGCCGGCACTCAGGCGGACGACGGACTTGGGCATCATCATCCGCGCGACGGCGATCATCTTTACGATGTCCGTCCAGGGCACGTTGTCCGCATCGGCAAGGGGCGTTCCTGGCACCTTCGAAAGCACGTTGATCGGCACGCTCTCGGGGTGCGGCGCAAACGAAGCGAGCGTGCAGAGCATCGAAAGCCGATCGTCTATCGTTTCGCCCATGCCCAGAATTCCGCCGCTGCAAAGCGTCACGCCGGTCTTGCGAACATTCTTCAGGGTCTGAAGTCGGTCGGAAAATTTTCGCGTCGTTATGACCTTGCCGTAATGCGCCTCGCTGGTGTCCAGGTTGTGGTTGTACGCATAGAGCCCGGCATCATCCAGACGATGTGCCTGATCCTCAGAGAGCAATCCCAACGTGCAGCAGACTTCAACGCCCAGCGCGTTCACGCCTTCAACCATTTCAAGTACGCGGTCGAAATCGGCGTTGTCCTTCGGCCCGCGCCAGGCGGCGCCCATGCACACGCGCGTCGCCCCGGCCGCTTTCGCGCGCCTCGCTACATCAAGAACGTCTTCCACCTTCATCAAAGGCTCGGGCTCGATGCCAGTCGTATACCTCACCGACTGCGAGCAATACTTGCAATCTTCCGGACACGCACCGGTCTTGATGCTGATGAGCTTGCAGACCTGCACTTCGCGTGCGTCATGATTGGAGCGATGAATACCGGCCGCTTTAAAAACCAGATCGAGCAGAGGCAGATCATAGAGCGACCTGACGTCTGCAATCGTCCAGTCGTATCGCAAAGCAGCGGATTCGTCGGCGAGTGTTGAGGGACCGTCCATATCGATTGGAAGATAAAGGCACACGCCAGCCGAGTCGATAGAGGCGGGTGCGGTTTATCGCGTCAGATAATAGACCTGAAGTCTCAGCTAACTCGTTCGGGTCGTCTGAATCAATTGAAGCAGTGAACGCCAGCCCTGCCAGAGCAGGCTTTGACGCTGATCGAGGCGAACTCGGATATAGGCGCGTTGCCCCGCGACGAAGCGAGAATCTGTATTGGCAAGCCAGGCATTGAACGCGAACGGCCGCTCGACGATTCTTCGGCCCGACGGGTCTTTGGAATCGGGTGTGAACATCCCGCCCCCCGCAAGCGTCAGGGCACTGCTGGGCACCTGATCGGTCGGGCCAAGAAGAAGCACCGTGCTGGGGACAAGCTCGCGTGCCAGATCACCCGCCAGGCGAACGCGAGTCGAGAAACCCGTCGCACTTAAGCCCTTGTCATTCGATCCGACCTGACTGAATTTTCCGGCGACTTCCGCCAAAACGCTGGCGTGTGCCTGAAGGGAGGCCGGCGCGCGGGGCGGGTTCGGTTCGGCAATCATTCGAACGACGAGGGAAATCGCCTCGTTCATGGGCTTGCCTGAAGGGATGGTGTCGCCGAGTTTTGCCTTGATTTGCGATTGAATCATTTCATGTCGGGCGGCTTCAAGAAGCTGTTCATCACCCTGCGGAATCAATCCGCGAACGATCAGCTGACGGTCTTCGACGACGCGCGCCAGCGGTTCCATGCCGGGCTGCACGTACTGACCCATCGCCAGGTGAAGACGCGGCGAAACGACTCTGCCCGCGACGGGCGCGCGCATGGTGAGTCGATCGATCTGGCGTTCGAGTTCTTCCTTTTGCTTTATGAGATCTAAGACGCGTTCGCGCTCGATCAGCGCAAGTGCAGGGCCTTGCTCACGCGCGTCAGCGGCGGCGGATCTGGCGCGAACCTGCTGCGCCTCGACCGCCTTGATCGCCTGCTGGAACTTCGTGATCAGGTCGTCGTTGTGGAGAACAATGATCGGCGTCCCGGCCTCGACATATTGGCCGTCCTTGACCAGAATTTCCTGAACAAACCCGGGCGTTTCGACGAATACAGGCAAATCGCTCGTCGCCTCTGCGATACCCTCGGCCCGGACTGCGACAGGCCAGCCCACAATGCACAACGAGAAAATCAGAATCGCGCCCATCGAACCGACCCACGCCCAGGCGCGAATGCGTTTGCGGTGAAGCTCCGGATCGACTGTCAGGTATTTGAACAACTTAAAACCCGGTACGATGAAGAACGTCGCGATCGTTCCAAGGCCCATGATCAGGCCGATCAGGCGAAGCTGCTCGGGCAATTGAAACAGCACCAACAGCATGATCGCGAAGCCGACGAAAATTCGGTAGAAGTTGGAGAGCGTGCTGTAAAAGAAAAGCCAAACACGCTGGCCCCAGGGCGGAAGCGGCTCGCGAGCCTTGACTGTAAAGAGATGGCGTTTGAACAGGCCGCAAGTGTACTCGTTGCTCTTGCGCTGGAGGTTGGGAATTTCCAGGTAGTCGCTCAGCATGTAATAGCCGTCGTACCTGAGCAGAGGGTTGATATTGAAGACGATTGTGCTGACCGAAGCGATCAGCATGCAGTTGTAGGCAAGCTGTGAAACGAACGGGCTGCCATCTTTGGTGGCAATCCAGATGAACGCGAACACCGCGGCGACGGCGAGTTCGAAAATCATCCCGCCCGCGCCGACGAGAATGCGGTGCCAGCGACTTTGAAACGCCCACGCGCTGCTCGCATCGACATATGGCGCGGGGAACAGCACCAGAAACATGATGCCGACCTCGTGAACCTCGCCCCCAAAGCGGCGACACATGTAAGCGTGGCCCATTTCGTGGATCAACTTAAGCAAGCCAAAGCAGACATACAGCAAGATCGCGTTTTCAGGATTGGCGGTAAAGTTGATTGTTTCCCAGCCCGCACGTTTAAGTGCATCCCAGTGTGGGATCAATGCGATACCCGCCCAGCTGATAAGGATGATCCAGATGACCAGCCCGACGCGCGACAGCGGCAGCCGCATAAGCGGCATCCACGTTTTAAGAAACTTGTCCGGATCCCACAGCGGAATGCGTGGAAACAAAACGTTCATCAGCCGACCCTTGGCCTTTTGCACCTGCTGCTTCTTGAAGCGATTGAGCAGAACGGTCGAGTCGGGCGAGACGTCGGCTTCGATCAGATTCGCGGCATAGAGCTGCGAGAGAATCTGAATGACTTCGGGCTGCGTCGGCGCATCGTCCGCGAGCTGACCGCCGACGAGTTCCCACGCCTCGCCGACGGAGCGTTTGCCGTCGAGCAGGGCGACGAAGCGGTAGGCCGCGTCGGAGAGTCGGTGGTACTGATTGCCCGCCGGATCGCGTACGACGTACCAGCGTTCGCCGCGGTAATTTTGCCTGGAAACCTGAGCCGTGACGCGCAGCTTGGGCTTGGTCGAGACGACTCGATACCAGGATTCGGAGAATGTCGGGCGAAGTTGGAGCGTCATGGGATGGTCATGTGATAATCATGGGATGGTCATGAGAATTCAGCGTGGCTGCGAATCGCCAGATCAAACGCGGAGACTATAACTGGCTCGAACTCCACTAAATCCACAGCTTCAGGCGGGCGTAATCCCACAGGCGATACGTCCATTGCCAAATCAGCGCACGGTTTTCGCTTTCAATTGCTGCTTCGCCTTCCTGACCTGGTCGCCATTCGCCCTGGGGCTCTTCGACGCGTGCGTAGACAATGAACTTATTCTTTTGGTCGACCGTCTCAGCCGACGGGACGATTCGGTCGATCACGAACTTGTGCTCGACGTCAGGCCTGGCCCGTGTTCGGATCAGGCCATTGACAGTTTCACCCTGACTGAAGCGGCGATTAACGCGCTGAATGTCGCGCTCGTCGACCTTGATTTCCACGCGAAGTAATTCAGGTTGTGTGATCTCGAACAGCGCGTCACCCAGCTTGAGGGTGTTGTTCAGCTTCTTCTTCATGTCCTCAGCGCCAAGATAGCCCGAGATCGGCGCTTTGATAATCGTTTTATCGATCTGCATCTGCAGATTACGTGCTTCAAGTTCGGCCTGCTCGGCTTCGAGCACGGCTTGCCTGGACTCGGCGAGCTGATTTCGGTCGGTGTTGCCCGCAAGATTTCGGGCATCCACTCGTTTTGCCACGGCCTTCTTCTCTGCGGTAAATTTTTGGGTCTTGAGCTGCTCGGAGTCGAACTGGAGAAGAATCTGACCTTCTTCAACCCGCTGACCGGGCTCGACCAGAACACTCGATACCCGCAACCCGTCGATCGGGGCGCTGATCGTCCGCCTGATTTCGGCGACGAAACTGAAAGGCGCTTTTACATAATGCATCGGGCTATAGAAGCTGATGAAGAGCAAAAGCACGATCCCCAAAATGATCAGGAGTTTGTACAGCGTGTGTACGGGGCTTTTCGCCCACTTCAGCGTCGTGTGAACAGAATATAACGCCTTGACTGGCAACCAGCGGTCGTTTTGCCAGCGATCAAACAGCTGTGGGCCCAGCACCTCGCTCGCGACGGCCAGCCCGGTCGTTTCATGGTCGGTCGGCTTCTTGGTCTGCGGAAACTCGAGCGTGATGACGCCGACGACTTCACCCTTTTGACGCAGCGGAATGCTGGTGACGCGCGTGCCGCCTTCTAACTTCGAGAGGGCCAGTGCCTCGCGGACGTTGTTGGCGGTGGATTGGCCGGGGTTGAGGCCGTCGCCCGGGTCGAATTGGACAATTTCATCCTGATCGGCGCATTCTTCCATCGCGCGGGCGATCTGAACGGTGAGTTCCTGCTTCTTGTCGAAATTTTCGGTGTGCGAGAGACCTTCGACTTTCACCTTCCACCCGTGGCACCAGCCCAGCGATACGCGGCTCGCACCCGTTCGCGTCGAAAGCTCGTTACACACGTTGGCGACCGACTGCTTGAAGCCGTCGCTCGTGCTCATGGCCCCGGCATACTGCAGAACGTCCTGGTGGTTCTGGGCGGCAAGCTTCATCGTCTCGGCGCTCTTGCGCATGAGGAAGACGTCGAAGTAACCCGCGATCAACTGCATGCTTTCAAGTCGCTGGCGTGAGCGTTGATCGTCTAGGCAACGTGCAATCACCGCCGTCACCGCAACAATTCGGCCGTCGGCGCGGAGCAGTGTAATCAAGCAGTACTGCGCCTCCCGCGTGCCGTCGGTCGGGGCGACTTCGATCGCGCCGTCGCGGCCGTCTTGTATGCACAGGCCGATGAGTTCACTAAACGCCTGCAATGCCTGCTGCTTGATCGTATCGTCACTCGTATCGGGCCTGATGTGAGCCACATTGTTCAGCGACAGTTCTGACTGATCCTTGCCCGGTTGAAGAATAAACGCCGCCGCCTCGGTCCCTGCAACAATGACCGCCTGCACGTGCACCAGGTCATTGAGAAACTGAGGTAGATCGGGTGTCGGCTGAAGCAGCTTTTCGACCAACCTGGAACGTGTAACCTGCTTTTGCTGCTCCTGCTGCTGCTGGCGTTCCTGCTCGCGCTGTCTGTCAGACTGGGTTTGAATGAATGTCACTTATATTCTCCGATAAGTCTGGCGAGGAAGGGCTCTTCTTTGAATCCCATGGTCTAACACATTTCGAACGCGGTGAGTCGTCCAGATCGACGCGTTTCGTCTTCTCACGCTCTTTTACTTCAAAACGATAACCGTGGGAAGTTTGACCTCCACCTCAAGACCGGCCGGCTCCAAGTCGGGGTTAGGCATCTCAAGCCTGATGAGCCGGTAGCCTGTCGCTTCATCAACCAGAGGGGAGATGAAGTTAATTTTCGCCTCGTTCCATGCGGATTCGACACTTATTCCCTTCACACCAGAGCTCACGCTATATCGAACTTGAACCGTCTGGCCGGTCTTCAACTGTGAGACAGTGGCGTGCTGAATATCCCTGAGTTCGATGAAAAGCGGATTGAGCTGTACCACCTCAATCACGGGCCTGTTTTGGTCAACGATTTCGCCTTCCTTATAGTGAATCATCGACACAACGCCCGCGATCGGTGACTTGATCTGCATCTGATCGATCCGGGCCTGCTGGCCTCGGGCCTGTGCGGCGGCAATATCGCCTTCACGCTTGCGGATGTCGACCGTGATTCGTCTCACCGCGGCGTCGGCCTGCGCCTCTTCGACCTCGAACTTGTTACCTCCGCCCAGCTCAAAAATGCTCTTAAAACGCTCGAACCTCACCGTCGCCATCTGAAATTCCTGCTGCGCCGCGGCAGTCTGAAGCGATGTATCGGCCTGCAACATAAAATAATCGTACTGCGCCCGCTCTACCGACGTATCCAGCAACACCAAAGACTGCCCGGCAGAAACGCTATCGCCCCGCCTAACCTCCAGCGTCTTAATCTGCCCGTATTGCTGGCTAAACGCGCCATTAAATGTCTTGCTCGCACTCGTAACAGCCAGCACCGGCGACGACTCCGTTGCGGAATTCTTTCCAGCCTGCTGACTCGCGGCCGCCCTATTCGCCGTAGTCTGCGTATCAGCCGAAAGACCGATTCCCGTACCGCGGGCTCCATCTGATTGCGCAATCACCGGCACGACATAGACCAAGCCTGCCGCAACCAGACAAACTGTCGTTATCCGCACCAATCTCGATTGAGTAGCGGTTTTACTGATCGTCCTAATACATGAAGTCATTTCAATCTCCAAGTTGGGTCGTTGTTCGTCCGTCTTCAAGCACGACTTATCGTCCTGCCCTAAACTAATTGTTCGCCTCTTGGGCGTACGGTCAAGACAGATGGGTAATTTGGGAAACATGATTCACCTGATTTTCCTACACCGGATATTATAGGCGTCTGCTAAACCTTCTGATGCCATACACCTTACGCCAGAACCCTCGCGCCAGTCACCTCACGCCAGAACCCTCACATAAAGCCGATGACCTCGACCGCCTTTTCTCAGGGCACCATTACCCTCTCCAGTTCATTGTTGACGCCGCCACACGTCTTGGAGTTTCAATCCGATTGCGAATTACCCATCGCATTCTTCGTCCATCCCCAATCTCATCGGTCCTCGTCGAAAATGGAACAGGCGGGCATTTCCTTCCGACATCTTCAGAAATCAGCTCATTGCCTCGATTACTCTGATCGGCTTTTGAAAACGTGACAGATGAAAATTATAACGCCCGTCGAGTTGATTGCCTTCCGGATCTGCCACACAACACAATCCTGCCAATTCGGCAAGAAGAAAGCCGACTTTAGGCACAAGACACCCATTCACTCACCCTGCCGCTGCGATCTACCGCTACAATCCAATCGTGCTCGACAGACCGCAACAG
Organism: Tepidisphaerales bacterium; assembly: GCA_038326995.1. Lineage (GTDB taxonomy): Bacteria > Planctomycetota > Phycisphaerae > Tepidisphaerales > Tepidisphaeraceae > JBBQKP01. The sequence goes on from JBBQKP010000070.1 coordinate 13,400, forward strand.
CCTTCTGGTCTTTCCCCCATCCCCGATTCAGCATCTGAATCCGCGACGTCAAACGTCCCAACGCCGCACACACCGGTGCAGGCACTTTCCTACTTCTCCCATACTCCATCAGACTCAAAATCGGTCAGCCCCGAAGCCGCTTTCGACTTCGGCGCCGCACTCGCCGTCGCTGCTACTCTTTGGGCAACGACCATCGTCGCGTTCCACGGCCTGCTGCCCGTCCCCACCATCGCAACAGTCATCGTCGGCGTTGGCATATTCTTAATCGTCGCGTTCACCCACGCCATCGTTCATCGCCAATTACGCACCCTCGTCGGCTTCTTCCTCTTCCCGCTCGCCATCGTCCTGCTCCTGCTGCTCGTCGGCGGGATCGTCAGCGCTCTGGTCTTCATCATCCGCGCCGCGATGTGATGCCGCACAACAAAAACTCCATGACAAAGTACATGACAAAGCACATGACATTACAATTCCCAACGTCCAATCGCCCGAGTTTCACACACAAAAAAGGCGGGGAGAATTTTTTCCTCCCCGCCCTCGAATTCCATTCTCGAACTGTTCGACGTTTCGCCGCTTTCTTCGTTCGCATACAAAGCGGCGTCGACATCGCTTCCATATCACGCCGCGATCTTCATCTTCTCACCGCTCGGCAGCGCCACGCTCGCCGGCAGGTTGATGCTGATCGGGCTGCACGCCGCGCCGGTCTCGCCGCGCTCGTTGTACCAGTTCGCCGTCACCCACACGCCAATCATCTTCGGCCGCTCCGTCAAAACGACACCCAATTCATCGACCACCCGCGACACGACTTGAGCAAACAATCGAAAATGTGCCGGGAAAATCAATAATATTTCACCGCCTTATAATAAGCCG
>JBBQKP010000071.1:0-14256 GCA_038326995.1 Tepidisphaerales bacterium
GGCACTACTGAAATACACGCAGCTTTTCTTCATCCCGTTCGATCTGATGCCCGATCACCCGCGTTTCAATGTCACCGGTCCGATCCGCATCGTCGGGCTGTTGACGCTCGCGGGAATTGCTGCATTGACGGGGTGGCTCGCCACGCGAAGTGCGAAAAGTCCGTGGTCGCGGCATGTGCTGGCGGTGCTTTTGCTGGTGGTGGTATTGCTCGCACCGGCCGCGCTGTTGTTGGATTTCTCACCCGACACGGGCGGACTGTTCATTGAGCGCACGACGTATTTCGGCGTGAGCGCGTTGGCGGTGGGGACGGCCGCCGTGTTCGCATCAATCGTGCGTGCCCGGGCGGACTTCGCCGCGCCTGCAAGCGGGTTGGCGGTGCTGGGCGTGATCGCGTTGGTGGGCGGGTCGTTCTGGCACGCGAAGAAGTATCAGAGCGAAGGGCCGTTATGGAGTTTTGCCGCCAGCCGAAACAATTCGAGTCTGCTCGCGTTGTCGCAAGGGGCGGATCTTCGCGACCGAAAGGGTGAGGACGCGCAGGCCGTCGATCGTGCGATTCTCAAGCGGTATCCGCAGGAGCCTTACGCGCTGCTCCGCATCGGCCAGCGGCTTGCTCGCAAGGACGATCTTCCCGCCGCTAAAATCGCGCTCCAAGAGCTGGTCCGTCAGCAGCCGCGATTCGCAAAGGCGCAGCTGGCGCTGGGCGTCGTTCTGGAGGCGAGCAATGACGACGCCGGCGCGTTCACCGCGTATCTCGCGGCCGTCGATGCGGACCCGAGATTGATTCCCGCCAGACTGCGACTAACGAATTCTTTAATGTCGTCGATCGCGTTCGCGTCTGACAACGCTGAAGCAATCAAGCGGCTCGAACAGTCCCGGCAGGTCATCGAAGACACCTTAAAAATTCAGCCGCTGGATCCAAGCGTGCTGCTGACGTACGGCAAAGTCGTCATCGAGGGCGGATCAGCGGATGAAGCGCTGATCGCCTGGGAAAAGGCCCGGCAGATCAGCCCGTTCGACCCGCAAATCGCCAACAACATCGGCATGCTTCACCTGCGCGTCAACCAGCTCGAAGAGGCCGAGAAAGAGCTCCAGCGCGCCCTCTCGATTCGCCCGAGATTTCCCGAGGCCATTACCAATCTTGGCACACTGCGTCTCAAGCAAAATCGTCCGCAGGAGGCCCGTGCTCTGTTTCAGCACGCATTGGCGATCGATGCTGATTTCAAGCTAGCCGAGCGACGTCTGCGCGAATTGGGCGAGCAAAGCATATTGCCTTTGACCAGACCCGCGACCGGACCGGCCGCGCCTTTGCTGGATCAGCCGACGACGAGACCGACGACCGACTGAACATCGATGAATTCGTGTCCGACGGCCGCCGTTGTCCGGCCCGGCTGGCAAGCCATCTTCGTTTCATTTCCACGACAATGTCCTGCCGTACGGGCCAGAAGTGGTCCGCAGCCTGGACTCTTAACCGCAATTCTCATCAACCGCTTACGAACGTGAGCGGATCGTTTAATACCGGATGCATTGGGCTGAAGTGTTGCAACGTACAGGGATTGGTCTGATTTTCTGCGTGTTTGATTGTTTAAAGAACAGGTGCAAGCCCTGATACGCCCACGCTTAGGAAATGGGGATCATCTATATTGCAATTCCGGGTTTCTTTTCCGAGTCATCGGTTCACCCCCAATTCTTATAAAATAGAACATCTTTTCGAAAATGGAGATCAAAAATGTCTCAGACCATCAATAACTCGAGCAAAACGGGCATTCAATCGACACAACAATTCAAGACCCCCGCTGTCAAGGAATCCGTGGCTTCTTCGGCCAGTGGAATAACGCAGGTTTTCGGACATCCAAGACGCAATCCGCTGGCACTGAGCGGCGAACTTGCGGCACGGAGTGTCGAAAATTTGAATCAGCTCCTGGCCGACGTGATGACGTTGCGCGACCTGTACAAAAAGCATCACTGGCAGGTTTCTGGCCCGACATTCTACATGCTGCATTTGCTTTTCGACAAGCACTATGAAGAACAGTCGAAACTGGTCGATCTGATCGCCGAACGGGTACAGGCACTGGGTGGAGTCACGGTGGCGATGGCGGCGGATGTGGCAGAAATGTCGACGATTCCACGTGCGCCAAAAGGCCGTGAGGACAGCACGCATCAGATCGAGCGATTGCTCGCCGCCCACGAAATTATCCTTCTCGAAGCCCGTGCGATGGCCCGCGAAGCACAAGAGGGGGGCGACGACGGCACGAACGACCTGATCATCTCAAACGTCGTCCGTACCAACGAGCTGCAGACATGGTTCCTGATTGAACATATTCAGCCGACCAAGGTTTTGTAGCCCCCGCCAAAACACAAATTAGAAGGCTGCGAATTACCAGAAATAAAACTCATCATGAAAACTTCACTCTCCCACTCACAACAAAAAACCCGCGACGCCATTTTTGTTCATCCCATTTCACACAACCTGAAATGGGCAGATGTGCATTCATTACTGCTCTCACTCGCTGAAGCGGTGGACGAGCACGGAGACGTGTTAAAAGTCGCCCGACATGGTAAAACGCTTATCCTACATAAGCCGACCTCGCACAGCATAAGCGACGCGAATGAGGTCATGAAAATCAGACATTTCATAGACGAGCCCGCGCCGAAGCAGCCTCAGGTTGATGAAAACAATCCGCGAATTCTGGTGGTCTTGGATCATCGCCTGGCGAGAGTGTTTCGATCGCAAGAGCCGCAAACGGTTCCAATTCGAATCCCACTCGACCCAGATCAGCACAGCGTACGACACCTTAGGCACGTCGAGAATGACGCGACCGGACAGCGGTGGGCGGAGCCTACGTCGTTCTACCGCGAAATTTCCACGCACCTTCGAGAGGCGAAGGAAATCCTGCTGATGGGCTCTGGAACGGGCTCGAGCAGCGCGATGGAGCAGCTCATGAAGCACCTGCAGGAGCATGAGGTCAGCGCCGCGGGACGAGTCGTCGGGTGCGTCGTCGTCAACGAGCAGCACATGAGTGAGGCCCAGCTACTCGCCAAGAGTCGTGAAGAGTTTGAGAAAGTAGAGGTGTAAAAAGGAAAGGTTATCCCCGGACAAAGTCGGCCGATTGTAATAATGACATTGCGATCCGGGTCGAATGGTGGTATAGTGCTTGGCCCGACTTCGGACGACGTGCGTCATGCAGTGTCTGCCTGAAAGTCGAGTATAACTATCGGATTGCAGTCTGATCGTTCGTTACGCAAGTCAATTTCCAGAGGTTCACCAATGCCCCGCGTCTGCCATTTCACCGGTAAAAAGACCACGTTCGGTAAGCAAATCACCACCCGCGGCAAGGCGAAATATCTGGGCGGCGTGGGTACAAAGATCACCGGGATCACCGCCCGCAAGTTCAAGCCGAATCTGCAGAAGGTTCGCGCTGTGATTGACGGAGCGACCGTGCGGATTCTGGTGAGCACCAAGGCGATCAAGGCCGGGCTCGTCATCAAGCCCGTCAAGCGCAGGTGGACCAAGCCCGGGGCGGGTACTGTCGCGGCCTAAGGCCGCTGACTTGAGAGCCCTTCGTCTCCTACTTCGCTAAAATTCAATGACCATCGACCCGCCTCTCGCAACACTACGCGAACAGGCGGGTTCTTTATTCGCGATCGAAACCGTCGATGTGAACGTCAGAGATGTCAGTGTGCGTTTCACGCGCGTCTCCGATCCCGATCAGGTGCTCGACGACGTGTGTGACCTCGAATCAAAAGGCGTTCGCGGCCTGCACGTGCCCTACTGGGCTGCGGTGTGGGAAAGTGCCGCGGGTGTGGTGGGACATCTGCTTGAACACGGCCGGCTTGATGGGCGACTTGACACTGAATCGAGTAAACGGCTAAACGTACTGGATCTGGGCTGTGGCATGGGCTTGGCGGGGTTGCTTGTGGCGACGGCGAGGCCCGATTGCACGGTGACGTTGGTCGATTACGAGGCCCACGCGCTGCTGCTCGCGCAGATCAACTGCCACGCGATGCGCGATCGGACCAGCGTTCGGCTGTGTGATTGGCAAACGGACGATCTGGGCGAGAGGTTCGATCTGATCGTCGGCAGTGATATTTTGTACGAGCGCGACCAGTGGGATTTTTTGGATCGATTTTGGAAGAAGCACTTGAGCGAAGGCGGCCGACTGGTCCTGGGCGAGCCGATGCGTCCCAAGGCGGACGAGTTCGCGGCGTGGTCGCGCGAGCGCGGCTGGCGTGTGGAAGAGTTCGGGCCGCGCGATCAAGAGGGAAAGCGAATTCGGGTGTTTGAGCTTCAGGCGAATGTTTGATAATGGGTAAGCTGCGGGTGTCAGTGTTCATTAAAATTCGAACTTCCAAAAGCGAAAACCCCGGACCAAGTCGTCCGGGGTCTTCGTATTTTAGCGTCGGGGGCTGAAGAAAGAGGGGGGACTTTCTTCGGGGACGGCCCCCGACAAATTCGTTTCACCGCATAGTCTTAGAAACACCATCGTGCTGATCAGAAAACGCCCGGTGTTCAACTCACAGTAAATAATAACATTGCGAATCTCGTCGTCAACATTATTTAACCGGAATTTCTTGTCGCACCCGTGAGGCCGGTGACGAGAAAAAGATTGTGCACTACACCGATCGTAAAGTTTTGTAAATGATGATCTTATCGTAACCCCGTCAGCTCCAACTGCCGGATCTCGGCCGACCATTCGCTCCGCTGTTCGTCCGTCACATTCGGGTCGGGCAATAGCGATCTTCTGGTGCAATTTATAAGCGCCTGCAAGGTCTGGTAGCGACGTGTGGCGCGAATATCCGGCTGCAGCACATCCTGCATCACGGCCTTCACCTGTTCGGGTGAAAGCAGCGCCATCTTCGACTTGGCTTTCAGCACACTGCGTAGCGATGCAAAGGTGGCCGACGAGTATTCCATGCACATCGGCTCGAACTCTTTCACGAGCGTTTCGATGTCGCTCCCCTCGCTGATATCCACGCTGCCCTTTAGCATCCAGCGGATGAATTCCAGGCGGTCTTCGCCCTCGGGGTCAAGCACGGGAATGATCAAGTCGCCCGCTCGGCCCGGCCGGCGAATGTCGGGCGAGAGATTGTGAATCCGAGCGGTCATCAGCAGCCAGGTCACCTTGCCGCGAAGTTTTACGTCGCTCATCATCTGCTGAATTTTGCCCGTCAGCCGACGTTCGGTTTCGTGCGCGTCGCTCCCGACCCCGCCGAATTGCGTGTCGGCCTCATCCACAAAAATCAGCACGCGGCCCAGGCTTTCTAATGTCCTTCGCAATTGCTCGAAAATTACGTCCGTCTGCCCGAACCACTGGCTGCGAATATTCTTGAGCGTCAGCACCGGAATGCCCAACTCTGCGGCGGCGGCCTCGAAGATGAACGTCTTGCCCCCACCGATCGGCCCGGCAACCGCGGCGCCGCTCAATGCGTCCGCGCCGCTGGTCGTCATTCGTGGCAGCATCTCCTCCTTGATAAACGCCTTGAGCTTCGAAAAACCCACGACGTCTTTCAATGTGTGCGTCGGCCGTTTGAATTCGATCACGTCCTCGCCCAATTGAGCGCAGATGAATTCCTCCACCTCGCCCACCACGTCGGCCGGTTCGAGTCGCTTCTGCGAGTGCGTCGCGCTGAGCATCACCTGGCGCAGCGCGTGGACAGAAAGGCCGGCCGTCAGCTCGCCGAGTTCGCGGCTCGTGCCGTAGAGCGTCGGGGCGGGAAGCTGTTTCTGCACGCGCTGGCTGATGAAGTGATCGATGTAATGCTGACGTGATGTGGCGTCGGGCCTGGGAACGTCGATGGCGATGACGCTGGGCAGCTTGGCGACGCGCGGGTGAACGACGCTTAGGCTTTCTGCGAGCATGACGACGCTGTCGCCCCCGTTCATAAAGCCCGGATCGCTCAGCCAGTCGCTCAGCACCATCACGCGATGACGGTCGGCCGCGTTGAGTTTTGTTACGTCCGGGTCGGCCCCGGGCACGATCAAATCCATCGACTCTACGATGATCAGCAACTTCTCCTTAATGAACGGCCTGCCCTGCGCATCAGTGCTACGCGAACAGATCGTGAGCTGACGCAGCAGTTCCATCGCGACAGTCGGCTGGCCTATCGCGTCGGAAAATTTGGCGTCGAAATCCGCTTCGACCTGTTGCTTCTCGATCTGCTTTTTCCGGTCGGTCAGGGCCTGCAGCGTGAGTGAGTCGATGTCGGTCCCGGTCTTCCATGTGATCCAGCCGCGGCGAATCGTGTCCCACGCGCTGCCGGGAAATGCGCGGATCGGCCCGTTGAGTTCGTAGACGAGCTGAACGATTCCCGGCACGGCCGATTTGGTGGTGATGAGCTGCAGGAGTGGAACGTAGTCGCCGCCCGTGTTGCTGTCGGCGAAGAACAGGTCCTGGATATTTCCTGTGAGCAAAACAGAGCGAGACATGCCGCTATTGAACACGCGTGCGAGCTCGCTGAAAAACGCGTAAGACGGCTGCGGTGTCGAGAGCAGAACGGGAGAAGGAATTTCGGCCATGGTGTGGACATGATCGAAGACTAAGTGGACGCACGCAAATCGGCGTGCGATTCAGTGATGTGCGTGTAGAGCAAAGTGTACGTCTGGTTATCTGCGTGTAAACGCAAGCTTGCTGGCGCTTGATGTGCAAATGCGGTTCTTCAAAGCGCCAGCAAGCGGGTGGCTAAGCGTGAGAGAGGAAGGGAGGCAACAGAGAGAGAGTGGGCGCGAGAGTGGGCGCGAGTAGAGTGGGGGGTTCCCGGTAGGAAACGACGCGAAGCCATGACTTTGTAAGGAATAATACGCTATCGTGCGGCGTCTACTTGGTGTATAATCTCGGCCCACAATGGACGAAATGGCAAAAAACAACAGAAGACGATCGAATCGATGCACGAAATTGTCCAGGTCGCATCGAATGGATGTGCTGGAGCAGCGTCGTCACTTCACGGCCGCGGGCGTGATCGATGCCACTTTTGGCAGTGGGCTGGGTTTTAGCGGGCAGGTCACGGGCAGCACGACACTTCCGGATTCTGCAACGATCGTCAGGCCCGTCGTACGTTTTGCAGAAGGCACCATTGGCAACAAGATCATCGTGGCCGGGACGTGGGTTTGGCGAGACGAAAACGTTACGGGCGGGTTCATCGGTCGATATAATTCGAACGGCTCGCGTGATAGAACGTTCGGCAACGACGGTCTGCTGGTCGTGCCACTGGGTTCGGGTAGTGTGTCGCGTCAGACGGATTTTGCCTTTACGGTCGATTCGACAGGTAGGGCGTATATCGCGGATACGAGTTCTGACGCGGTGCGCGTGAGGCGAATCCGGTCGAGCGGGTCATTGGATAGTACGTTTGGCAATAACGGCGTATTGATAATTTCGACCGGCGGTCAGCCCGTCGCCAAGGCATTGTCGGTCGCGCCCGACGGCGCGATCTTCGTCGCCGCGGACGTCCGAGGCGTTGGCCCGAGCCAGAAGATTACGGTCGCAAAGTTCACCACATCGGGCTCGCTCTCGCTTGCATTCGGCAATTCAGGAGTCGCGACGATCGACCCGACGAGCCGCGACGATAGCGTCGTGGTGATGAAGGTGGATTCCACGGGTCGGCCGGTGCTAGGCGGCTTCACCACCGCCAGCAGCAATCGAACAAATTCTATGGTGCTGAGACTTACGAGTTCAGGCACGCTGGACAGGTCATTTAATAGCAACGGCATTAACGGCTTGTCGGTGAGTTCTAACAATGACCGCACGACCGATATCCGTGTCAGCGCTCGCGGCAGCGTCCTGGCTTTGGTTCGCAATGACTCGTCGCGCTCGACCCTCACCAGCGGCGGGGCGAATGCGGCACTGGTGTTTTACAGCGCGAGCGGGCGAATTGAATCGACCTTTGGCGTGAACGGCGTGCTCAACACCAACGCGACCGCCAGCTGGTCGAATCTGCGCCATGAAGCCGTCTTTCGCCTCGGGCCCTCGCGTTCCTCAGGAGGGGTCGTCGAGGAACGCGTTGTCGCGGGTGAGAAAGTCTACGGCGTAGCGACCAGCGGTACGGCGACGCTCCGGGCGGATTCCCGGCAGCGCCTCGACGCCGGAACGACGTGGACAGACTTTCCCGCAATGGCCGTCCGTGGGAGCAGCATTCTGTTGGCGGGGGGTCAGGCGAACGGTCCAGTGAGCGGGGCGGCTGGAGGGGGAAATGACATCGGCAGTCAGATCCGGGCCTACGGCTACACCAGCACTCTGGGTCGCGACAGTTCCTTCAACGCGAGCGGCGTCAACAACAATCTACTTACCTTCGGCCCTGCACAGAGCAACGTCGAGGTCGGCGGCACGCTTCTGCTTTCGGGTGTCGCCGGCGACTCCCGCATCACGCGAAGATTTCGTCCGAACGGGTCGCTCGACGGCTCGCTCGATACCGACGGCCAGCTCATCACTAATTCTGTCTTTTCAACTAGTCTCACCAATATCGGCACGATCGTTCGCGGCGATGGTGGATTCTGGCTCTGGGCCGATGCGGCCCGAAGCGGAACCAACCTTATTCAGCGATACCAACTCAACGGACAGGTTGCAGGACCTTCTGTTGGTTCAAGCACCAATTCCTTGTTCGAGTCCGTCATCGGCGGCGACGTGGTGATGCGGTCGCCCGATCAGGTCGGCAATCTTCGCCTGGCGAGCATCGTCAACGACGCGGGCGGCGGGGCAAGCGGTATTCCTGACGGAGATCCAATTTTGGGCGCTGTCTTTCTCGCTCAGATCGCCGGCTCCAATGAACAGCTCTACGTGCAGGGCCGTGTTGCCAACCCACTTGACGGATCGACGACTACGGCGGTCTATCGAATCCAAAACGGCGGCGATCTGAATAGCAGCTTCGCAGACAACGGCGTTCTTTTGGATTTTTCGCGAGAGATTCTGTTCGCCCAGGCGGACGCAAAACTTGTGCATCGATTTGACCTTTCGGGCCTTGCCAGGCTCACGCCCCAGGGAACGCCCGACATCACCTTCGGCAACAACGGTCTGGCCGCGGCGGGATTCAAGAATTTTGAGGTCGACCGGCTCGGCCGAATTCTGGCATGGAGTGTTCGTAACGACGGAGCGGTCACTCTCTTGCGGCTTGATCCCGACGGCAAGCCCGACGTGACCTTCGACGGTGATGGCATCACGCAGTTCACTATTCCAGGCTCCATCGCGACTTCTCGCACCCGTTACGACGTGCTGATCGAACCCGACAATGACATTGTGTTCACGGCTCTGCTGGATGAATCGGCCGGGGCACGAAGCGTGCGGTGGTCCGCAACCCGCATTGGGGGAGGATCGCAGGTGCAGTTCCTCAACAACCAGACGCTCATGATTACGGGTTCGCCCGAAAATGATTCGATCAGCATCACCCTCAACAACAATGAGATCGTCGCGGAAATCAACGGGCAAACGACCCGCGTGAGTGCGGCGGGTATCAACCGCGTGCGTGTAGCGAGCTTCGGGGGGAATGATTCGATCACCATCGACGCGGGAAGCGGCATCAGCGCATTCATCGACGCGGGCGACGGCAACGATACGCTCATAGGTGGCGCGGGGAATGACACCCTCATCGGCGGAAATGGTCGGGACTCAATTGACGGCAGTAGCGGTAACGACCTGCTCTTAGCCAGGGATGACAGCGTCGATACCCTTGTCGGCGGTGGCGGTGACGACGTCGCAGAGGTCGATCGTGACGACGATCAGAACATCCTCGACCAGTCCAGCGGCATCGACATTTTGCGATAGTCGTTTCGTCGTACGTGAGTATCTTTAGCTATTTCGATTCGAATGACCTGTATAACTGCACGGTTTCGCCGCGTTGTATCCCGGATAAAGCGGCCATGATTTGGCTCCCAATTTGATCTTGGACTTTTGTCTGCTTCACGTGAGGCCAACAAGATTCTTTTAATTCAACGTCGCAATAACGAATTGTTATCTGACGCGCCAGGCCGCATGAACCTTTTGTCGGGAACAAATTCACCAGCATCGCCGATAAGAATCGCGATTGAAATACTCGCGAAGACGTCATGTGATAGAGGCGGATGATTCCCGCGAGAGAGCTCGATGATTGTTGCTAAAGTCCGTTTTTTCCTGAAGCCGTAAAGATCTCAAGTGCCCCCCAATTTGGTTCCGATGTCGCATGTGAAGCCATACCGTTTTTCACGACGAAATCCGGCAGGGCTCAGCAGGATGAACCCCAAGCGACGTGTGGAACGCCACACACGGAACGAGAGGAGGTCACCCAGGTCCGCGACCGGACAACGCCCCCAGCGAAGAAGCCACGGGCCAAGTCCATGAAGGTATCAACGTGATCGTCAGGGATTCTCCCTTGAGCCCTGATGAAGAGATTAGAAGGGAGCGACCCTTCGAGATGGTGAAACCAGTCGTTCAACACCCACCGGCCGCAAACCGGCAGCAACGATCGGATCACTAGCGACACAATTCGCATTCTCGACGGAAGTCAGAAGGAAACATACAAACATGAGCAGAATAAACACCAACGTGAACTCGCTGATCGCTCAGCGTGTTCTCAACACCAACAACAGGGGACTTAACACCTCCCTCGAACGTCTCAGCACCGGTCTGCGGATTAACCGTGGCTCGGACAACCCCGCCGGTTTGATCGCCAGTGAGTCGCTCCGCGCCGAAAAAGCCGGTATCGGCAAGGCGATCGACAACGCAGAACGCGCCAGCAACCTCATCGGAACCGCCGAGGGTGGTCTGGGCGAAATCAGCAGCCTGCTGACCGAGCTGCAGGGCCTCACCACGGAAGCCGCCAACAGCGGTGCCCTGAGTGCCGACGAAATCAGCGCCAACCAGCTTCAGGTCGATTCGATCCTGGGCACCATCAACCGTCTGGCCAACAGCACCGAGTTCCAGGGCAGAAAATTGCTCAACGGTAATCTCGGGTACACCACCAGCGGCGTATCCTCGTCGTCCGTCGCCAATCTGCGTATCAACTCCGCCCGTCTACCCGACGGTGCCGCCCAGGCGATCTCGATCACCGTGACACAGAGCGCTCAAATCGCATCAGTCAACGGTGGTACGGCCGCCGTCGGTACGGGCGGCGTGACTCTCGAACTCACCGGGCTGGACGGGGCAGAGCAGCTCAGCTTCGGCTCTGGCGCTACGCTCAGCTCCATCCAGACCGCGGTCAACGCGATCAGAGAAACCACCGGCGTCTCCGCCACTTTCAGTGGCGCGAACCTGGTCTTCGGTTCAACAACCTTCGGCGAGGACTCATTCGTCACCGTCCGAGCCCTCTCCGGTAGCTTCAACAGCTTCACCAGCGGCGGCACCACCGACAACGGTCGTGATGCCATCGTCAACGTCAACGGCGCCGTCGCCGACACCAACGGTCGAACCGTCAGCGTTCGTACCGGTGGGCTCGACGCGACCTTCGACCTCACCGACGCTTCCAACTCTGATACCTTCACCGTCAGCATCGGTGTCACCGGCGGTGGTGCCACCTTCAACCTCGGCGGTCGCGTCAACGAAGGAACCAAGAGATCCATCGGTATCAACGGCGTCACCACGGGCAACCTTGGCAACGGCACCGACGGCTTCCTCTCCTCGCTCGCTTCAGGTGGCACCAATGCACTAAATGCCAACAACACCAACACCACTCAGAAGATCATCAGTGAGTCGATCAATCAGGTTTCGCAGCTTCGTGGTCGGCTCGGTGCCTTCCAGCGATACGACATCGGCTCGACCGTGAACTCTCTGGGCGTCGCCTTCGAGAACATCAGTGCCGCCGAAAGTGCCATCCGCGACACCGACTTCGCCGCCGAAACCGCGAACCTCACCAGGTCGCAGATTCTGTCCCAGGCCGCCTCAAGCGTCTTGAGCCAGGCCAACTCCGCACCTCAGGCCGCCCTGAGTCTGCTCCGGTAAGTCTTACCGGGCGCATCTGACGATCACACGTAGCCGGCGGAGCCGAGCCTCGTTCCAGATCGTGTGCCGCCCGACACGTCTGCCAATTGGTTCATCCCCTCCGACCCCGGCGCTCACCCGCCGGGGTCGGTGCGTTTGATTTCCGCCCATTTCCGCCCATTTGCGCCGATTTGCGCTGCGCTTCCCCATTTCGCATCCATTTCGCACGCTTTTACCAACCCTTTTCACGACTTTTTTGCCCCCATCCCTCGATCTAACTCACATTCACCACTCACCTTACGCCGTATCCTCTCACCCCGGTTCGGCCGAAATGCGCACATTTGAGTTCGCGTTTGTATTCCTCGACCCACATTTCCATCACACATTCCATTCGCGACTCGGCGCATCAGGGCCGGCGCGCGAACGTGAAGCGCATCCGATTTTCGACTTCGGTTGCCGTCACGCACCTTCAAATTAAACGAGCCGTGCACGTTAGTAAGCGGGTTCTAATAAGCCGGGTTCTGTAACCGGGCACCCCTGACCAGGTCTCGCCAATCGGGATTCGCGGGCGCAGGTAAAGACCAGTTGATGAGCGGCTCGTGATCGCGGAGACGGCGATCGACGCCTTGAGCTAAGCGGCGATTCCGGTTTTGAACGCTTTCGATTCGTCGCCATCCGCGGTGCGATCAACGATGAGCAGCCTGGGCTATGCGAGCGAGAACTCAATCCGCTTGCCAAGCAGGGTGGCAACTTTAGCCATCGTGTTGAGCGTGATCGAGGTGTTCGCCGGATCAAGCAGCCGATCAACATTCGAGCGGCTGGTTTTCAATCGCTTTGCCATCGCCGCCTTGGTGATTTTCTGCGAATGCATGGCTTTTTCCAGCTCTCGCGCGAGTTTGAACTTTATAGCACTGGCTCGACACTCTTCAAGCATCTCTTGGGATTCAAGAAAATCGTCGAAATTTGAGCCGATGTGTTTTTGCTTCTTGATCATTCCCGTTGCTCCAATTGGTTTCGTCGCTTCCTCGCCACTTCCAACTCACGCTTCGCAGTCTTTTGCGTCTTCTTGATGAAGCCGTGTAGCAGAACCATCGTCTGTCCTTCGATGCAAAACAAAACTCTTCCGATTCGATCATCCAACCTCGATCGCACTTCCCACAAGCCGCTGCCGAAACCATCGACCAACGGTTTGCCGATTGGCCAGCAGTATTGCACCTTGAGAATGTCCTCGCCGATCGTCTTTCGATCCGCTTTTGAAAGTGAAAGCAGCCACTCGCGGCAAGGCTCGCCCCACTCTCGGTTTGGAAAAACACGACGTTTAGTTTTTTCCTAACCTCGGACATAAATGTACCAAAAATGGTGCGTGCGGTCAATCATGATGTTTCGTGGACTGAGCAAGAGCGATCATATCAATTGGAGGCCAATAAACCGATCTGAGAAACGAAACAGCGGCAGGCTATTTTCTGTAGTGCAACACCTAAGTGCATTTCTGTCGAATCTGCGCGTTCGATCGTCGTTGAAGCTTTGCCAGCTGCCAAGCGAAGTTTAGTTCGTCCGGCCCTGCGAATTCGCAACCGAGGCGATCGCCGATTGCTCAGCCATTGACGCCGCCGCCCCGCAAGTCGATCTTGTCGATATGACAGAGGCGAGACTTCCAGAGCTGGTTCGCGACGTCGCCTTCGCGTGCGATGCGCCGCTTCCCGAAGTGCTGGAAGACGCCTCGGCCGCGTTCCAGGGAAACGATCAGGATCAGATTTATTTCGTCGGCCTGATCGGCGGGAAAGACGTCGGCAAGAGCACGCTGGTGAACTCACTCGCGGGCGAGGCAATCGCCACCCCAAGCGGGCACGGCGAGGGCACGCGGCAAGTGCTCGCCTATGTTCATCAGACGCAGAGCGAGCACGTTTCGAAGATGCTGAGCGCGATCATTCCGGGCAAGTTTTCGATCCACGCACACAGTGTTGATTCGCTGCGTCAGCAAGTTCTGCTCGATCTTCCTGATATTGATTCGGTCTTCGTCGACCACGTGCAGACCACGCGAAAAATGCTTCGGCACATGCTGTTTCCGATCTGGGTTCAGAGCATTGAAAAGTATGCCGACCAAAGACCGGCAGAGCTGCTTCGACAGGTGGCGGCGGGCAATGATCCGCAGAATTTCATCTTCGTGCTGAGCAAGGGCGATTTGGTCGTGCGGCGCGAAGGCCCGGCCGCGCTGCAGGAACTCTCGCAAGACCACGCCAGGCGACTGACGGCATTGCTCGCTCTTGACGCGCCGCCTCGCGTGTTCGTCACGGGCGAACACGAATCACTGCTGCCCGATTTAGAGCAACTTCGGTCGCTGGTCGCACGGGATCGCGATCGCGATCTGATTCGACAATCCGC
>JBBQKP010000072.1:0-14248 GCA_038326995.1 Tepidisphaerales bacterium
CCCGCCCCGCCGCCGCCCTTGATGCGCGATCGTCAGCAGGCCTGGCCCGCGTCGGCGACGACTGGTTGCGTTTCGCATCTTCCAACTCCATCAGCGACATGCGGCAACAGGCTGTTGTTCGCCAGGACAACTTTTTTAAACCTTGTATATCTCAGCGCACGCCTCCGCCCCGACCCAACTGATCCGGTACGGTGCGGATCAATCGAGCCGGGGCGGTTTGACGATTCTGTTCAGAGTCTGAGTTACACGGGGATCGGTTCATTGGTGTGCTGCTGTTCGCGGGCTTCGCCTTGCAGTTGCAACACCCGCGTATGAGCGGCGTCGGCGACTTTGCCCAGGATCAGCAGGTCATCGCGACCAAAGCTGTCTGTGCTGCGCCATTCGCCTTCTGCGGTTCGGTAGATGCGTTGGAAAGAGACGTTGAATCGCGCACCTTGTTCACCATCATTCCGCCAGAGGGCGGCTTTGATTGATCCGATGCGAATTTCTTCGACCGGCTTGGAACGTTGAGTGGATTGATTCTCGTTCGACGACTTGTTCTGCTTCTTTGCCATGATAGGTCTCCGTAAAAAGGGGTTGTGGTTGATCCGTACACGGTAAGCGCAGCGACGGATCAAACACGGCCCTTTGGAGGCCGGTCGGCGGACGGGTCTGGAGCCTGGTAAATGCCCTATTAAAACACAAAACCAGATAAGAGGTTCGGCCAGCAAGGGCGAGTGACGGGCCATGATTTTTCTTTCGACAGAAACCCGTTCGGGCGCGCCAGCGGAAAAATCTGGACGGCACGAGCCGTTGCCCGGTAAGGCGAAGCCTCCGGTGCCGTGAGAGACAAGGTTGAACTCAGTGATCGGCGTAAGACCCGTCGGCCGAATTTGGCGAAGGGGCGGAACGACGAGCGAGAATCAGTTCACGACGTGGGCCGGTCGAGGTCTGTTTCGTCGGCAGTCATGCCGTCGCTTTGGCTTGGAGGTGGACAAGGTGCACGACTCATCGTGTTCCCCACGCGATCCACCGTGGAGGCCACCGCGAAGGACTTTGGCGCGGCCGGTTCCAGTCAGTCGCGTCGACCAATCCTGGGCAAAGTCGCCGGTGCGACATCGTGTTGACATGCAACTGCATTTGACATCCCGCAGCAGCAGAATTGCGCGTTCCCGTTGTGTGACTCTCGACCGAATCGACAAACCGCCCCACCTCGATCAGCCCGAGCTGCGTCGGGTTTTTTCTGGTGGATTGCGGGCATTCAGCTATACTTGCTTCATGGAAATTACGATCCAACTGCCGCCGAATGTGGATGCGTCGCAGGCCCGACAGGCCGAGCATGACGCCCGCGAGGCCGTTGGTGTTCGGCTGTATTCGTCTCAAACGCTTTCACACGGACAACTCGCAACCTTCCTCGGCATTTCGCGTGCCGAGGTGGACGACGTTTTATCGCGTCATTCCGTTGCGGATGAATTCACCGCAGATGAAATCGCCGAGCAAGCGACTTCGCTTCGACGGCTGCGCGAAGGCACCGGCCGGGCACGAGGTTGAACGATGCTGATTGTTTCTGACACCGGCCCTTTGCGCTACCTCATCGAACTGGCGGTGATCGACCTTCTGCCCAAGCTTTACGGCTCGGTCGTTACGACACCTGCAGTCATCGACGAATTGCAATTGTCGCACTTTCCGAAATCGGTCATTGCGTGGGCCGCTCACCCGCCCGCTTGGCTGGAAGTCGCGCAGCCGAAGTTGTTAAGGTTCGTCGATGATCTTGAGTTGGCCGAGGCGTCCGCGCTTTCGCTCGGACTTGAACTTCGCTGCGACGTGTTTCTAGTCGACGAAAGAAAGGCGACATCGATCGCTCGTGCCAACGGCATTTCAACGGCCGGCACGCTGGCAGTGCTCATCGACGCCGGCCTTGCGGAACTGATCGACTTTAGAGCGGCGATTCGACAACTGACGACAGAAACCCGATTTCGATCAACACCCCAATTGATCGCGGGAACAATTTCAGAATTCGATCGCCTTCGCGCAGGCGGGAAGTAAATACCTGTTTCGTTACAAAATCAAACGCCGCGCTTTCGAGTCATCCATTTCCCGCCCAGTGACGGAACGGTGAGTTCAGTATGCTTGGCGTAAGCCGGAGAGCCCGAGAGGTCGGCACCTGAGACCTCTCGGACGATTGCGATTCGCTGATAAAGACGCTCGATGCTTTGGATCCGACGGATGATTCTAAAAGCTTAATGTCTTCTAAGCAGGCTCGACGGTCACTCGCAGGCCGACGGCTTTTGCAACGGCGGCGAGGGTCGAGAAACGCGGGTTGCCTTTGTCTGATAGGGCGCGGCGCGAGCTTTAGCGTTCGATGCCGGCCTTGCGGGCGATCATCGCAAATCCGCCCCGCCGCGCGTCGGCTTCACAGGCCGGGCGGGCGACGCGGGTTTTGACTTCGCGGGGGCATTACGAGCAGCCCGGTCAAGCTTGTCGAGCAGTGCGAGGCCGCGCTTTGTGCTGCCGCGTGCGGCGCGGGCCTGGAAGCGCGTCTCGGCGTCGAACTGGGCCAGCGCCATACTCGCCCACTCTTCAACGAGCTTGTTGAGACTCACGCCCTGACTCTCGGCGAGTCGGCGCAAACGGTCGTGCTTGGAAACTGGAATCCGGATCGTCATTGTCGCCATGATTGTTCTCCGTAGTCTTTTGCCCTTGGGTTATTCATTCACTTCTTTTTCGATGCACGTTTGAGGAAATCGCCCGGCGTTTCAATGCGGAGCTGGGGAAACCGTAGTTCGCCCGAGCGGAGGTCTTTGGTGTTGTGGCTGATGATCGACTCCGCCCCGCCGGCGATCGCAAGTTCGATCAGATGATTGTCTGCTTCATCGGACAAGTTAGGTCGCCAGAGGAAAAAGACGGTCGTCCACTGGCACACGCCCAGAAATGCATCAAACAACTCGCCGCGCTCGGCTGCGGTAAGCGAGCACCGCGCGAACGGCTGATCGCGACTCATCACATCTTCATACTCACTGAACAACGCCTGGCCGATGAGGGGCTGACATGTTTTTTCAAGACACATCCTCACGACAGCCCGGCTCCCGCCGACTGAGCTGTTCAGTGCCGCAACCAAGACACTGGTATCCATGACGACGCGCTCAATCATCTTTGGCGATGATAGCACCCGTGCCATCACAAATCCAGAACCTAATCTCCGTTAATCGACGCCGACGGCGGCGAAGGGTGGGGCAGAATCGGGTTGATGCGAATCAATCAAACGTCCAGATTTGCCGTCGAACGGCAACGACGCTCTCACGACCGATCGGGCCGAAGTAGCGGGAGTCGACGGAGTTGGGGATGCGCGTGGATAGGACGAAGAACTCGTCCGGGCCGAGCAGGCGATTTTCACGCCACTGCGGAACCGACCTGCCGCGTGAATCGATGGTCATGATTTTTGAGTTGGCGATCGCGACTCCGTTGACGACGACTTCGCCCGAGGTCGTATCCACGCGATCGCCCGGCCCGGCGACGATCGGCTTGAGCAGATACGCGTAGTGCCCTGCCACGTTCGCGCGGACGATCTCCGGCGTCTTGAACTCCACGATCACGCCGACGGCGATCGGCGCATCAACTTTCATATACAACCCGCGCGGGAGTGAGTCGGTCGGGTTGATCGCGATGAGTCGCGCGAACGGGATGGACAGGCCGACGATCAGCGCGGCGAAGATCAGCCCCGTCACCTTCCATCGGTGACCGCGAAGCGCGTTCAGAGGATCGGCCTTCAGTCGACGCATCGGTGCGAGAGAAAAGGATATCGCGACGGCCATCGTTTGTTGATCGGCAGCGCGCAATAACCGGCGTGAGCGTTTTAGCTCACGCGAAGTCGTTCTCGACTGGTGAGGATCGCCGCCGCACCGGATCACGGCTCGCCGGACTTGGGAAGCCGGGCACCGTGACGGAAATTGAGCACGTAAACGATTGCCGCCGACTTATCGACGCGAAAGTGAACGAGGTAGTTTCGCTCGAAGACGAACTTGTGCACCACAAACCCGAGCCGATCCGTTGCGTCTTCATCTTTCGCATACCCGCTAAAATCAACCAGCGCACTCACAGCCCGGCGAAGCCGACCCTCCCAGGCCAGCGCGTTGACAATCGAATCATGAGCGATGAAAAGAACCTGCTGGCTGATCTGGTCCCGAACGATCGGCGCGATGATCAGGCGATAGCGTTTCACTTCTTGCGCGCCTTGATAAGTCCGCCCTTTTTCATAGCAAGAAGTGCCTTGCGAATCGGATTGAAGACCTCGTCGACGGACATGCCCTGGCCGGCTTCGATTTGCTGCATCGCCTTGCGCATGGTGGCCACGTCGCGGGTGAGCTGGGCTTCCCGGTTTAGTTCATCGTAGACCTTGGGCGACAATAGCACGGCCCGCGCCTCGCCGTTGACGGTCAGAATTTCTGCTTCTCCGGTGCTGTTCAGGCGATCCAGGGTCTGGGTCGCCTTCTGGCGAAAATCGGTGAGTGATAGAGTGTGTTGCGTAGAGATCATCGTGTCCTCATGTATTCGTGACGAATTAAGTATGGCACGAACCGACTGCGATGTCGAGCGGTCACGGTGACCACGCCACTGGCTAAAACGCTATGTAATCAGAATGGGCCACCTCGTCTCACGCGGGTTCGGTTTCGTCGATCTTGAGTTGAGTGATGATCATCGACGCGGTGTTGCGGATGATTTCGAGCGAGGCGGTGAGTGTTTCGAGGTCGCCGTTGTAGAGCGAGAGGTAGTCGGAAGACTGTGTCCCGCCGTCAAGACCGATCGCGGTGCAGACGACATAGGCGACGGCCTCGGCTTCGGTTTCGCGGATGGTGATCGTCGTTTCTTTACGGCGCTCGTGGCGATGCAAAAGCTCGTGAGCGTATTCATGGACCGTCACGCTGAATGCGTACGCGGGTTCGAGAGAGTCGAGAATTTGGATCTCGCCGCCGCGTGAGAGACCGTCGGCACCGCCGAGGTACGATGCTTTGGAGAAGGTGATTCCGCTGGCGGCGATCAGTGATTCAAGTCGGGATTGATGGGCACTGGGATCGCCAGTGATTTTGGCGAACTCGGGAAGATCAGTGCCAGCGGTTTGCGTCACATCGAAGACGACCGCGGCGCGGAAGCCGACGATCTTCTTCACATCTTCGCGCCGCTCACTTCCAACATCGTTCACCTTCACGACTTCGCCGACCTTGCGGGCACACGGGTATGAGCACGGGGCGATGATCACGATGCCCTTCTCGCCTTTGTTCACGAACCTGCCCATCTTGCGCCAGGTGTGAAACCCGGCGACGTGCCGGGCGTCGGGGCGTTGAAACGCGATTAGCAACTGGTTGCCGAAGCTGTAGCGGTGGAACTTGGCCATCGTGGTCAAGTACGCCTTGAGCGTATCGCTTCTACCAGCGGCGAGATTGAGCCGGAGTTGTTCCAGCGCGGATTCGGTTAGTTCGGAAATACGATGAGCGGTTTCGCTTTGCATGAGGGGTCCTTTCTGTTTGGCCTCACCGAGAGCGAAGCGGGCCAAACGAAAGGAAACCGGCAGCGCAGGCCCGGAGCGGACATCAGCGTTCGAAGAACGCGACCACTCCTCCCGCGCGGTTGCGAGCGAATGACAGAGCCGGGTTTGAAACCGCGCAGCGAAAGTTATAGACAAAGTCGACGGCTCTGGCATGAGCTTGCCAAGCCGAAGGCGCACGCGCGGTGCCCTACCGCTTCGGGCCGGAGCGGAGGCAGAGCGAACGCCGCGATATGTGTTACGAGCAAACTGAAGAACGCCGGGAGCGCTCTCGGAGAGATCGAGAGTCGGCTAATGCTGCAACAAGTCGTGCCAGGTCCGGAAGATGGCGATGGTCAAGTTGTTTCGCGTTTCATTGTAGAGAATGTCGCGATCAAAGGCCTCGCATACGGGCCTATGTGACCACTCCGCGCGATGCGCTGAGAGACAAGACGGGACGCTCAACTCGCTCGCGTCGAACAACGGTGCCGCATCCACTCATTGCAATCTCTGCACGACAAATTGAAGTGATTCCACGACGTGTGCGTTTCGCGAACGCGTCACCACTCGGCATCAACACTGCAAGCGGTTCGTGTGAATCGCCTGAATAAGCGCAATGCCAATGGGTGTCGATTGGCCTCATCTCGCGTTACTATGCTTAACAATCGCGCACAACCCCCCGCTGGTTGCGCGGCTAGTAAGAAGCGCAAGTATCCGTGTGCGATACGTACCGCCGTGTGCACGCAAGACGACCGACAAATTCGGCAGCAAGCCAGTACGTCGCGTGCCCTTTCGTCGCTTAATTTTGGAGACTATCCTACGCAGCGTCGTACCGTTGCAGCACGTGCTCGATGCCTTCGGCAATCAGTTCGTTAAGCGTCGACGCCTCGCCGGTTCGCCCGAGGCGGTGACACGTCGCGATGAGTACGAGCCGGGCGTGGGTCTCATCCGGAATGCGGACGGTCAGCGCGCGGGTCGAGGGGCCGTTGACGATGTCGAAACTCCGGCTCAGCGTCCGGCTTGTGTCTGACTTGCGTCGGGGTCGCCCTTCGCGCTTGGACTCGTTCGCTAGAGTTGCCATCGGTCTTGCCTCTTCAACTGGTGCGGCAACGACGGGCTCGGCGATCGGCATCTGAACCGAACGCTGTACCGGTGTGACAGGCGCGGCGTATTGTGCGACGGCGGCATCTTCGGGGTCGGGCCGGATGTTGATGCTTCGGGCGCGGTCCAGAAGTTTGGCGACCGAGCTGGCGCGATCAGGCGTGTTTGTTCGGTCAGGCTGCTGCGAGGTGGAGGAGCTCATTCGGGATAACCTCAGAAAAGAGTTTGCTGATTTCTTCAGCCGCTTGGGCGGCACCTTTATTCTTCTTACCCATGCGGGTGACGACCGTGTCATCCCCCATGGCCTTGACGTACGCATCCCGCAAACCGAGCGACTGCTCGGCCAGGTCGATGCCAAGATTCCGCAGAACCTGCGAAACGATCTTCCCTTGCTCGCTGATCGAGCGAACGCGGTTGAGAACCAGTCGCACCCACATCGGCGGCAGGCCATCGGCGATACGGGCTTCCTGCACCAGGTCGATGGCCTGTTTGGTTTCCAACGTGGCCAGCAGGTCGATCGGGCTCGGACAGACCGGCACGAGCACCCTGTCGGCCATATACATCAGGACTTTGGTCGAGTCGTTCAGTCTCGGCGCCCCGTCGGCGACGATCGAGTCGACCCGGCCCTTGAACGATTCGAGCGTCTCGACGAGTTTTTCAGGCGTGTCTGCGGTGATGAGTTCGATGTTCGGTGCGGTGCGGGCCAGCCACTTCGAGGCCGACCGCTGGCTGTCTCCATCGACGAACGCCACGCGTTTGCCCTGGTCGGCGAGGTAGCAGGCCAGATGCACTGCGAGTGTCGTCTTGCCCGACCCGCCCTTCTGATTGATGACAGCGAAGATCATAATTAATGCTATCGGCCGCGCGATCGTTCCAACATGAATCCTTCGCGCGAACACGCTTCCAGCCCTGCGTCGCTGACAGCAAAACGCCCAGACTGAACCCTTGGTGGCGTGGTGTCACGGTAGCATGGTAGCAAGACGTCGCGGTTGCCAGCCACCGCGGTGACTGTCTGTGCACCACGGTGGCGCGGTGTACTGGTGCTTGGCTGACGGTCCGACTCGGCGTGCTCGCACACAACATCCCGGTTTCGTGACGCTTCGGGTGCATACGCAGCCTTTTAGTCCTGCCGACGTCGTTCAGTGAAATCCGCCAAGTCCAAAGCGACGGCTCGTTGACTGAACAAGAGGCCAAGAAATAGAGGCAAGCGCGCGCCCGTGAAATCGCTGCAAATTTCCTAGTGTCCCGCCCGGTCGAAGTGCGGGCATACCTCCGCCACACGCACAGGGATCTTTTATTGACTTCCGCTCGAAGTCGCCGACTTTTCGTACCGTGACAAGGGGACCGACAACAAACTCCAGAAAAGCCTTAGGTCGGATTGGTTCGACAGGGGTCTTAGCCACCATCGCTTTTGTTTCAGCGTCTGCGATCCGTTGTCCTTTCGCCAACGCGGGCGAGGTCAAGAGCATGGCGAACATCGCCAATAACATTACTTTTTTGCAGCACGGCCAGAATACCGATTTGCCGCCGCGGTCCAGGCGAGAAACAGTGCTGGCGCGACGAACACAGCGTCCACGTTTGCTGTAGCTCCGACGCTGATGGTCGGGGCCGGTCACTTCACTGCGAGCCTGACCAGCACCAATGTGATGACAGGGGTGATGTTCGGTGCAGATTACGCAACCCCTGATGTAAGCATCAACGTTTCCGGTTGGCAGAGGTATCCCGGATAAGTTTTCCGGCAACCCGAACACGATTGGCCTGGGAGTCTACTTTCTCTCCACACCGATTCCCAGCTTCAGAACACCCGTCCAATTCGCCAACCCGGTTCAAAGTCAGAATCTCGCCATCATCGATTACGGAAATACAGGCGACGCCTCAACCGGCGAAATAACGAACACGCGGCGGCTTGGTGGGATCGCGCCGGTCTTTAACAATCTAACGACGTCGTATTTACACACGTTCTATGGGTCGACGTTGATGAATTCGATAAACCCGGATCCACTTAAATATCGGGGTCTGCAATTTAGTTCTGGGTCGCCGCACTTCATTTTTGACGCGTCAAGTCCTAATCACAACAAGCTCGCGCTCATGACGGTCGCTGGGACAAGCGGCCCACTGGACGGCATCGGCTATACCGTCGGCTTGCGGCTCAATCATCCAGACGTGCAAGCCTTTTTACAGCCGCTCATCACCGACTCATGGAACCGCTACTACACCACGTTCACACCCGGCGACGCAAACACCGACGGCAGCGTCAATTTTCCTGACCTCCTCGCCCTCGCACAGAACTACGGCAGCGGGGCAACGGTCGTGCCGGGAGCCTCGCCGGAGTTCAATGCCGATTGGGCGCTCGCCCAGTCGATGGTGCCGGAGCCGGGGAGTTTGATGGTGGTTGTTGCCGCGGGTGCGGTGCTCGGCCCGAAATCACGCCCCTGTACTCATGCCGACATCCGAATTTTTCAGGGATGCGTGCCAGGCGTTGAAGCCCAGAACATCCTTCTCGAAGAACGACAGGAAATCTTCCAGTCGCTTGGCATCCGAATCGTGATGGGCGAGCAGGTGCTTGACGCCGATGTTCCCCTGGCCGAGATGCTGACGTTCCTTGGCCCGCGTTTTTTCAAAGAGGGCATAGTCGCTCTTACGCGAAGCACGGATGCTGGCCTCGGTCGTAACCAGATACTGCTGATGAGCGGCTTTGAGTTCCGCGAGGCGGGCCTGAGATTCCTGTGTACGGCGGGCGGTCAGCGCGGCGCCATTCTGAGCTTCAAGCCGGGCGAAGAACTTGTCCCCAAAACTGCGGAGCGAGGCGACCAGCGAGTTGAGGCCGGTGCTCGTTCCACGCCACTCACGAACCGATGCGCCGAACGAGCGGCCGGTCGATTCGGGACTGTTCGCCATCATCTCGACCGCGCGGGAGACGAATCGTGTTGCGGCCGCGAGATCGTTGGCGGAAGGTTCGGCGATCGCCTTGCCCTTGTTCGCGCCGAGCCCGGCATAGAACCCTTCGGCAAACGAAAGGGCGGCCGAGTCGATGGAGGAGGATGGGGACGATGATTGAGCTTTGCTCGTCGGCTCGGTCCAGTCTTCGAGCAACGCCTGACGGAGCAAACCCAGCCGATTGCGGGTCGCGGTCCGGCGGTCGATCCAGGCGATCTGACGTTCGATCACTTCGGCGGAGCATTGACGAACCAGAAGCCGGGAGGCCTTTGATTCGAATCCGGCCTCCATCAACTTCGAAATCAAATCCGCAGCAGCGACAGTCGATTGAGTTTCTGTTGACTGTTGCTGCTCTTTTATGGTGCTCTTTAAGAGTTCTCTTTCTAACAGTTGGGTTTTTGAACCGTTACCGGTTGGGTTATTGGACCGTTGCCGGTGGGGATTCTGAACCATCGCGTTTGCCGGTAGGGTTTTTGAACCGATGGGCAGGTCAATATCCGGTGGGAATTTTGAACCGACGGGTTCGATTTTATCCTGAGTTACCGAGCGATGAATGACCTGTCTTGGTCGGTGGGGTTTTTGAACCGTCGGGCTCATGGAAGCCGGTGGGGTTTTTGAACTGACGGCGGGGCGGGCGATTTGAGATTTGTCCGAACTCGGTGCCCAGCGGATGCCATAGGCGGCAGGGCGATTTTTCTCTCCGCCGTTGGGGTCGAAGTGACCTTCGCGGACCAGGACAATGAAGTTTTGGTTGATGGCGGTTCGGATTGCGCCGGAGATGGTCTTGCGGTCGGCGATGTTGCTGCGGCGCTGGAGTTCGGTAAACGAAAGCGGGGCGGCCGTCCGACGTCCGCCGAACTGATCCTGGTACCCGATGGTCTTGCGGATGACGGCACCGACTACGCGAATCAGTGCGAGTGGTTCCAGTGGTACGACGACGTCGAAGAAGTCGTTGGGGATGGGCGTGCGGTTTCCATCCCCGGCAAAGAAGCCGTTGAATTCGGTCGGCGTCCGGGCGTACTCTGATGACTTGTCCCAGTGCAATTCGTAGCTCGAGGATTGCGCCGACTTGCCGCTGGTGTGCGAGCGACCTTCCTGCGTACATCGAATGTAGCGAGCCTTGACGGCTTCATCGATCGCATCGCGAATGGCGCCGCGGCTGATGCCGGCATGTTCGATGAGGTGTTGATAAGGGACGGGGATCCGCTGTTGAAGTGGCCGGCCGAATTCATCCCGCCAGCCCAGTGTCTTGCGGAACAGGTAACTCACCAGGCGGACACAGCCGCGGGAGTGGTGGGGGAGACAAATGTCGAGGAATTGATTCGGGCAATACAGGAAGTTGGCGTCAAGCGAGGTGAAGCCCAGAAACGGCGCGGCATCGCTGTCACCCTTGAAGGTGTCGCGTGGCACTCCATTGCCTGGTCCGCTTCGAGTCATCGATTGATCCTCTTGACACGACCTAAAGCGTTCACGTACTGAGCGTCCGCACCAGAGCCTCAAGCGTAGATTTCTCGGTGTGGCGACGCTTGTAATCTTTCACCAGCGCGTTGAGCAGATACGACCGGTCTCGGTCGTATTCGCGTTGCAGGACTTGGAGGTACTCGTACACTTCTGGTTCGAGCGTCACGGTAGACACGAACTTTCGGCGTCCTTCGGGAAGTGATCGATTTTGAGACATGAGCCCTCCTGGCTTGGATTATTCCGGCGTTTCCACCGCCGCTACCGCCTAGTGTATTGCGCTGTCATGCGGGACGCAAGATGTTGTGTTTGATATCTTTTTTTACGCGATATGGAGTAAAAGGTGGCAGGCTTGGAAGTGCGAATTACAAAACAAATCGCGACCATTATGATAATCATCCATTGAATGGATGAAATTCACCTGCTATGCTCATCGCCGTGATTACCCGACGATTACGAAAGACGCTTTCACAAGCTTTATCGGATACTCCGGTGGTATTCCTTCAGGGAGCACGGCAGGTCGGTAAGACGACGCTCGTGCAAACTCTGGGTCAGATGTCGCCGCAATCAATGGATTCAACCCGCCGGTATATCACGCTTGATGATGCCACAGCGCTGGCCGCAGCGACTGCGGATCCGGAAGGATTCATTGCCGGGCTTACCGGGCCCGTGACGATCGATGAAGTGCAACGCGCGCCCGGGCTGGCCTTAGCGATCAAGTCGGCCGTCGATCGCGATCGTTCGCCGGGTCGATTTCTGCTCACCGGATCGGCCGGCGTCTTGGTGCTTCCCAGGCTCGCCGACTCACTCGCGGGTCGAATGGAAATCCTTACACTCTGGCCGCTCGCCGAGAGTGAGACCGCGTCGGCAGAGAAAGCGCGGGGGCAGGACGAAGCGCCGACGATCATTGATAGGCTCTTTGATTCGAGATTCGATTTCGATGACTCATCCTCACCCGACTGGCCGGGCATGATCGAACTGATCGCCCGCGGCGGGTATCCAGAAATCCGCAGTCGCACCAGCCCGCAGCGCCGGGCCGCCTGGTTCGGGTCTTATCTCTCGACCATTCTCCAGCGCGATATACGCGACCTGGCGAACATCGAAGGCCTGACCCAAATGCCCCGGCTGCTTTCACTGCTCGCCAATCGATCCGCGGGGCTGATGAACTTTGCCGATGTCGCACGCACCGTCTCGATGCAACAGACCACCCTCAAGCGATACGTCGCGCTGCTGCAGGGCGTATTCCTTCTCGAACTCGTGCCGGCATGGTTCATCAACACGTCTAAACGACTCGCCAAGGCACCCAAAGTATTGCTGAATGATTCGGGCCTGCTGATGCACTTGATCGGCGCCGACGAGCAGCGGCTCATTAGCGATCCCGCACTGGCCGGCCACGTGCTGGAGAGCTGGGTCGGAATGGAGCTGAAAAAACAACTCGGATGGAGCAAAGTTAACGCAACGCTTCATCACTTCAACGTTCATCAGGGTGATGAAGTCGATTTCGTTTTGGAAGACCGAAGCGGCAGGGTGGTCGGCATCGAAGTGAAATCTTCGGCGAGTGTGGATGCGAGCGCGTTTCGCGGCTTGCGCGGTCTTGCGAAGCTTGCGGGCAAGCGGTTCGTGCGCGGCATCGTTTTATACGCCGGAAGATCAGTCGTCGCGTTCGAGCCTCAACTTGCCGCGGTGCCATTGGGTGCATTGCTCTCGGACGAAGAGTAGGACGGTTTTGGCCTTGCGGCTGTTACTTCCCACGTTTTTGGAATTCAGCGTCTGACTTTCCCGAATCGGGGCCGAAAAAGCATGCGACTCAATTCCGGACTCGTGAAGAAGCCCATCGAATGCATCGAGTATATGGTCGTTCTTGAACTGACCCATCTATTGGTTCCAAATCACAGTCGCCAGTCCACGGACAAAATGGACAGCTTTCTGCCCGATTGACGCGGGCGTCGTGATTCGCTGAATCCACTTCCAGTGCGACATGGGGAACGGAAGTATTGAGACGGGTGACTACGCCGCATTGAAGTGATGACGCACGAATTTTGACAAGACGACTGACTGGAAACCCTCACTCGCCGCTACGGCGTAAACGAGTATGGTCAATCGCTGGGAGAAGATCGAGTATCAACAGCACGCTCTCTTGGTCATCACAGACATTACTGCGTACGGCGATGACCGATCGCTGACGCAATTGGAACGTGAGTTGCGATACGACGTTTAGAAGACCTAGGTCGGATCGTCATAGTCAGCGCGGACGTGTTCAAATCGACTAGTAAATAAGGCCTAAAAGCAACCTTCCGACCTGCCGATAATGGCAATTAAATTGAGAGAGAGAGGTTGTACGCTGTCGCGCAACACGTGGGGCATAGCCAGAAGACGGTCACGCCAACAAGCCTGATCAGCGTTTGATCCGAGCGCTTCCGCCGGATGCGACATGCATAAGTTCGTCGAGGTCGATCTGACTGGAGTCACCGCGAGTGCTCATCAGCATCGCACCGTGGGCGACGCCGAGGTCTACACAGGTCTGCGGATCTTTGCCGGACAGAAAGCCGTAAGTGAATCCGCTGGCGAAGCCGTCTCCCCCGCCGACGCGGTCTTCGATTTCGAGTTCGGGCATGGCAAGGCCGTCGTAAAACGTCCCGCTTGCCCACATGATCGCGGACCAGTCGTTGACGGTCGCGGTCTTCACGCCGCGAAGCGTCGTGCCCACGACCTTGATATTCGGAAAGTCTTTGACGACGCGTTCGACCATCTGCTTGAACGCCCGCGTGTCGAGTTCGCCTTTCTCGATGTCGACGCCTTCGGCGTGATAGCCGAGCACCTTTTCGAAGTCTTCTTCATTGCCGATCAGACAGTCGATGAACGGGACGAGAGGCTTGGTCGCGGCGATCGCATCAGCGCTCGACCACAGCTTCGAGCGGAAGTTCAAGTCATAGCTGACGATCGTGCCGGCGTCATGGGCAGCACGCACCGCCTCGGCCACGACCAGCCGAGCTGATTCGCTCAATGACGCCATGATTCCGCCGGTGTGAAACCATCGAACGCCTTGGTCGACGAAGAGCTTCTTCCAGTCGATATCGCCCGGCTTCAGCCCTGCGGTGGCGGTGTGACCGCGGTCGTAGAGCGTGGTGCTGGCGCGCTTGCCGTGGCCGACTTCGGTGAAGTTCAGGCCGATGCGGTCGCGTTTCCCGACGCCGTCCCACTTGCGTGTGACTGCATGGCTGATGTCGACGCCGACCGCGCGGGCGTGGTTGCGGA
>JBBQKP010000073.1:0-14230 GCA_038326995.1 Tepidisphaerales bacterium
CCGCACGACGCTCAGCGGACGCTTGCCATCGACCATCCGCCCGCAGAAGAGAAACCGCTTTCTGTCGACGGGGAAATCGTCCGCGCGAACTGCCTTCTCGAACCGCGAATAATCAATTTCACAAGGCGAGCGAACGATGCGATTTGCCGCCACGCCGTAGTTCGTCAGATACTCGATCCCGCGCGATCCGCACACAAGCCATCGGTGCAGCAGCCGATCAACCGACATCACATATCGGCGTTTCCACAATCCGCGCAGGCCGACATGCCCGGCGTCGCCCAGCGCGTTCACGTCGCTCCACGCGAAGGTCAACAGGCCGTTCGCTTTCGCCCACCTGAGCGCACGGAGCCTGCCCGGATCGCGATAGCCCAGCGTCATGAACACCGATGCGCCGCAATCCTTCAGCACGTCGATCAGCCGCTTGCCCTTGCGAAATTCCCGGACGTGATCCGCGATCGTCGTCGATACCATTTCGTCCTGATCGCGCTCATCGCCCAGAAAAACCTGCTCGTAAACACCTCCGTCGGCCGCCTTCCACCTGGGGCTGTTGTGCGTGTACACCACGACCAAACGCAGTGGTAATTCCGCGGCGAACCTGCGATGCAGATGATCAAAGTACGGCGAATAACGCGGCGACGCGATCACCATCACCGGTAGCGACCCGGCCGCGTTTTCGCGTGTCCTCAAGTTCTTGTTGTCCGAAATCGATTCCTCCACTCGCATCCGAGATAACACAGACCCGCCGCGTTTGCACGAACGCACAATTGAAAATCAGTAACACTTTAGCCGTCTGCAGTAAATCCGCAGTTGTCGGGTGCCACAGCTACGTACTCGTAGCTGTGTGCAAGTGGAGCAACCCGACACATAGCTTTGAATACAAAGCCGTGGCACCCTGAAACTCAGTTCAGTTCAATTCAATTCACTGCATTCGGCTGAAATGTTACGAAAATCAAACTCCCTCCCATCAAGGATCAACCATCATCGTTCGGCACTCGCTTGCATCAACCGCGTCCGGAACTAGCCTTATCTCACCTTGACCACGACACCTGATGCAACCCCCAACGCCACGCCGACTGTCATTCAAAATCCGCTTCAGCACACGCATCACTTGATACACAATCACCCGGGCCGCCTGGGGATTCGTAATCGCCTCATGCTGTTCGTCGGCATGTTCGTGGCGATCTGCATCGGCTACGTTGCGCTCGACCAGATCGGCGTGCCGCAGGTGCCTCACGGCAATCCGCGGGTTCTTTATGCGCTGGGACAAGAATCAACATCCGCAAATTTCCTGGCGATCAGCGGCGCCATGATCGTATCGCTCGTCGTCGGGCTTGCGGGTCTGTTCACGCTGGGAAAAATACGCGTGGATGCGGGCGTTTTGCTGGCGGCGTCGGCACTCATCCCCGCTCGCGTCGCGGGCGGGCCGATGC
Source organism: Tepidisphaerales bacterium (assembly GCA_038326995.1). Taxonomy (GTDB): domain Bacteria; phylum Planctomycetota; class Phycisphaerae; order Tepidisphaerales; family Tepidisphaeraceae; genus JBBQKP01. The sequence continues at coordinate 1,431 of JBBQKP010000073.1, forward strand.
GACTCGCGTACATGGATCGCCCCCAGGCCGCCACGCTCTGGTCGTGCGCGATCGAACTTTTTCTCCTGTCGATTCCGATCTTCATCGTCGCATTCGTCGGCCATTATTTGATCAGAAAAGGCGCTCTGAAGCGCGACGATCAGCACGACGAGCTTCCGCGGGTTTCGGAGACGGTCGATCAAAAATTCCTCGCGACGTTTTGCGCGTTCACCACGGCCGCCTTTCTGCTGATGCTGTTTCTACACAATGACGCTGCGAAACAGTCCGTTTTGTCGGTGCTCTTCGCGTCGGGTCTGGCGTCGGCCATCGCGTTTCGGTTCATCCCGGCCGTCTCGGGCTTGTGGCTTTTCCCCGCGCCGCTGCTGTGCGGAATCATCGCGTACGCCGTCACGGCCGTCATGGGAACTGCGAACCTCTCGATCGGCGAGCCGACGGGCTTTTTCGGCTCACTCGCACGTGCGGCGCCGCTTGATTACGCATCAGTCGGCGTGGTCGGCGCGGTGTGGGGATACTGGATGGGCCGAAGCTGGACGGGCCAATCAATAAAGGTCGACTGATCGCCCGCCGCTTCTCGCGTGCGCAGGTTGATCGGCCGCCGCATCGACCGCCCGCGACGCTACCGACCATGTAAAATAATCGTGTCGAACGTGCGGCCATCTGCTAAGCTTTATCCAAGAGAAAAATAAAAATGCTGACATCTGTTGAAGGAAAATATCGCAATGGGAAGATCGAGCTCAACGAGAACCCGCAGATTGTCGGCGATGCCGATGTGGTCGTGACGTTCTTAACGCCAGCGTCCTTCAGGACCGACGAGAATAAAGGCAAGATGATCACCTTCGGAATGCTGGCGGTGCCGGGTCGGCGGCAGTCCGAGTTAGAGGATTTCAAGATCGTGGAGTTCGACCAGGGAAAGTGGGACCATGAGTGATTTTGTGATCGATGCCCACGCGCTCATCTGGATGCTCGAAGGTAACGCACGACTGGGTTTTCGCGCGCGGGCGGTGCTGAGCGATTCTGCATCGAGGTTGCACATTCCGGTTATCGCGTTGAGCGAAGCGTGCTGGGCAGTGAGTAAGGGGAAAACATCGATACAGGACTGGCAGTCCGTGCTCACGTCGATTGCTGGCGATCGACGCATGCAGATTGCACCAATGGACGAAACGGTGGTCGCGCGGGCACTGTCATTGCCATCCACGTTGGAAATGCACGATGCGCAAATCGTCGCGACGACGCTCATTCTGTCAGACGGCCGGATCGCTGTGCCATTACTGACTTGTGATCGACAGCAGATTGTGGATTGCGGGCTTGTGCAGATTGTGTGGTGAGGGCAAACCCGCCGGACGAGAACCACCCGACCCGGCGAGCACGCGGCCCTGATCGAACCGACGAGCACGCGGCCTTCGAGCGAGCGCGACGTCGCGGCCTTCTGCTGAGACGACCTGCCCTTGTTAGGCGCTCACGCGGCCTCTGCTGCGACGGCGCGGGGGGTTGGCGTGCATGATTTCTCGCCCGCCAGACCGCAGCAGCGGCGGTGTTCCCGTTCGCGTGGTTCGAATCGTCGGGAACGGCAGCGGCGTTCCGGTTCCCCTTGATCCGATCGATGGGAACAGGACGGCTGTTCCAGACCGGTCGGGCGCGGGCCAGGGGAACGGCGCGGGGGTTCCGATCAAACGCGGCGGGGTGGATGGGAACAGGGTTGGTGTTCCGATGTTTTTTAGTGCGGCACGAGCGTTCGCCGATAGAAAAGGAGCGGCCGATGATGAGTCATCGATCGGTTCCGGTGTGGCGGTGCGGCAGGATGCCCTATCAATTCAAGTTGTAAACGCGAACGAAAACGCAAAAGGCGGGACGATATGCCGGATTTCATTCCTAGGCGCGATGTCGAAGTGAAACATTTCACGATGCGGCTCAGCGAATACTTATCGGCCGACCCGCAGGCGTATGGTTCGGACCCGTCCACCGCGCAGCGGTACGCAAGGCTGGTGCGCGCGTTTGCCGAAACCTATGCGGCGAGTCAGAGCAACCGAAATCGGACGCCGACGGTGTTGACGCTGAAAGATGAACAGCGGGCGGAGCTGGTAAAGATGACGCGATCGGTCGCGCGGTGGGCGCGGGTGCATGCGACGGAACGAGCGTTGATGGCGGTGGGATTGCGTTTGCGAAGACCGGCGCGCAGGCACGTCGGGCCGCCGACGGGTGTGCCGGTGGTAAAACTCACGGTGATCGATGATCGGCTTTTGCGGGTGAGTGTGGTGCCGACGCCCGCGACACAGCGCGGGGGACTGCCGACGGGGGCGGCGGGCATTCAGGTGTGGTGGCAGATCGGCGACCAGCCGGTCGATTGCTGGCAAGGCCCGGTGATCGCGGGAAGGTCCTCGCTGACGCTGAGCCTGGTTAAAGTCGATGCGCCCTTAGGCAGCAAGGTGTGGGTGGTCGCGAATTATCTGTCGCGCCGTCACGAGCGCGGGCCGACTTCGCGCCCGGTGGGCAGGCGACTTAGTTTTGACCCGATCGCCCTGCCTTCGGCGGCGTGAAGGGTTGCGCAAACGAAACGAGAGCGACCGCTTATGAACCCGATTCAAGGTGCCACGGATAGGTACTCGTACCTGTGGTTTTCGCGCACCTCCCGCACACCTATGAATACATAGATGTGCCACCTGGAAACCGGCCGAATCGCCTTGCCGGGTATCACGACTTGTATAAAAGTCGTGGCACCAGATATCGCGAAATTCTGGCATTCGGCTGACCTGTTACTCATGACATCACGACCGTATCCAATACAAAACATTCGTCGTGACGCCTTCTACCCCTGGCCGGTCTTCGTCAGATACTCGATTGCGCTGTGGAGCTTCTGCACGTCTGCCGCATCGTCGGCCTGGAGCTTGATGAGCCAGCCGCCGGTGTAGGGCTCTTTGTTCACGAGTGCGGGGTCGTCGTTGATGGCGGAATGCACTTCGACGACGGTGCCGGCGACGCCCGTGTAAAGGTCGCTGGTCGCCTTGACGCTTTCGATCGTGCCGAAGCGTGCGTTGGCGGCGATCTTCGCGCCGACCTTGGGCAGCTCGACGTAGGTGACGTCCGTTAATTCATCGGCGGCGAACTGCGTGATGCCGATCGTGACGATGCCGCCCTCTTCGGAGTGCCACTCGTGCGTTTCAAGGAGACGGTAATTGGCGGGAAGGGTTGTGGATTCGCTCATGATTTATTTTGCTCTTTTGTAGAAGGGAAGCGGAACGACCTTGCACGGATGATGCGTGCCCGAAAGGTCTGCTGCAAGCTCTGTTCCGACGGCGGTGTGACCTACATCCACGAACGCCATGGCGATGCTCTTGTTCAAGGTGGGCGACATCGTGCCGCTGCTGACGACGCCGACCACGGTGCCTGATTTGTCGACGATCAAACAACCCTGTCGTGCGATGCGTTTTCCGTCGAGTTCCAGGCCGACGAGCATTCGAGCGGGCTTGCGTGCTCGCAGTGCATCAGCGCCGATGAAGTCTTTATCGAGCGAGACGGCGAAACCCAAAGCGGCGGTGATCGGGTCGATTTCTTCAGACAGCTCATGGCCATAGAGAGGCAGGCCGGCCTCGATGCGAAGCGTGTCGCGCGCACCCAGGCCCGCGGGCTTGAGCGTCGCGTTTTCCTTTTCGAATCGCCCGCCGATCATTTTCATCGCCATGCCCGCCATCTTCGCGGGCAGGACGAGTTCCACGCCGTCCTCGCCGGTATAGCCCGTGCGATAGACCGTGAATTTGATCAGCATGTAGCTGCTGCTTTCAAAACGCCATCGTTTGAGTGCGGTGAAATCCGTCGGCAAGATTCCCGATACTTTCTCGATCGCCTTGGGCCCCTGCAGTGCGATCATGGCGGTTGCTTCGGTCTGGTCGGACATGTCGAAATCGAGGTCGCGTGTCCGCCTGATGTTTTGAAAGTGCTTGACCAGCTTCACGCGATTGCTCGCGTTGCAGACCATGTTCCACTGCTTCACATCTCGGCTGACGATTACGTCGTCCATCGTGCCGCCCTGCTCGTTGCAGACCAGTGCGTACTTGCACTGCCCGACTTCGGTAGGCTTAAGGTCGCGGCTGGTCACGAGGTCGAGAAATTTGAGCGTGTCCTTGCCGCTGAACGTGAGCCTGCCCATGTGCGAGACGTCAAACAGGCCGCCGCTGTTTCGGGTGTGGTGGTGCTCGTCGACGATGGAGCGATACAGGAGGGGCATTTCCCAGCCCGCAAAGTCGACTATTTTCGCGCCGAGTGAGGTGTGAAAATCGTAGAAAGGCGTGCGTTTGAGCATTTCGGGTGAAGTTATCCGCTGGAGTTGCGATAGTCGATAGGGCTGAAGCACGGGGCCGTGAAGAGCCGAGGTGATCAATAGATTTAGCGCAGATTGCAAAACTCCGCGTGACCCAATGAAACGTCAATCAGACTGTCGCGAAACGATGGTTTACTCTTGACTTTCACTCGGGTTCCATGTCATAACACGGCCGTGACGAATTCGACGAGCCTACTTCGACTTACTGCCCTGCTTCTTACCGAAGCCGCAAGGGATGTGTCGTAAGGCCAATCGAAGTTCGGTGCGAAAAACACCCGACCCAAAAACAAGGCCCCGCGACCCTCCTGAGTCGCGGGGCTTTTCTGTGATTCATCACCGATCGGGTTTCTCGACCAATTCGTCTATAAACGATATCTCTTCCAGAACGATCGCCTTCAACAACCAACGCATTATGAGCCAAGACCAAGCCCCACACCAAACCTCGCCCCAGAGCCCACCCCAGAGCCCGCCCCAGAGCCCGCCCCGAACGATCAAGATTTTCGACACGACTCTGCGTGACGGCGAGCAGTCGCCCGGCGCGACGCTCACGCGCGACGAAAAGCTGGAGATCGCCGTGCTCTTGGATTCGATGGGCGTGGACATCATTGAAGCGGGATTTCCGATCGCCAGCGACGGGGATTTCGAAAGCGTGAAAGCGATCGCAGAGGTCGTGCAGAACGCGGTGGTGGCCGGGCTGGCGCGGTGCAATCCGAAGGACATCGAGCGAGCGGGCAATGCGGTCGCCCCGGCCAGGCGAGGCCGCATTCACTTGTTCTGCGCCACCAGCAAAATTCACCGCGAGCACAAGCTTCGCAAGGGTAAGGAAGAGATTCTCAAGCTCTCGGTCGAGTCGATCAAGCACGCGAAACAGTTCACCAACGATATTGAATTCAGCCCCGAAGATGCGAGCCGCACGGAGCTGGATTTTCTGGAAGAGATTGTCGCGGCCGCGATCGAAGCGGGGGCGACGACGATCAACATGCCCGACACCGTGGGCTATGCCACGCCCTCGACCTATGGCCTGATTTTTTCGCACATGATCGCAAAACTGCCCGTCATCAAGGAAAAGGGAATCGTGCTCAGTGCGCATTGTCATGACGACCTGGGCATGGCGGTGGCGAATTCGCTCGCGGCCGCCGAGCACGGGGCGGGACAAATCGAGTGCACGATCAACGGCATCGGCGAACGTGCGGGCAACGCAGCGCTTGAAGAAATCGTCATGGCGATTCGAACCCGCGCCGACCATTACAACATGCGGACGAATATCGAAACGACCCGGCTTTACCCGGCCTCGCGGATGGTCAGTTCACTCACCAGCCTGCTCGTGCAACGCAACAAGGCCGTCGTCGGGCAGAATGCGTTCGCGCACGAATCTGGCATTCACCAGGACGGCATCCTGAAATTTCGCGAGACGTACGAAATCATGAACCCCGCTGATGTCGGGCTCGCGAAGAATGAGCTGGTGATGGGTAAGCATTCGGGCCGTGCCGCGCTGCGCGACCGCGTCTCGTTCATGGGATATTCACTCTCCGACGAAAAGCTGGATGCGCTGTTCGTGGCGTTCAAAAAACTCGCGGACAAGAAGAAGGAAGTCTTCGACGAGGACATCGAAGCACTGGTCGATGACCAGCTCGAGCGCACGCGAAACATCTGGGAATTGGTCGCGCTTCAGGTGACGGCCGGCACGACCACACTGCCCACCGCGACCATCTCGATACGCGACACCAACGGCACCGTGATCACCGACGCCTCCGTCGGCGACGGGCCCGTCGACGCGATTTACTCCGCCATCGCACGCCTGACGGGCGTTCGCATGTCGCTGCTCGATTACCGCATTCGCTCGATCTCTCGTGGCAAGGAAGCACAGGGCGAAGTCACCATCGAGACGCTTCACAACGAAACAAAACTCACCGGCCGCGGCGTGTCGACCGACATCCTCGAAGCGTCCGCACTCGCGTATCTGTCGGCCATCAACCGGCTGCGGGTGGTCGAATCGCGCACCAAGCCGCAGTAATAAGAATCTCAGGAAGGTTTCTTGCTCGATTCTGGACAGCTTCAGTGTGGACAGCTTGAGTGCGGACAGCTTCAGTCTGTGGCGCCTCTGAGGAAATGACGGCGTCCGCAACAGCAACCCAAGTCGGCAATTCAAGTTCAGTTCATATGCCGAAGCAGCTCTTCGAATTCGTGGGCGCGGACGGTCACGCTATGAGTGCTGCCGGGATCGAGGACGATGTTGGTCTCGCTGCCATCGAGCATTTCCATGAGCGCAATCGCGTCGATGGGAAAGTATCCGATGCCGCCCGCGTGAAGGTAGTTGTGAAGGTCTGCGGTGGTGGTGAACACGGGCACGTAGTCGGAGCCGTCGTGGCCCTCGGTGATGGCGAGGTTGACGGTTTCGCCGCGCTCGATTCGCCGCATACCGGGCGTGGTCGATGCGTCGGGCGAGAGGACCAGCAGCGTGGTTTGCCTGAGCAGGCGCAGAAGCTCGTGCCGAGGCTCGGGCGTGTCGTTTCTGGCAATTTCTCTCATGATTTCATGCAATCGCGGGTCGGGCTCGTCGATGATTTCGCCTTGGACGTATTCCACGTTTCGCGCGAGAGCGGTGTTGCGCGCGAGCTCTGTCGAATCAGAAATGGGCGAGCTGCCCTGCCGGTTGCCGAAAATTTTCTTGAGCCAGTTCACGACGGAGAATGATACGCATCGTCGCGGCAAATTCGACCGATCGCCTGCTTCGCGTAATGTGCAAAACATGCAGACAGTCATGCAACCTGTTTCTAAGTCACTAGAAAACAGCTTCGAAGCCGCCCGACAGGTTTGCCGCAAGCACGCGCGGAGTTTTTATTTTGCGTCGCATTTTTTGCCACGCCCCAAGCGTCGCCACGCCTATGCGGTGTATGCGTTTTGTCGATTGCTGGACGACGCCGTGGACGAGGCGAAATCGCAGGAGGAAATGGAAGCGGGACTGGCAAGATTTTCGGGATATCTCGACGCAAGCTACGACCTGAGTGAGGTGGCAAGACCATTTGATAACGCACCCGCCCCGCTGATGGCGTTCGCACAAACGGTACGAAGCTGTGCGATTCCAAGGCAGTATTTCGATGATCTGGCCCACGGTTGCCGAATGGATTTATCGATTCATCGGTATCAGAGCTGGGCGGAGCTGGAGCGATATTGTTATCACGTTGCGGGCGTGGTGGGGCTGATCATGTGCCGCGTGTTTGAACTCAAGGACGAGGGCGCGCTGGCGAAGGCGGTGCACATGGGCAATGCGATGCAACTGACGAACATTTTACGCGACGTGGGGGAGGATTTTCGCCAGCGCGGGCGAATTTATCTGCCGTTAGATGAGGCGTACGACGGATTCGAAAGTGATATCGCCAAGGGGCTGGTGACGGAGAAATTCAAACGCGTGATAACGTTTCAGATCGCACGGGCGAGGTCGCTCTACGGCCAGGCGAGCGAGGGGCTGTCGAGTCTGGAGCGTGACGGCTCGCGTCAGACGGCGTGCGTGATGTCGGTCGTGTATGCGGGCATTCTGGGCGCGATCGAGCGAAACGGCCTGGACTGTCTAAGCAGACGCGCGTCGATTTCACTTACGGCGAAGCTAATGCGCGTGCCCAAGGCGATCTCACTGTCCAGGCGAAAGATCGGCGCATCGGTGGCGGACGTGTTTTAGCCGAACCTGAGCGCGAAAATTTTCATGTTCGAATCAAGAGCTAGGGTCGCTGGAATTGTTCGGTCGCAAAGCGTCTGGTTTTTGCCCAGTTGTTTTGGTGCTACAAAATTTGCCCGATAGAGACGGGGCGATCATACTAAAGGCCGCTCGACATTTCGCGACGCGAGAGAAATCTTTTGCTCGAATGGCATATCACCTCAGGACGGCCGATCCATGAACATCACGCTGGTCTCCATCGAAAAAGAAGGACTGGTCAAACTGGCCAGCTCGGGCAATATTACCGCGTCCAATTTTGACCCCAGCGGCCGCAACCCGCTCGAACGAATACTCGGTCAAAACTGGTCGACGTTTCGTGTGCTCCTGGACATGAACCAGACACACTATATTGACAGTTCTGCGATCGGCTGGCTCATCGCCACGACCAAAGCGTTTCGCACCGCGGGCGGGCGATTGGTGATTCACGACGTGCCGGTCAATGTCAGACAGATGCTGGACCTGCTGAAGGTCGGCAAGGTCGTTCCGATTGCGAGTAATGTTATCGCGGCCCGAGAGCTGGCATTGGCGGAAGTCATCCCGGTTGGCACGACTGCACCCTCAACGTCCTCCACAGTCGCAACCCTTCCCAACACCGAGGCAGGCAAATGAGCAAGGTCGCTTCCATATCCCCTACCCGCACGACGCCCGCATACATTAAAGCACAGATCGGCAGCCCGAGCCAGATGCTGGACGTGAGCGGTTTGCCCGCGGAGAAATCCGTCGGCGCACTCATTGAGCACGCGGCGAGTATGGGCTCGAGCGATTTGTTCTTTTGCTCCGCCGACGGTCATGTCGCGGTGCAGGTTCGGCACATGGGTCTGGTTCAGCCCATCAGTATCGTCACCAGCGATGAAGGTAAGCGCATGCTCGCGCACATCCGTACCGCAAGCGGCGCGGATGTGAACGAACGCCGCAAGCCCGGTGACGGCCGATGGATCTACCGCCGCGATTCCGAAGACAACGACGAAGACATCATCGATCTTCGAATCAATTTCATCCCCACGATGTACGGCGAGGACGTCGCCGTCAGATTGCTGGTTCGCGGGCACGCGCTGTTCAACCTCGAACAACTCGGCATGCTGCCTCAGCAGTTCGCCTCGTACGTGCAGATGATCGAAGCACCCAGCGGACTGGTGCTCATCACCGGGCCGACGGGTTCAGGCAAGACTGCAACGCTCTACTCATCGCTGCTGCACCTTAACGACGGCAAACGCAAGATCAACACGATCGAAGACCCGGTCGAGTACGCCGTCGACGGGTTCCATCAGTCTCAAGTCAACAGCGCGATTAATCTGGGGTTTGCGGAGCTGCTCAGGGCGGTGCTCAGGCAAAGCCCCGACGTGATCATGATCGGCGAGGTGCGCGACGAGGAAACCGCACTGACGGCCGTCCGGGCAGCCAACTCCGGACTGCTCGTCTTCGCCACCCTCCACGCACCCGATACCGCCTCCGCGGTTCAATCGATGCGAGCACTGGGCGTGCCCGCACACTTCCTGGCTTCAAGCCTGCGCGGCGTGGTGTCTCAGCGTCTGCTTCGCATGCTCGACCCAGAATCCAGACGCCCGTTCGATCTGGTGGATGCGCCCGACACGTTCGATGAGGTCAAAGAGTTCCTCCAGCCGGGCGAGGGAATGACGCTTTACTCCCACGGGCCTACGGAGAAAAACGGCATGACCGGATATTCTGGTCGCGTTGGCGTATTCGAAGTCCTCTCCACCACCCGAGTCATTCGACAATTGATTGCCGACGGCGTTAGCGCTGGCGCGATTCGCAAGCAGGCGGTTGCCGAGAAAATGCTGCAGTTCCGGCATTCCGCTTTAATCAAAGTCGCCAAGGGGATCACCAGCACAGAGGAAATCTTCCGTGTTGTACCGAATGAGCAGCTTTTGAGCGACGATTATTGATTCGGACAGATCCACCTGATTTATGACCCGACTTCGATCATCAAACGCTCGTGTCTAATAAAATAGCATTTCCAGGCCTTAATATTGCGCATATATTGAGTTGTCAGGGCTAGAGGCGGCAAATAGGCCTTTTATTCCGTTTTGTTAGGTTTAAGTACTAGGTTTTTGTATGATTGATCTGAATTGGGTGAAAAAACACCTTGATTATTACGCAACTCAGGCGAAAATGTCCGCAATGAGATGCAACTTTTTGACGACTGCCGTTTTCACGGCTTTTATGGCGAGCGCGATCGGCGGCGAATCTGTATTGGCGGGACCGACCGTCGTCGAGCAGCGTCGATATGTCGCCGTTCACACAGGGGCTGATATTGACAAGATACGCGTGTCGGATATTTCGCTGGGCGCATGGGATCAGGTCGCCTCCGCCTCCAATCAGGCGGGAAGAGTGACAGGCTCGGGCACCCTCAGGCAAATTTCCAACGTGAACGCGGACGGCATTACCTTTCTCGTCACCGGAAGCGCTTCTCAGGCGTTGAGTCGCGGTAGAAGTCAAACCCCAGAGCGTTATATTCAGGTGAACAGCTTTATCGATGTTTCACTGAATTTGGATAGAGTTTATCGCTACGAAATCACACCTTGGTCAGGATTTTCTCCTTCGAATTCGATCGGCTCGCCCGTTCAGGGCATCACCGGCCAATGGTCCGTCAGCACTGCCTCCTATAAGAATCGGTTCACGAATGGCGGCTCAGCAGGCGTGCTTCGCGCCGACGGGCGAGCCGGCGGCTTGTTTCAGACCCGTAATTCCCGAAACATCATCACCGGGGGCGAGATCGGTCCGGGATTGATTCGCTTCCAGGCGGAACTCGTCGGCAGGGCCGTCGCGTCAACGGAAAACGCCTATTTGAATTTCAACATCGGCTCGTCGCTCCTGCTCAGGCCGCGTCAGTCGGGTAATGAAAACGTCGGCGGCGGCAGTGAGGTGATCCCGCTCCCGCCAGCCGTGTTGGCTGCGCTGATCCCGCTCGCGGGAGTCATCGTCGCCACCCATAAACGTCGAAAGTCACGTCGCACATTCAGGTAATCCTTTTCCTTTCAACCGTTTTTTAATTTTATCGTCTGGTGCTTTGCGGAAGAGACGAATAGTGAGAAGTCCCGCCGGGTTAACCCTCGCCCGGGCTTTTTTTTAGCTTCAACCGATTTCAGCATTTCGGCTCTCCTGATCGCGTCAACGCGAATCAACTCGTCTTTTTTCACTCGTCCGGCAGGACTTCATCGTTCCGGCTCAGTCTAAGATCGACCAGTAAGAGCCGCGCACGACGTCAGCGGGAATTCCAAATCTCTACGTACGGAATCGATCCGACACGTCGCGAATCCGCTTACCTCCAGTGCGGCTCTTTATGTTGAAGGTCAAGATCGCTGTTCATTCGCACAAGTCGAACGTAAGCACTAGCGCCCACGCTACTGGGTGGGCGTCACGCGCTCGGCCATCGCCCGCTCACTTGCCCGCTCAGCTATCGCCGGCTCGACAATCGCCCGCTCAGCTATCGCCCGCTCGACAATCGCCCGCTCGGCCATCGCCCGCTCATTCCTTAGCCCCCAAACTTCCCATGGCAACCAGAACAAGTAACACACGAAAAATGTAAAGAAGAATACCCCCATGGAAAAGCCGATGCCGAATTGAAGGACGAACATCATCGGAACGAAAAACAGTCTGCACCACTTGTTCACCAGTGCCAGTGGAAAAAACAACTCCACAAACACCGTCAGCCAGGCCGACATGATGCAAAGCCACTCATGTCTCGCGATCCAGAGCCCAATCGGGCTGCCCGGCGCACTGCTCTCTGGAAGCAGATAGTGCTGCCTGATCGTCGAGGCCAGGTGCGGCGTAAACAGCCAGTCGTACCCGCCCCACCTCAGCTTCGCCACGCCCGTCGCAAAGAATATCAGCGCCATGAAAATCCACACCACGCGGATCGGCCAGGTGTATTCGCCCGAACGTCCGGGCACTGCAATCCCGCGCATTCTCCTAATGATCGCATCGACCGACAGTGCATCGCCCGCACGCGACATCGCGAACGTGAACGTCGTAAACAATACGATCATGTTCCCGTGACCGATTTTCCCAAAGCTGCTCGGCATCGCATACAGATACACCCCGCAAATCCCCGCCATCAGCGCCCCGGCCCGCGTGAAGAAACCCACCAGCGCCATCGCCATACCCGCCACATAAATCCCGAAAATCACATTCGTCGGATGTTCAGATTGCACACCGACTCCCAGCAAATATATCAACCCTCTTGGGGCATAAGTCGCCGGCTGCATCGTCGCATCGTTCCACCGATTGAGCGCGTCATACCACGTGAAGAACAGCAGAAAAAACCCGAAGAAAATGATCCGAAGTATCGCCAGCGGCACAGGCGAACCCGGCACGAACAGGAATTCGCCAATTCGACGTTCGAATGAGCTGAAGAATGTGCGGCTTCCTTGCATCAGAACAGGTCTCCTTTTGCCATCCCCATAATCCTCCTGAATCCGTCTTCGTCAATTTCCGTCCCTTCAGCTCGCCCGATTCTCGGGCACGCTTCTCGTGCACCGCTCTCATTACATCGTCAGAACCGAACATTCTTGGAACCCAATACTCTCAGAACCCGACATTGTCAGAACCCGGCACTACCTTTTCCCCATCGTTTGAAGCTACACTCTCACCAGCCGCCGCCGAATCTCGAATCATCATGCTAGGCCCACTTTCCTCCAGACTCCTCACTCTCTTCCAGTTCACACGAATGGCGCTGGTCTTCACCGCCATCAGCAACCTGCAAGCCGCCTACCTTCTGACCGTCGGCCATCAGGCAGAATCGCTCGACGAACTTCT
>JBBQKP010000074.1:0-14114 GCA_038326995.1 Tepidisphaerales bacterium
GTCTTAATCGCGCCGTGCTCGATGAGGCTCTGGGCCATGTTTCGGCGAAGGGCGGTACGGTGCTCGGTGTCTCGGCTGAGTTGACGGCCTCGAACTCTATGTCGCATGGGATACCTGTTCTTTCGGGACTTCGGTCTATTCGTTGTGGCTTGCTATCGTACTCGAACTTTATGGATTCTGCGTGTCAGTCTTAGTTCTTGTCTTCGGTTTCGGGTTCGTCGTCCCCGCCGAAGCTGGCATGATCCGACTGATCCACCGACGCCGCCAGCATCGCTGCGGCGCGGCCTGAACTGGTGAGATCGTCTTCCGACATCCCCAGACGAAGACCCATGTCCTGCAAGCGCCGCTTGACCTCGCGTAGTGAAGTCTTGCCGAAGCTGCGGACCTTAAGCAGTTCTGATTCTGGACGCAGGACCAGATCGCGAACGTTCTGGATTCGAGCGGACTCAAGACAGTTGTTGGCCCGGACCGAAAGGTCGAGCTCCTGAACCGTCATGTTCAGCTTGTTTTCAAGATCCGGATCGAGCGTCGGCTTGACCGATTCGCGGAGCGAGGCAACGGCGTCGTCGCTTGCGAGTTCGGCACCGAGTTCGAAGTACTGGACGAAGGGATTAAGGTGCTTACGGAGAATCTTGGCGGCTTCGACCATCGCCATTTCGGGCGAGATCGTGCCGTTGGTCCAGATTTCCAGTGCGAGGCGGTCGAAGTCGGTCTTCTGACCCACTCGGGCGTCTTCAGTGGAGTAGCGAACGCGGGTGACGGGGGAGAAGATCGAATCGACGGCGATGACGCCGAGTTCCACTTCGTCGCCGCGCTGTTGGTTTTCAGAGGCGGTTCGATAGCCGCGGCCCTTGTCAACAGTCAGCGTGATTTCAAATTCCACGTCTTCGCTCAGCGTGGCGATGACCATGTCCTTGTTGACCACGGTGATCGACGGATGCGCTTCGATCATTCCGGCGGTCACAGGGCCGGCCTTGCTTGCGGAAACCGTCATGGTCCGGGGTTCATCATCTTCAAGACGAACGACCAGGCTCTTGATGTTTAGAATGATGTCTGTGACATCTTCGATCACGCCCGTGATGCTGCTGAACTCATGACTTGCGCCCTTGATTTTTACAGAGGTGACTGCAGCGCCTTCGAGAGAGGAGAGCAGGATTCGACGCAGGCTGTTGCCGACGGTGGTACCAAACCCGCGCTCGAACGGCTCGACGATGAATCGGCCGAAGGTGGGGGTTGAAATACGATCGTCGCGGACGACGCGACTGGGCAGCTCTAGGCCGCGCCAACGAAGTTTCATGCTCATATGGTGTTTCTCCGAAAAGTGCTTGATCGAGGGACGGGGTCCGGTCGATTGATCTGGTGCCTGCACATCTCAAATTGCCCGGAGTTCCCGTCCTCACTGTTGAGGACTATCTGTACCCGGACCTCGTTGAGCGAGGCGAACTGACCTCGTTTGAGCGAGGCGAACTGACCTCGTTTGAGCGAGGCGAACTGTATTCTAGGTGTGCTGTTGGACTAAACGCGACGCTTTTTGGGCGGGCGACAGCCGTTGTGGGGCAGTGGAGTGACGTCTTCGATGCCAAGCACCTTCAAGCCCGCGTGCTGCAGGTTGAGGATTGCCTGTTCTCTGCCGCCGCCCGGTCCCTTGACGCGGACTTCGACTTCAATCAATCCATGACGCTTGGCTTCCTGGGCGGCCTTGTCGGCGGCGCGACCCGCAGCGAAGGGCGTGCTTTTTCGAGCGCCCTTGAACCCCATCGTCCCGGCCGAGGCGCACGAAAGCGTCGCTCCGTCGAGGTCGGTGATGGTCACAATCGTGTTGTTGAACGTCGTCTGAATGTGCACGAGGCCCTTGGTGACGCCTTTACGAATTTTCTTCTTGGCGGCGGCTTTGGCGCCTTGCGGCTTTGCTGGTGTTTCTGCCATCTGAGTTCAGTCTCCTGAGGATCTTCCGAACCAATGCCTCATCTTTCGACTCGGATGGTTCGTCCCCGCAGTGTGCGGAATGGTGTATGCGTAACGAATAAATTGTAACGAATTGAATTGGTACTGACGCGTGTTCTACTTACCTAACTCTTTGACGCCCTTCTTACCGGCGACCGTCTTACGCGGACCCTTGCGGGTGCGGGCATTCGAGCGGGTACGCTGGCCGCGAACGGGCAGGCTTCGGCGGTGGCGTGTGCCGCGATAGCTGTTGATGTCGCGCAGTCGGGTGACGTCTTGTTGAACCTTACGACGAAGGGCACCTTCGACCTGATAATCGCGATCGATGATCGCGATGATGGCCGAGAGCTCTTCTTCGGTCA
Organism: Tepidisphaerales bacterium; assembly: GCA_038326995.1. Lineage (GTDB taxonomy): Bacteria > Planctomycetota > Phycisphaerae > Tepidisphaerales > Tepidisphaeraceae > JBBQKP01. The sequence continues at coordinate 2,307 of JBBQKP010000074.1, forward strand.
GCTCACTGGCCTTTTTGTCGGGTTCGATGCCCGCTTCCTTTAGGATCAGCATCGCATTGGCAGGCCCGATTCCGTAGACGTACCGGAGGGAAATGCGGATCTTCTTGTTGGTTGGGATATCGATCCCGGCGATACGTGGCATGTGGCTTCCTTATTGACGTGGGAAAAGAAACTGCGGCTCAATCCTTCAGTGTCGATGACTGGACTGACTAAAAACGTTTATCGTTGACGCTGCTTGTGTTTCGGATTGGTGCAGATGATGCGAACGATGTTTTTTCGTCGCACGACTTTGCAGTTTTCACAAATGCGGCGGACGCTGGCTCGAACTTTCATGGTGGCGACTCTGTTTCGGGGTTTGGCTTTGAAATTCGATCGAAATGAATGAGTTTGCGATCTTTATACGTTGATCGCAGTTACTTTGACTTCGATGTAGTTCTGGCGGTGGCCGTGCTTGCGGTGATAGCGCTTGCGGCGGTTGTGTTTTTCGATGATGAGCTTCTTGCCGCGAACACTGTCGATGACATCGACACTGATGGTCGCGCCGGCAACGGTGGGCTGGCCGATCTTCGCCGCGGCGTCTGTGCCTCCGACCAGCAGAACGCGGTCGAGCGTGAGGGTTTTGCCTTCGATGATCTTTTCATGATCTTCGAGCGGACGATCCAGCCGAAGGCGATCGCCTGTGGTGATTTTAAACTGTTTACCGCTGTCTTCGATAATTGCGTACATGATATTCCTCTGATGACCTACTATTTCGAGCTTGCTTGCGGTTTCCTGATGCAGGACCCGAACGAAAGCCTTCGGCAATTTCAGCCGAGTCGAGCGATGATGCAAGAAGTTCCGATTAAGTCAAGTTCTGGCGGCGAAAAAAGATCGCGATTTCCAGAACGACATGTGACGTCGGTTCCCAGCGTTCTTGATCGCATTCAGTCGTATTTTAGCACCGAGTGCACGTCCACGTCGCTCAGTTTGTCGCGTCCCTTGAGCCCTTCGATCTCGATCAGGACGGCCACGCCCACGATCACTCCGCCCAGTTGCCGCACCAGATCAATGCACGCGCGCATCGTTCCGCCCGTTGCAAGGACATCGTCGCAAATGACAATTCGCTGACCGGGAGCAACGGCATCAATGTGCATTTCGAGCGTTCCCGAGCCGTACTCCAGTTGATAGGTCGTGCTGACCTTCCCGAACGGTAATTTCCCGGGCTTGCGGACGATCTGAAAGCCTGAGCTGATCGCCTGTGCGACGGCCGTCCCGAAAATGAAGCCGCGGCTCTCGGCACCGACGACCAGATCCACCATTCGGCCGCGAAAGGGATTGGCCATCAATTCGATCGACAGGGCGAGTGATCTGGGGCTGCCCAGGAGCGGCGTGATATCGCGAAACAGTACTCCGGGCTGTGGAAAATCAGGAATATCTCGAATTGTGCTCTTGAGGTAGGCGATCGGATCGTGCATGGCGGCGAGTGTACAAGGCACCAAGCTGGCGCACCAGAGCCTGCATTCTGTCGGCTTGAACAACACAAAAGTCCTATAGAATGGCCAGATTACCGATTATGCGTTCAAAAATAGAAGGCCTTTTCGGATAGGATGTAAGCGATTCGGGTTTTACCCGATAGTATTCGGTGATGATCGCACCTCTACACTATTTCGTCCGTTCCGCTGCGTGTGCACTCGCTCTGGCGTTGTGCATCACACCGATCACCCAGGCCGAGCCCAAACTCAAGGGGATGTGGTTCCCGCAGATCGAGCTCGGCGGGCAATTGTTTCCATCGATGATCATCTCGACTGCGACATTGAAGCGGGATGTGCCCATCGACGACGAAGAGAATTCGACAGTCCTGGGCGACGTGATGGGGCTGATCGGCGCTCGGGTCGTCTCGCCGCGTGATAAAACATCGGTGGTGGTAGAGGTTCGTAGCGACACCGTGATGGAGCCCAGCCGAATTGAGACGGAGATGGCCTACGCGGGTGAGGAATATCACGTGTATCCGAAGATCGCGTGGAAGTTCGACAAGCTGCTCGATGTCCGTCAGCGCATGCCCGTGAACGTGACGATTCGCGTCTCGATCGACGGCGGCCCGGCGAGCGAGCGCGTCGAAACATTGGACCTGCGTTCGATCAACGATTGCCCGTGGTTTATCCCGCCCGAGCCGAGTATCGAAGAAGCTGCCGACCCGCAAGAACCAGTTCCACAAGAACCAGATCCACAAGAACCAGACCCGCAACAAGCAAACCCCGAGCCCGATCCGGCAACTGATACTCAGGCGACAGATCCCGACACGGCTGTCGACACTGACGTCGATACTGCCGCCGATACTGCCGCCGATACTGACGTCGACACTGGCGTCGATACTGGCGTCGATACTGGCGTCGATACTGGCACGGACATCAGCTTCCTCTTCGCCGCCTTCGTGAATGAAGACCATCCGATGGTGGATCAGATTCTGAAGGAAGCATTGTCGGCAAAAATTGTCGATTCCTTTGTCGGATATCAGGCCCAAGACCCGCAGGTCGTGAATCAGCAGGTCTATTCGATCTGGCACGCACTGCACAAACGCGGCATTCGCTACAGTAGCATCACCGCCTCTGCCGGGAAGAACGATGCGGTCTATGCACAGCACGTTCGGTTCATCGACCAGTCGATCGACAATCAACAGGCCAACTGTGTCGACGGCTCGGTGCTTTTTGCGAGCCTGCTCCGCAAGATCGGGCTGAACGTTCAGCTCGCCTGCGTTCCAGGGCACATGTATGTGACGTACGCCCTCAACCCTGAAGGCACGACGTGGGTCGGGCTGGAGACGACGGTTCTGGGCTCGGGCCAATCCGGACGCGACGTGCTCAATGACCTGACGCTGGATGATCCGAAATCAAAGGAGGCCGCCGCCCGTACGATAAGCGATGCGACCTTCGGGCAGGCGATCGAAATCGCGACCAAGGAACTGTCAGACCACATGAAAGATTTCGAGGGCGCCAACCCCGAGTATCAGCTGATCGACGTCGGCGCCGCCCGGGCGATGGGCATCATTCCCATCGCGTATCGGCCCGGCCGGTGATGCGTTCTTATCAGACTTTCACGCCCCGTCGGGCGAACACCGATGCCCAATCGCTCTTCGATTGTGCTATCTTTATAACGTGTTGGTCGCGGAATATTTCAAAGTCCGATCTGACCTGATTTACAGACGGTTTAGATGCCCACCAACTCAGAAACGTGGCTTCAGTTTTTATTTCGCCGCAAGACGCTGATCTTCGCAGCCTTCACGATTGCCTGCATCTTTGTTCACCTCCTGCTGCGATTCGTGTTTCGACAGCACGAATCGGTGTTCAACGTGCCGCTATTTGCCTGCCTGTTCCTGGGCGGCGTGCCAATGGTGTTTGAACTGCTGCAAAAGCTTTTCAAGCTGGAGTTCGGGTCTGACCTGCTGGGCGGAATTTCGATCATCACCTCGGTGATCCTGGGCGAATATCTGGCCGGGGCGATCATCGTGCTGATGCTCTCGGGCGGTCAGGCCTTGGAGCAGTATGCGATTCGAAATGCGTCGTCCGTGCTGGCCGCGCTTGCCAAGCGCGTGCCGTCGATTGCTCACCGGAAAGCGGACGGCCGAATCGCGGATGTCGCATTGGCCGACCTGAAGATCGGCGACACGCTGCTGATTTATCCGCACGAGATCACGCCGGTCGATGCGGTCGTTGTGGAAGGCACCGGCCGAATGGACGAGTCGTTCCTCACGGGCGAGCCATTTGAGATCGAAAAGACGGTCGGCTCGAACGTGATCTCGGGCGCGATCAACGGCGAGTCCGTGCTCGGTGTGCGAGCCATTCGCCTGCCGGCTGATTCTCGGTACGCGCGAATCATGCAAGTCATGAACGACAGCCAGTCGACTCGGCCGCAGATGCGCCGACTCGGCGACAAGCTGGGCGCGATCTACACGCCCATCGCGCTCTTAATGGCGATCGCCGCGTGGGCGTTCAGCGGCGACGCCGTTCGATTTCTCAGCGTGCTTGTCATCGCGACTCCGTGCCCGCTTTTGATCGCGATTCCCGTCGCCATTATTGGTTCGATTTCACTGTGTGCCCGGCACGCGATCATCGTGAAAAATGCTGTCGCGCTCGAAAACATCTCCACTTGCCGAACCGCCATCTTCGACAAGACCGGCACGCTCACATATGGGCAGCCGACGTTGACGGAACAATTGCCCGCGCCGTCGATCGATGCGACAACGACGCTGCAGCTGGTGTCGAGTCTGGAGCGATACTCGAAGCATCCGCTCGCGCGTGCGATCCTCGCCGCGGCGGAAGCGCAAAGTATCAAGCCGCTCGACTGCACGAGCGTCAGCGAATCACCGGGCCAGGGTCTGTCGGGCATGGTCGCCGGCAAGCACGTGACCATCACCAGCAGAAAGTACGTCGTATCGAAGCAGGTCGCGGGCTTTGAAAATCTTCCGCCCAATGCGGGCGGACTCGAGTGTGCAGTGGTGATCGATGATGTCTACGCCGGCGTACTCAGATTTCGCGATGCACCGCGTGCCGAGAGCAAATCATTTATTTCGCACTTGAAGCCCATGCATCGATTCAATCGAGTCATGATTGTATCCGGCGATCGCGAAGGAGAAGTCGCATATCTTGCGAAGCAGGTCGGGGTGAGCGAGGTGTTCGCCGACAAAACGCCCGAAGAGAAGCTGGCGATCGTTCGAAGCGAAACGGCGCGTGCGCCCACGCTGTATGTCGGCGATGGAATCAACGACGCACCGGCGATGATGGCGGCGACGGTGGGAATGGCGATCGGGCAGAACAGCGACGTCACCGCAGAGGCGGCGGGCGTTGTCATTTTGGATAACCAGCTTGGCAAGGTCGATGTGTTCATGCACATCAGTCGGCGAATGCGAACGATCGCCTTGCAGTGCGCCATTGGAGGCATGCTTCTGAGCGTCGTCGGCATGGTACTGGCGGCGATGGGTTACATCAGTCCTGTGAATGGCGCGATCATGCAGGAGGGCATCGACGTGCTGGCGGTGCTCAATGCGCTTCGCGCGGCCTGGCCGCCCAAAGTGCTGAGCGACGCTTGATACGTCTTACAGTAAGTTCGCGCGCCCGACCGTGGAGGGCGTCACTCCGTGACGCTGATTTCACCAGCCGCGACCGTGAGGGAGTGGTTGAATGGCGATCGCGCGAACCTGTTCGAGAACCACTCCCAGAAACACTCCTTGACAGTCGCGGCTCGTTACAGAACAGACGACACCTGCGAATGCGTTGTCGGGTGATGGTCGAAGAAATGGCTTGCCAGCGGGCCGAAGTCGGAGACTGAAGATCACGCTGGAATCTTGTCACATCATTCATCGTGCTTGGAATCAAATTTAAGCGAATCGCCGAATGATTTCGCGTCCTGAATCATGACGTCTTTCGCCTTCGGGTCATCAAGTAAATATGCCTTCCAGAATGAGACAGATAGAGCGATGACCTGAGCGCGGATTTCCTCATCACGTCCGGGGTCTTTATTGGGGTCGGCACGTGTCGCGAGTCGGCCGCCCTCGCGAGCGCCGCTAAAGACCATGTGATCCGCGGCGTCGAACACCGCCAGGAATTGCGGCGAAGAGTTTGTATGAAAGTAGGGCATTAGTCGCTGCTGCGCCGTCGTATTGCCGATGATCGCCACGTCCTGTGTCCCGGTGATGTGCAGCATCGGAATGCGAACGTATGCGAATGCTTTTTCCAGATCGGGCACGTTTTCAGGCGGTGCGGGGCTGAGCGCGACTGAAGCCTTGATTCGCTCGTCGACGAAGCTCGTCAATCGCGGCCCGTAACGCACGCCCGAACACGCCAGCGTGGTCTGCGCGCCGAAGCTGTGTCCCGACAGGCCGATGCGTGTGACGTCGAGGCGTTTATCCTCGGCCGCGCGTGCAATCAGCGTGTCGATCACGAAGCGGACATCCTCGACGCGCAGGATCGAGTTCTTCGCGTTCGCCGCCTCTCGCATTGCCTGCAACGGTCGGGGCTGGCCTTGCCACACCGACTCATCGCTGCCGACGTGCTGCATCGCGACGACGACAAACCCCGCGTCGGCCCATGCCTGGCACAGGTAGCTCATCACCTCTCGACTGCCTCCCAAGCCGTGAGACGCAAGAATAATCGGCGCTGGTGTAATCGGCGCTGGTGTAATCGGCGCTGGCTTTGCACCTTCGGCCGGCCAGTAAAACTTCACCGGAACTTCTCGCTCTCGTGCGGCGTCGGTCCATTCCTCAAGCGTCGTTTCTGCGAGCGCCTGTGAGAGGCCGAAAGAAAAAATGGCCAGCAGACAAAGCGAAAGTACGAATATCATCGGTAGAGACAAAGAATTTCTCATGACGCCAGTGTAACGGTCCTAGGCGATGTTTATTGCGGTTGGAGTCCGATCGTGTCACGCGTAACTCATCTGCCTGATCCAGTGATGGCCCGGCACACAGCGCGTCAATGCGTCGATCAGCCAGTCCAGGTCGTTTTGAGATAGTTTGCCTGATTCCATAACGACTCGGAAATCCAGCTCGTCTTTCGGGCGGCTGTGCCTGGATTTGTAGAGCAAAACCAGAAGCGGATTGAGCAGCGGAACGCCCATCGGCCCGGCGACAGTCCACTTCGAAAGGTTCAATCTCACACCCAGATCTCTGCGATACTGCCAGTCGATTCCGTCAGACTCCTGCAGCAAAATCTCGAGCTGATCCTTTGCGGGCCCGCGTGCGTGCAGCTCGTGGATGGGCAACATCAGGTATTGATTCCCGTCCCACGGGCACGGTGTCTGGTTGATGATGTATTTGAATTTCCATGTGGCCAGATGTCTGCGAATGTCGATCAGATGGTCGCGCAGGACCGCGACTTCGAGGTCTTGGTGTTGCCGGGTTTGCCTGCCCACGAACATATCAATCGCCCATCCGCCGGCGATGCACCATGGCTTCTCAAACGTGTTCAGGAGTGCCGCCGCTTCGAGCGCGGGAGAAAAATCGCGAGTCTCCATTCTGGCGATGGTAACCAGTGCGGGCGTCATCGCGAGAGGGCAAACTTAGTCGGGCTGATCCCGGGTCCGATTTCACCTAACTTTGCGAAACCGCGCTCGCATTGGCGGCGTCGTGTTATGATGAGAAGCAATATGCATCACGCCCCGAACGCTGTTGAATCCCTGGAACCACGCAGGCTATGTACCGTTGATCTGATTCTAACTGGGACGTTGCCCATAGGCGTCGCGGGGCGACCGGGCGTGGTCGCGAGTCTGACCATCAGGAACCAGGGCTCGACGGACGCCTTCGCGGGCGTGCCCGTCGCATTGTTTCTTTCCGCCGATCAGCGGCTGGACGTCAACGATGACCTTCGGATTGTCAATGTGTTCCTGCCGGCACTCCGGGCCGGGCAATCGATCACGCGCACACTGTCCGTGCCGTCGGTCAACGTAACCACTGGCTTGTTTAACGTTTTTGCTATTGTTGATCCTGATCAGTTGCAGGAGGAGCCGAGTCGACGCAACAACACGCTCTTACAAAGCTCACCCAGTGTTGTCGTACCGAGTTTCGATGCCACGCCGTGGCGATTTACTGGTTCGAGTGCAACTGACGTCCTGACCATCACACAAAGCAGTTCACGCTACTCGGCCGTCTTCAACGGACGAACTATCACCCGCAACGTCGTGGACGTTACAAGCATCGTCGTCCAAGTCGCTGGTGGGAATGACGTCATCAATCTGTCGGGCGTCGTGTTCGCACAGGCGAACGTCGACGGTGGAGCGGGAAACGATTCAATTTCGGGCGGCTTGCAGCCTGACACGCTGGCGGGTGGTTCGGGCAATGACACAATTCGCGGCAACGCGGGCAACGACTCCATCACCGGCTCGGCCGGAGCTGATTCCCTCTTCGGCGGCGACGGCAATGACAGCCTGAACGGCGGGTCGGGTCGCGATACGCTTTTGGGAGAAAACGGCAACGACCGGCTCAGCAGTCGGGACGGCGGGGTCGACTCACTCAATGGCGGGCCCGGGTCTGATCGAGCACAACTTGACGTCAGCGATCTTCGCGCCGGAATTGAAGAACTGCTGGCGTAGACGAAACGATTGTTAGTAAACCAAAGTCTTAGTAAACCAAAGTCTTAGTAAACCAAAATCTTAGTACACCGCGGCCTCGTCGTGGCCCGTGAGTTCCTGAATACGGAAATCGCTCGGCAAGTTATGCTGCGCGGCCATCAGGGCTTCAAGCTTCTCACGCACGGGCGCGACCGCAATTCGGCGTGTGACGTCGGCGAGGAAGGCGTAAGTCAGCAATCGCTTGGACTGATCTTCGGAAATACCCCGGCTTTGCAGGTAAAAAATCATTCCTTCATCGAGCGGGCCCGTCGTCGAGCCGTGCGTGCACTTCACGTCGTCGGCATAAATTTCCAGAGCGGGCATCGAGTTAATCTTCGCGGTGTTGGTAAGGAGCAGAGCTTTGGACTGCTGCTTCGCGTCGGTCTTCTGGGCGATCTGATCGACGAAAATCTTGCCCTTGAAGACGGCCGACGCGGAGCCGTCCAGTACGTGCTTGTAGAGTTCGTAGCTCGGACAATCCGGGTGAAGGTGGAGCAGTAGCGTGTGATTATCGACGTGCTGGGATTGACCGACCATGACCAAACCGTTGAGCGTGGCGGTGGAGTGCTGGCCGTCGAGCCGGACGTTCAGGTCGTTTCGGATGAGCTTTCCGCCGATGCAGCAGGCATAGGTCACAAGCTTGCTCGCGCGGCCGATCGTCGCGTCGAGCGTGGCGATATGCGAGGCGGCGGCGTCGTCCTGCTGCATGCGATAGTGCGTGATGCTGGCGTCTTGACCGGCGATGAGTTCGGTCACGACGTTAGTGAGATACGATCCCTCGCCGATGTGGGTTTCGACAATGCTGGCCGAGGCGTTGTCCTGTGCCACAATCAAAACGCGAGGGTAATTGGAAATGGCACCATCCAGAGCGATCGAAGCGAAGATCAGATGGATGGGCATTTCCACCGCGGCGGACTTTTTAATCAAGATGAAGACGCCCTCGTCAAACGTCGCGGTCTGCCTCGCGAGAAACGGGTTGTTTTTATCGCGCGTGACTCGGCCCAGATGCTTTTCGACCAGATGTGCGTATTCACCGGCCGCGGCTTCGGAAAGCGGCAGGACGATCAACGGGCCTTCAGCTGAGAACCGACACAGCGGCGTGACCACTCGGCCATTGGCGATGACCACCTCGGCGGCGGCATCCTTAAACGACGACGCGCTGACCAGGGTTCGGACCTGCTCTTCAGACACCTCTGGTGCGTCTTCGTAAAGCGTCTCCACGATCTCGCGAAAATTCGTGAACTTCCACTCTTCGGTCTTCAAGGGCGACCACGCGAGCGACGCGGCGAGTTCCTTCGCACTATCGCGAAGGGCGGAGGCAAAAAACGGGCGGGTCGAAACAGATGTCATGGTCGGCGGTCTCGGTGAGGCGGTACGCTTCTTCGCGTCCTGGCAGTTTTTGTCGGCAATGTCTGCTGTCATTCAATTTACGCAGTTTTTATGGTGAAAACTCAATCACACCTCAAACTCATTCGCTGATCAGCCTGAGATCGCGGCCCTGGCCTGCATCTCCGTCTCGATCCAGTCATAGCCGCGGCTTTCGAGCTCCAGCGCGAGTTCCGCGCCGCCCGTCTTGACGATCTGGCCGTCGATCATGACGTGAACGAAGTCGGGCTTGATGTAATCCAACAGCCGCTGGTAGTGGGTGACCATGAGGATGCCGCGGTCGGGCGACCTGAGGGCGTTAGCACCCTGTGCGACGATTTTGAGTGCGTCGATATCAAGGCCCGAGTCAGTCTCGTCCATAATGCACAACAGCGGGTCGCAGACCATCATCTGGAAGACTTCGTTGCGCTTTTTCTCACCGCCCGAGAAGCCTTCGTTGACAGCTCGATTCATGAACTGCGGGTCCATCTTCAGGGCCGCCATCTTTTCTTTGACGAGTTTGAGGAACTGCACCGCGTCGAGTTCGGGCAGGCCGCGATGTTTGCGGGTTTCGTTGACGGCGGCGCGAAGGAAGTAGGAGGTTGAAACACCCGGAATTTCGACGGGATATTGGAATGCCAGGAACAGGCCTTCGCGGGCGCGTTCTTCGGTGTCCATTTCGAGCAGGTCTTTGCCGAGGTAATCGACTGTGCCTTGGGTTACTTCGTAGGCTTCTTTGCCCATAAGAACCTGGGCGAGGGTGGATTTGCCAGAGCCGTTTTTTCCCATGATGGCGTGGACTTCACCCTTGTTGACGGTGAGGTCGACGCCCTTGAGGATTTTGCGATTGTCGCCGCCGGCAACGTGGGCGTGGAGGTCGGAGATGGAGAGTAGGGGAGTTGCCATATTGGATTTTTAGGTGATGACTTTACTGTCTTTAATACTACTTCGTACCGATTGTTCGGGCAAAGACTACTTCGCCGAGCGGACGTTTGAATTTTTACTCGAAATTTTCGTGGCAAGTTTCGAGGTTCTAACAGGTCGACGAATAACGGCTTCGTCTGCGTAGTGGCCAGGGATGGGTAGCGTCTTGCCGGAGTTCTGTAATGATTCGATTAACATTCACTCAGCATCGCCTTTAACTCAGCATCGCCTTTAGTTGTGTGATCTTCTTCGGCATGGCCTCTTCCGACCAGCCTACCCGACGCTGCCTTCCAGACTCACCGCCAGCAGCTTCTGCGCCTCCACCGCGAACTCCATCGGCAGCTCCTTGAACACTTCCTTACAGAATCCATTGACGATCATATTCACCGCGTCCTCGAGTGCGATACCTCGGCTGGCGAGATAGAACAACTGGTCCTCGCCGATCTTGCTGGTGCTCGCCTCGTGCTCGACTTGACTCGAGTTGTTTCGAACGTCGATGTAAGGCTCAGTGTGCGCGCCGCACTTGTTCCCCAGCAGCATTGAATCGCACTGCGTGTAGTTTCGTGAATTCGTCGCACCGGGCATGATCTTCACCAGGCCGCGATACGTGTTCTGCCCGCGGCCCGCGCTGATGCCCTTGCTCACGATCGTCGAACGCGTGTTCTTGCCGATGTGAATCATCTTCGTGCCGGTGTCGGCCTGCTGCTTCTTGTTCGTCAGTGCGACGCTGTAGAACTCGCCCACGCTGTTGTCACCTTCGAGGATGACCGACGGATACTTCCACGTGATGGCCGAGCCGGTCTCGACCTGTGTCCACGTGATCTTACTGTTGCGGCCCGCACATCGGCCGCGCTTGGTGACGAAGTTATAGATGCCGCCCTTGCCTTCATTGTCACCCGGATACCAGTTCTGCACGGTCGAATACTTGATCGTCGCGCCTTCGTGGGCGATGAGTTCGACGCACGCCGCGTGAAGCTGATTCTCATCGCGCTGCGGTGCGGTGCAGCCTTCTAGGTACGAAACGTGCGATCCTTCGTCGGCGATGATCAGCGTTCGCTCGAACTGACCTGTCTTGGCCGCGTTGATGCGGAAATACGTGCTCAGTTCCATCGGGCATCTTACGCCCTTCGGAATGTACACAAAGCTGCCGTCAGTGAAGACCGCAGCATTGAGGCACGCGTAAAAATTGTCACTATACGGAATGACGCTGCCGAGGTATTTCTGTATGAGTTCAGGGTGATCTCGGACTGCCTCACTGAAGCTGCAGAAAATTACTCCGTGCTTCTTCAGCTCCGACTGGAACGTCGTTTTCACGCTGACAGAATCGAACACCGCATCGACAGCCACTAGCGTGTGGCCTTCCTCTTCGACGCCGAGCAGGGCTCTACGCTCGTCGAGTGGAATCCCGAGCTTGTCGTAAATTTTGAGCAATTCCGGATCGACCTG
>JBBQKP010000075.1:0-14005 GCA_038326995.1 Tepidisphaerales bacterium
GACTTGCGATCGATCCGGCAAAGCGGTCGTCGTTCTTGAGGTCATAGGCACGGATGCCCATTCGAATGCTGGCCTGCTGAGCGCGCGGGGCGTCGACCAGAATGATCTTGAGTTTGGATGGCGCGATGGGCAGATCGAAGATCGCCTTGGGCGCGGAGCCCTGGGTCCAACCTTCGAGGAATTTCTCGGCGAGCTTTTGGCCTTCTTCGCTCGTCACCGCGCCGCCGAAAACCAGGACGGCGTCCTGCGGCTTGTAGGTGGTTGCGAAGTAGGATTTCACGTCGTCGATGGTGATTCCCGAGATGGATTCGGGCGTCGAGAGCCTGCCCACGGGCGTGCCTTCATAGACGGTGCTGGCGAGCGTGCGGTCTGCGACGCTGGCGGGGTTGGCGAGTTGCTGAAGCAGGCCGCTGAGGGATTGCTTCTTCAGCTTCTCGAATTCTTCGACGGGAAAGTCGGGCTTGAAGAGCACATCGCGTGCGGTGTTGATTGCGAATTCGAGTTGATCGACGGGCGCGAAGCCGTTGATGCGTGTGGAGTCGCCGTCGTCGTCGGCATTGATTGACACGCCGCGGCTTTCGAGTTCACTCGCGAATTCAGCGGCGGTTTTGCCCGCGGTGCCTCGAGTGAGCATGGCCGCGGTCAGGCCGGCGAGCCCGGTCTTGTCGGGGGGCTGAGCCAGGCTTCCGCCGCGCATGACGAGCTGAAAACTCACGATCGGTAGACGCTGGTCGGTGAGTGTAATTACTTCGACGCCGTTCACCGTGTTGGGTATGCCCTTGTTGAAGCTTGCGGAGAGCGCGCCGTCGTTGAGCGGCGCGGACTTCGGATAGCTCGCGGGGAATTCGAGCGGGCGACTGCTGGTGGGTGTGGTTTCGGTGGCGGCGGGGATCGTCTTGGGGATGTCGATCGAAGTGGAGGTGAGCAGGTCTGAAGGCTTGCTCGTCGCGCCGGGTCCGGTAGTCGCGGCCTGCTTTTCGCTCGGCCTGTACTGAACGACCGTCAGCGTGCTGTCAGTGATGTATTTCGCGGCGACGATCTTGAGTGATTCGGGGGTGATAGCGTCGAGTTGATCGAAAATCTTGTTCACACGCGCCGCATCGCCGCCGAAGACTTCTTCATCGCCCAATACGGTTGCGACGGATTCCGCGGTCGAGCGTGCCTGAACCAGGCTCAGGCGAACGAGGGTGCGCGCCTTGTCGAGTTCCTGTTGGGTCGGGCCGTCTTTGATGAAGCTCGCGAAGGTGTCCTTGATCATCTGGACGGCGAGATCGGGGTCCTTTCCGGGAAGCAGGCCGACGCTGGCGGTGAAGAGGGCGGCCTCGTCGAGCTGATTGTTGCCGGCCGACGCGTTGGTCGCGATCGGGTCCTTGCTGCCGACCATCGCCTGATAGAGCCTTGAAGATCGGCCCTGGCCGACGATGGTGCCGATGAGGTCGAGCGAGAGGTGGTCGTCGCTCTTGTAGTCGGGATTTTTCCAGGCGAGAACCGCGCGAGAAAGTGGAATGTTATTCTTGTATTCGATGAGCAGCCGCGACTCGGTCTGCTGGGGCTCAGCCTTGCTGACGCGGACGATGTCCGGGGCCTTGGGGATCCATGCGTAATAATCACGGACCCACTGCTTAGCCTGATCGACATCGAACTGACCTGCGATGATGAGGCAGGCGTTGTTGGGGACGTAATAGGTGTCGTGGAAAGCTTGAAGCTCGGACAGCTTGGAATTTGCGAGGTGCATCATGTCGCCGATCGGCGTCCACCTGTAGTTGTGTGTCTTGAACGCGGTTTTCCATAGATCCTGGCTGAGCGTGCCGTAGGGCGGATTGGCACTGCGAAGCCGCCATTCCTCAGCGACGACCAGTCGCTCGGTGTTGTAAACGGGCCCGCTGACCTTGAAGCTCGCCATGCGGTCGGCCTCGAGCCAAAGCGCCATCTCAAGATGGTTGGTGGGCACGGTGTTGACGTACGTGGTCTGATCAAAGCTGGTGAAGGCGTTGGACACGCCGCCCACGCGCTGGATGAGCTTCATGTGCTGTTCGCTGGGCACGTTCGCGCTGCCGCGGAACATCATGTGCTCGAACATGTGAGCAAAGCCGTTGCGGTCGGCCGCTTCATCGACGGAGCCGACGTGATACATGACGCGGACATGGACCACGGGTGCGTTAGTCATGGGGGCGTAGATCACGCGCAGGCCGTTGGGCAGGGTCTCGCGAACGAACTCGATCGGCGCGACCTTGACGCTGGGGGAAACAATGGGGGAAACAATTGCGGGAGTTTGTGCAGAAAGGCGAGACGGGACGAGTGTGGAAAGAGTGGTCATTAGGCTGGTCGTTAGACTGGTCATGGCGATTGCGGAGATACACGCCCTGCGAAGCGCCAAGCGAGACGAATGTTTGGTTAATGAGAAGGATTCGGTGTTGCGTGAGTTGTTGTTCATAAAAAGAATCCGGATCAAAGTGGGGAGAAAAGCCGAAAGGTTTGGTGAGTATACGCACCAGAATCCGTTTGTCTTGAAGTTAGTCCCGTTCTTTTCCGGCCCGTCCGGCAGGACATTTCCTTCTGCTCTCAAAGCCGTCGGGCCATGCCCGGTAATCTCGATGTCATACTCAAAACGAAGACGCAGGCTTACGCCTTCGGCGAGACGGCCTGGCGCTGCAATCGACTTAAGTGTTACGTCAGAACAAAAAAGCGGTGACGGAAACTGCACGGACATCTCACTTTTGGTTCGATAACCACAAAAAGCGGCGTTGGCACGGCTGAAATCGCCGCGGGCAAAATCCGCGCGTGACAAAAGTCACCCGTCTGTTCATCCGAAAGAAGAGGTAACAGACGATCAAGCGTCAAAAAGAACATTCAAGCGTCGTAGCAAGAACCACAACAGAGAGAAACAATTCATATGTCAACCGCAACCGTATCCCCGCCCGAAGCAACCAGTACCGGCACGACCCAGGCGATCAATCCCAAGTTGATCATCCCGTTCGTGAACAGCGTCCGAAACGTCTTCATGACGATGGTCAAGGTAAAGACGGAAGTGTGTCGGCCGATCGTGAAGGGTGAACCGACTCCTTCTTATGACGTGTCGAGCATCATCGGCTTTAGCGGCGACGTGATCGGCTCTGTGGTGGTGAGCTTTCAGCTCTCCGCAGCGGAGAAGCTCGTCGCCAGTTTCGCGGGCATGCACATCCCCTCGAGCAGTCCGGATTTCGCCGACGCGCTGGGCGAACTCGCGAACATGATCGCCGGCAGTGCGAAGAAAGACCTGGGCTGCGTGTGCAGCATCAGCACGCCCAGCGTGATCATGGGCGGCGGGCACACCATCGCGCGGCTTCGTGATGTGCCTTGTCTGGTCATTCCCTGCAAGACCGAAGTCGGCGATTTCGCCGTCGAGGTCAGCATCAAGCAGATCAATCGATAATCCCATGCAAGTCGTGAAAACGCTCAATGCTCAGCGTCTGACGGACGGCCGAAAACAATCAACCTCTCACACATAAAAACCATGAAGATTTTACTCGTAGACGACTCGAAGACGATGCGCAACATTCAGAAAAAGGTGTTCGAGCAGATGGGCCCGTGCGAATTCGCCGAGGCCGGCGACGGCATCGAAGCCCTGAGCCAGATCGCCGCCACTCCTGCGGGCTTCGACCTGATCATGGTCGATTGGAACATGCCCAACATGGACGGCCATTCGTTCATCGTTCACCTGCGTCGCAACGACAAGAAGACGCCCTGTATCATGTGCACGACCGAGGCCGAAAAGGCACGCGTCGTCGAAGCCATCAAGGCGGGCGTGAACAATTACGTCGTCAAGCCGTTCACACCCGAGATCATGATCGAAAAAGTGAAGGCGACCTTGGAAAGGCTCAAGGCCGCGGCGTAACTTTTTCCAGCGCCGATCGCGCCAGCGCGCTGTCCAGCGCTGCACGCGCGAGCGCGCTGTTCGGGTCAATCATAAGTGCACGCTCCAGCGCTTCGCGCGCTCCCTGCGTGTCGCCCGTATCAAACAGTGCTACGCCCAGCAGCGTCCAGCTCGCGGCGTCGTCGGGCCTTATCGAAATCGCCGACCTGATGTTGAAAATCGCTTCATTCTGAAGTCGCGGCTGCTTCGTCTTTGCCCACCACTCCAGAAGCGCCTGCGCCAGTTCCAATCGAACCTGCGGGTCTTCCGAGGCGCCCGTCGCTGCGATGCGAAGATGCTCGACCGCGATCTCCGGCATCTGTCTCGATCTGTAGATCGTGCCCAGCATCATGTTGCTCTCAGATTCTTCCGGGCGAATCTCAATCACGCGTAAGAACTGCTCCGCCGCGGCGGTCGAGTCGCCCTGGTTCAAAAAAATCTTTCCGTACGCGTTGAGTGCAAGGAGATATTTCGGATTGCGCTCCACCGCACGCCTGGCATACTCGGCGGCCTGCTCGTAGTTGCCACGCTGGCCCAGAATCGATGCGACGTTGGTCAGCGTCTCTTCATTTTCGAAAAGCTCCAGCCCGCGTCGATAATGGTCCTCGGCCCGGCCCAGATCGGGCGGCCTCTTCGCGACCATCGCGTGGCCCATGTTGACGTTGGCCATCCACGAATCCGGATTCTTTTTCAGCGTGTCCGACCACAGCGTCTGCACGTTCTTATAAATTTGCGACTGCAATAATGTGAGCACGCCCAGGAATATGCAAAGCAAGACGGCCGGGAGTGTTTGAATGAGACGCGACTTGAAACCGCCGATTGAATCATCGCGACCTAAATTTGTGAGTTGGCGCAATCTTGTCCAGCCCGCCGTCACTCCCGCCGCGAGCAGCACCAATAATCCCGTGCTCGCCAGGTGTTGAAAATGATCCGCGACGAATGAGTAACGGTGCGGATAGACGTTGAAATAGCCCAGCGCGGGAAAGAGTGTTCCGGAGAAAAACAGGACGCACACGATCGGCCCGCGGCCGATACGGTTTCGTAGTAAGACTAGCGCGATCACCACGACCAACGCGCCGATCGGAAACGCGTATTGCCAGACGGCCGATCGATCGATATGCCAGCGCGGGTAGATGAACGCCAGATCAAACGGCCAAACGATCGTGATCGCATAGAACCACCACGCCCTGCCCGCAATCAGCGTGCGGTGAACGAACTCGCCAAACATTGTGGGCGCGTAATCCCACTCGGGCCCGACCGCGCCCACGTGTGTCTTTTCGAGATGCGCCGTCGTCAGGCCCAGTACGATCGCGAGTGCGAACATCGGCAGCAGGGGCAAGACGTCGCGCAGCGTGATTTTTCCTCGCTTCCAATAGACCACCAGCAGAATCGCCGCCGGCAAAGACCCGGCCACCGTCTTGGAAAGTGCCGCGCACGCGAAGAGCAGCAGGGCGATGAAATACACGATCTTTTTCGGCTTTCGAACAAGATCTGCCGACGCGAACACGCCCGCCCACTTTAGATAGACCATCATCGCCGAAAAATAGAACAATCCGCTGAGCGTATTTTTTCGTTCTGTGATCCATGCGACGGACTCGACGTGAACCGGGTGCAGTGCGAAGAGAAAAGCGCACAACGTGGCCGCGGGCACGTTCATGTACACGAGCAGTCGCCAGAGGATGACGGCGGTGAACGCATGAAGCAGGATGTTGGTCGTGTGATAGGCCGACGCGTTTAGGCCGAAGAACTGAAATTCGATCCAGAACGAAGTGAAGACCAACGGGTACCACTGCGGCACCGATCGTATGTTGGTCCAGATGTCGAACAGGCCGCGAAAATCGCGAAGCGCGAGATTCTCGACGACGTAGTCCGGGTCGTCCCAGATGAATCCCGCGGAGAAGGCCGGTGCGTACGCGAGACATGTGACGGCGATCAACGCCAATGCGGTGAGTGATGCGGCGAAGATGTGACGCGAGCGGCTCATCCGCCAAGGTACGCTTTCTTAACGTCCGGATCGGCAAGCAGCTCGCGTGCGGGCCCGGACTTCACGATTTCGCCGCTTTGCAAAACGTACGCGCGGTGCGCGACCGCCAGCGCCATGTTGGCGTTTTGTTCGACGAGCAGGACGGTGGTTCCGCGCGCGTTGATTTGTTTTATGATGTCGAAGATCAGTCGCACGAGCTGCGGCGCAAGGCCCAGCGAAGGCTCATCGAGCAGCAAGAGTCGCGGGTTTGCCAATAGTGCGCGTCCGATCGCCAGCATCTGCTGCTCGCCGCCCGACAATGTCCCGGCGATCTGAGAAAGCCGCTCTCGCAAACGTGGGAAGAGCTCAAGCACCTGCTGAAGGTCTTTGGCGATACCGGCCGAGTCGGTTCGCGTATAGCTGCCCAGCGAAAGGTTTTCTTTGATGGTGAGATTCGAAAAAATGCCGCGACCTTCGGGCACGTGCGACAGACCCATTGCCACGAGTTTGTGCGGGCGAATTTTGCCGATGTCGTGCTGGTCGAATGTCACCGTGCCAGACGAAGCCCGAAGCAGGCCCGAGATGGTTTTGAGCGTGGTGGTTTTTCCCGCGCCGTTGCTTCCAATGAGGGTGACGATTTCGCCCTGATCGACGTGAAGCGATACGCCGCGAAGGGCCTTGATCGCGCCGTAGCTGACATGGAGATTGTCGATGCTAAGCAACATCGGTGTTCGTCTCCGGGCTTGAGTCGGCGGGCAGGCCGAGATAGGCCTCGATCACCTTCGGGTCGGATTTGATGTCGGTGGGCTTACCCGCGGCGATGATCTGGCCGTAGTCGAGCACGGTGATTTCTTCGCACAGGTCCATGACCAGCGTCATGTCGTGCTCGATCAAAAGCACGGTCAGGCCCAGCTCGTCTCGGATGCGGCGAATCGATCGCGCGAGGTCGAGCTTCTCGGCGGGGTTCATGCCGGCGGCGGGTTCGTCCAGCAAAATGAGCTTGGGCGCCGTCGCGATGGCGCGGAGGATTTCAAGTCGCCGCTGGTCGCCGTAGGGAAGGTTACGGGCCAAATCGCCGGCGCGTTCGTGCATCGAAAAGAATCG
This sequence comes from Tepidisphaerales bacterium, assembly GCA_038326995.1. Classification (GTDB taxonomy): domain Bacteria; phylum Planctomycetota; class Phycisphaerae; order Tepidisphaerales; family Tepidisphaeraceae; genus JBBQKP01. The sequence continues at coordinate 6,960 of JBBQKP010000075.1, forward strand.
CAGAAGCTCGAGCGCCCGGCCGGTCTGGTCGGCCTCGGTCATGCGGTGCTTTCGAGTGCGAAGCAGCGAACCAAAGAGCGAGATTTTTTCTCGCAAGTGCATGGCGACGCGAAGATTGTCCAGCACCGAAAGATCGGGAAAAAGTCTGATGTTCTGGAACGTTCGCGACAGCCCCGCCAGGGCGATTTGATCTGGCGATTTTCCGACGAGCTTCTGGCCCGCGAGCCGGATCGAGCCCGACTGCGGAACGTACACGCCGGTGAGTAGATTGAAGCAGGTCGTCTTGCCCGCACCGTTGGGCCCGATGAGGCCGTGCAGCGCGCCGCGCGAGAGTTGAACGCTGAAGTTCTGCACCGCCTTCAGGCCGCCAAAGCTGATCGCGAGATTGTCGGCATCGAGCAGCGTCAAGCGCGTTTGTCCTTCTTGAAAAACTCCCAGATTTCGTGGATGCCAAACAGCCCGTTGGGCCTGAAAATCATCAGCAGAATCAGCACCAGCGCGAACAGCACCATACGATAGTCGCCCAGCCTGATGTCGGCCTTGATTGCAAGAAATCTCGCGAGTTCCACCAGCGCCACAAAACCCACGATATACACGAGCGAGCGAAGCAGTTTTGTCCGGCCCGGGCCGACGTCGAAGGCGGCCAGGAGCAGGCGAATCGCGACGACGCCCAGGCCCAGATGCCAGAGGTGAGTCGGCTCGCGAAGCCACTCGCCGCTGATGGTGATGATGATCGCGGCGAGTGCGGCGCCGCTGATCGAACCCAGGCCGCCCAGCACGACCATCATGACGACGTCGAATGAGCGCTGGAACCCCGCGTCGACGGGCCTGAGCGTCGCGCCCGAGTGCGCATAAAGCGCGCCGGCGATTCCCGCGAAAAACGCGCCGAACATGAACGCCCGCACCTTGAGTTTCGTGACCGGCACGCCCATCGATTGTGCGGCGGTTTCGTCTTCGCGGATCGCGATCATCGCCCGGCCGTGCGTGGAATATTTCAGTCGAAACGCCGCCAGTAATGCCACGCCCACGAACAGAAACAGCCAGAAAATATTGGTCAGTTTCGGTAGTGAGACAAAGCCCAGCGCCCCGCCGAGCGGCGGAGGGATGATGGGAATGGACGCGGTTTCCCACTCGTCAAAGAACACTTGCGGGCCGGTCTGTTGGAGCAGCACTCGAACGATCTCGCCGAAGCCGAGTGTGACGATCGCCAGATAATCTCCGCGCAGCCTGAGCGAGGGCAGACCCACGACGAAGCCGACGCCCGCCGCCACGAGCCCGGCCACGATGCAGCTTGCGGCGAGCAGAAATTGCCTCGCGCCAAGCAGGGAGGGCTCGGAAAGCGACGTGCCGACCAATGCGAGCAACGTGTAATACGTAATCGCGCCGCTGACGTAGCTGCCGATGGCGATGAACGCGGCGTGACCGATGGAGAATTGCCCGGTGAAGCCGTTGACGACCGTGAGTGACACGGCCGCGATGACGGCGATGCCGCAGTCGAGGGCGATCTTCTGCGCGTAGTCGCCGACGAGTCGCGTGCCCATCACGTGCGCCAGCAACGCCAGTGCGACGACGCAAAGCGGCGCGAGCCAGGTGGTGAGGTTTGAGTGATTGGATTGCGGCAACGTCATAAACGACGAAGGGGGAATAATGCTGGCGAAAGGAGTCTGGCGAATCGCATCTGGTTTAGGTCGTCGAATAGAATAGCGAAATACGTGACTAGCGAAATTCCGGCGGGCATTCGAGCGCGTCGTTTCGCCGCCGCCTTGCTGATTGAGCGGCCCGCGAAAGCAGACGACATTAAAAGAGCCGCGTAAAAAGTGCGCGCGTGTTGGGTAAGCGAGTGTTGGGTAATCGGCATCTGCGAATTGCCTGCAAGCGAACAGGCCGCGGATTCGATTCCGGCCCGTCCGGCAGGACAGTGCCTTTGATGTTTGATTGAATTGAGTAAGCCGAAATTGAAGAAAGAAAATGTCGTGCCGGACGGGCCGGAGAGAAGAGACTTTCATTCTCGATACGGAACGCAAAAGATCTCGACTCGAAAGATTGGATTGCGGCAGTCCCTCCCGCCGCGGCGCATGATGGAGGGCGGCAGTCTCTGCCGCCGCGGCGTCACGGAGTGACGCCCTTCAGGTCGTTCGCCATCGTTCGCTCGGACAATCCTTGCGGCCGAGTCGCATCTTTTTGTACGATACTCGCACCTATGGGGCTTGCCACAACCAGACTTCTCGCGCTGGGCATCATCGGCTTAGCGACGAGATCCGTGCTGGTGTGTTCACTGGTCAGAAACTCGGCGGACTTTCGATAAAAATAGCGTGCAGTGAGTATTAGATTCCAGCAGTCAGCACGTCCAATTAGAGCAGATTCGTTTGCTGAAATCGTTGCCCGTGTCTCCGCTTCATTTTGTAGCTGCAGTATAAGTTTCCGACTAATCTTTATGGTCTATGGCAGAAGTGAGTATTCCAGACTGGAACGCGCAGGGCGTCATTCCTCCGATTGATGTCAGTGCTCCTACGTCGCTCACGCGGTCGCCTTATCTTGTCACCTTGACCGACTTCGTTCTCAAGTTTGCAACCTCTCCTGAACGCAAGAAAATTCTCGACGGCTTCCTCCGCTTCCGTGCGGCTTTACATGGTTTGGGACTGACTAGCGGCTTCCAATGGGTCGATGGTAGTTTTCTTGAAAATGTAGAACTGCTTGCCACGCTACCACCGAAGGACATTGATGTCGTGACATACTTTGCGCTACCAACCGACGTGACGGAGGCAGACCTGCTTGCCCGCAGTGCCGAGCTTTTCAATTAGATTCAAGTCAAGGCCACTTACTCGGTCGATAGCTACTTCCAAGGCCTCGACGGAGATCGGATTCCCCTCGTCCGAATGACCGCCTACTGGTATAGTATGTGGTCGCACCGACGGAACGAGGCGTGGAAAGGATTCCTCGAAATCAGCCTTGATCCGCGTGATGACGCCGACGCTGCTAAACTTCTTTTGACTGATACCGCGACAGGAGGCGCAACCCCATGAACCGCGACGAACGAAATCATCTTCTGGCCGAACGCACCCAGGTCGAGGGGCTGCTAGCGACTATCCCAATGAGCCAAGGCATCACACGCGGCAGCTTTGAATCACGCCTTCGGAGTCTTAACGACGAGATCGCCGCTGCGGGCACCTCAACGCGCCTTCCCGTTAAGACCCGCCTCACGTTCCGTGGGCGTCCTGTTATCGCCAGCCAAGCGATGTTCGCACAGTTCGGGTTGGCTGCTACGCAGGCATTTACCGAAGCGGTCACGACCCGTGCCGCTTCGTTCAATGGCCCGCTCTCGGACATGGGGTCAATCCCTAACCGCGACGACTACGGGCTACTACTCACGGGCACCGCAGTCGGTTCGTTCGGCTTCCAACTTGAAGAGCCAGGCGATGAGCTTCTCTTCGGCGAGGAAACGTCGGTTGGAAAAGCCCTTCTGCAAACCCAGCAACTCTTCGAGAGCGCCGTCGGCTCCGACGATGAACTCACCGAAGCTACCGCAGGCCTTTCGCCACGCGTCATCAGAGTAGCGAGAGAATTTCTCAAAACCCTTCACACGAATGGTGCCGTCTGCAACGTCACCGTCGGCTCACGCAGCTTCGGTTTCACTGATGTCGGGCAGGTTCAACGCGCGATTGATCGGCTCGACGTGAACAACATCCATCAGGACGACCAAACCTATTTCGGTTCCTTCCTCGGCGTTCTTCCCACCGCCCGCACCTTCGAGTTTCAAGTCACGGGCGAATCGTCCGTGATACGCGGAAAAATCGCCGCCGATGTCGTCGATCCATCCTTCATCAACAGCCATTTGAATCGATCAATCCAGATCAAGCTGACCGCCACCCGCGTCGGCGAAGGCAAGCCGAAGTTCGTCCTGCACCAACTGCCAGCTTGGTCATCCATCAATTAGTTTGAGAGCCACAGACGCAGAAATTTTTGAACACTTTTTGCGGGGGTAAAATTCGCATCCGATGTTTGACCCACAACGTTACGTATTGATCGTTCGTTCTGTAAATCGAACTCCGAGACTGTCCAGGAGTCGTTCCAGAAATTGCGTTAGAAATCCTACGCTCGCCGAACGCACCGACCGGCTGCACACACAGGCGGCACTCAGCGCCCTGTCGCGAGCGCTCCCGCTCGCGGCGTTAGCGCTCCCGCTCGCGCCTTTAGCGCTCCCGCTTGCGCCGTTAGCGCTCCCGCTTGCGGCGTTAGTGCTTCCCAATCGTCCGTATGCACTCCCGGTGCGGCCGGGAGTGATCTTCCGCCGAGCGGCAATCCTCCTGGCTGCCGCACGAGCACTCTTCTTATCGGCGGGCCAACATTTCACCGCCAAACGTGACCTAACGGTTGAGTGTGGACCGCAACCGGCCGATGAAATGTGTCGATGCGATTTCGATTGACGATCGCCGTCAATTGATGCGCCCTGCGATTGGGGCGGCGGTCTCTGCCCCAGGACGCGAGCTTTTTTGTATCTCGGCGCGCGGTTGAGCCGGGAGTTAAATGAGCCGCGCAAGGAGTGAGCGGGTTCGTGTCGAGCCTGTCCGATAGGACACGGCCGTTGATGTTTGATTGAATTGAGTAAGCCGAAGTTCGAGAAAGAAAATGTCCTGCCGGACGGGCCGGAGAGAAGAGGCGGCTTTGAACAATTGCGATCACCGCGGTCACGGCGGGATGAATCCCAAGTCAGGCGAAGCCTGTTTGGTCCTAGAAAATCCGGATCTGAAGTTGCAAAAACGATGTAAGGTTTAGACTTTCTCGCGTACGTTCGTGCCGAAGATGCCAGTGGGTTTGACGAGCAGGACGACGATGAGCAGTCCGAAGACAAAGACGTCCTGATAGGCCGACGCGTTGGCCCAGCCGAATTGGGAGGTGCCGATGTACGCACCGAATTGTTCGATGAAGGCGATGAGAAATCCGCCGACGGTCGCGCCGCGCAGGTTGCCGATCCCGCCCACCACCGCGGCCACGAACGCCTTCAGGCCCAGCAGTAGCCAAGTCGCGGCGGCGGGTTGCTGCAGCGAGTTGTATTTGGCGGCGAACAAAAAGCCGGCGGCGGCGGCGAGCATCGCGCCAAGCACGAACGTGATGCTGATCACCCGATCAACGGGAATGCCCATCAGTGCGGCCGTGCTTTGATTGTGGCTTACCGCACGCATGGCCGTGCCGATTCGGGTGTGATGCACGAGTAGCTGAAGCAGCACCATCAGCACGACGGCCGTCACGACGATCAGCACATCCACGCGGCTGATGAACACCGTCCGCTCGGGGAAGTTAATCTGCCATCGGTCGGCATCCAGGGGCGGCTCGGGCACGAGTTGCGGCGCGCTGGTCGGGCTCGCGCCGAACGGCAACTTGAGCGGCAAGCTCGTGCGGACAATTTTCACGGGCTGCTGCGTGAGTGCCCGGCCGACGCCGGTGTCGAGCGTCACCGCCGAGCCCGCTTCGATTGAGGCAGGTGCGTTGGTGATGTTGCGATTTACCACGCTGCCCGACGCGGTGGTGAACTGCATCGTAAACTTCCCGGCCGAGTCGATCGTGAACGGTTGATCCAAGGTCAGTTGTCGCGCCCCGGCCACCGACGTCACGCGCATCGTGCCGACATCAGTCGCCGTGCCCGCGAGAAGTGTGAACTGAAGCTGCCCGACATTTTGAAGGAGGAGCGACACGCCGATGGCGGTGATCAGCGCGTTAAGTCTTGGCGCGCCGCGAATGGGCTTGTACGCGAGTCGCTCAATCGCAAAGCCGATCGCGCCGCATAAAACCATGGTGAGCAGCAGCGCGAAAAGACTCGCCCAGAGCGGCATCGGTACGCCGACGGTGGCGATGCCGAGATGGGGCAGGATGAAGATGCAAACGGGAGTGACCGTGATCCAAGCGCCCAGCACGACGACGTCAGAGTGGGCGAAGTTGATGAGCTTAAGGATGCCGTACACCATCGAATAGCCCAGCGCGATGAGGGCGTACAGGCTGCCCAGCGTGAGGGCGGCGATGAGTGTGGTCAGCAGGTCGGGCAATTGAGGAGTGGAGAGCGGGGAGCGGGGAGTAAAGGGAAGCGGGGAGTGAGGAGCGGGAAGCGGGGAGTAGAGGGAAGCGGGGGGAATCTACTTTTCTAAACACTTTTCGTTTGGTTCACGCAGCTAAATTCTCCCCGCTAAATTCCCTACTCTAAATCCTCCTCACTAAATTCTCCTCTCTAAATTCTCTCCGCTGAAAGCCCCCCACTAAATTCTCCCCGCTAAACTCTCACCGCTTCTTCACGGAGCTATGGATTTCACGAACGTGGGCTTGCCGTCTTTGATCTCCAGAATCACAGCGGGTTTGACGGCGTCGCGGGTGGCGTTGAAGTTGATCGTGCCGGTCACGCCGACGAAGTCTTTGGTGCTCGCAAGTGCGTCGCGCAGGTCGGGTCCGCTGAGCGAAGGAGCGCGCTTCATCGCATTGAAGAGGACGAAGGCCGCGTCGTAACCCAGGGCGGCGAGTGCGTCGGGTGCCTCGCCGTGGATGTCTTCATATTTCTTGACGAACGCCGCCATGGCGGGGTCCTGATCGCTCGCGTGGTTGGAGAAGAACGATCCTTCGATCGCAGCGCCGCCGATCTCGGTGAGTTTGATGGAGTCCCAACCGTCGCCGCCCAGAAACGGCGCGGTGATGCCGAGCTTGCGCGCCTGGATCGCGATGTTGGCGACGTCGGTGTAATAGCCCGGCACGTAGATGACTTTGGGATTGGTGGCGCGGATCGCGATCAGCTTGGGCGTGAAGTCGGAATCGCCGGCGGAGTAAGACTGCGTCACGACAATCTTCCCGCCCAGCTGCGTGAAGTTTTTCTCGAACTGTTCTGCGAGTCCGACGGAGTACGCGTTGTTCTGATCGACCAGCACCGCGGCGGTGTCGGCCTTGATGTCCTCGCGTGCGAACTTCGCACCCACCAACCCCTGGAACGGGTCAATGAAGCACACGCGGAAAATGTAATCGCCAACGAGCGTGACACGCGGGTTGGTGCTGCTGGGCGAAATCATCGGCAC
>JBBQKP010000076.1:0-13985 GCA_038326995.1 Tepidisphaerales bacterium
TTCATCGACGAACTGCACACGCTGGTCGGTGCGGGCGGCGCTGAAGGTGCGATCGACGCGAGCAATGTGCTCAAGCCCGCACTCTCGCGTGGCGAGATTCAGTGCATCGGTGCGACGACGTTCGACGAGTACCGCAAGTACATCGAGAAGGATGCCGCCCTGGCGCGTCGATTCCAGGCCATCACCGTCGAGCAGCCCAACAAGGCCGACGCGGTGGAAATTCTTAAGGGTCTGCGCGAGAAGTACGAAACGCATCACCGCGTGCAGATCACCGACGCCGCGCTCGTCGCCGCCGTCGAGCTTTCTGATCGTTACATCAGCCAGCGATCCTTGCCCGACAAGGCCATCGACGTCATCGACGAGGCCGGTGCCCGCATTCGCCTTCGCAGCATGACCAAGCCGCCCAATCTCGCGGAACTCGAAGAGCAGATCGAGCGTCTTTCAATCTCGAAGGACGAAGCGGTCAAGAACGCAGAGTACGAAGAGGCCGCCCGTCTTCGCGACCAGGCCGAGACGCTCCGCGCCACGAAAGAGGACATGCAGAAGCAGTGGCGTGAGCGCTCCAAGGAAATCGGCGGCGTCGTCGATGAGGAAGTCATCGCCGAGGTCGTCAGCAAGATGACCGGCGTGCCCCTGACTCGCCTGGAAAAAGAAGAAGCCGCACGTCTGCTCGAACTCGAGAACGAGCTCCACAAGAAAGTCATCAGTCAGGACGAAGCGATCAGGGCTATCAGCAAGACGATCCGTCGTGCACGCAGCGGCCTGAAGGACCCGAACCGCCCGATGGGTTCGTTCCTGTTCCTTGGCCCCAGCGGTGTCGGCAAGACGCTGCTTTCCAAGGCACTCGCCGAGTTCATGTTCGGCGACGAAGACGCGCTGATCATGATCGACATGAGCGAGTACATGGAAAAGCACAACGTCTCGCGTCTCATCGGCGCACCACCGGGCTACGTGGGCTACGAAGAAGGCGGCCAGCTCACCGAGAAGATCCGCCGCCGTCCGTATGCCGTCGTGCTGCTCGATGAAATCGAAAAGGGCCACCCCGACGTCTACAACATGCTGCTGCAGATCATGGAAGAAGGACGCCTCACCGATTCATTCGGTCGGCACGTCGATTTCCGCAACGTCATCATGATCATGACCAGCAACATCGGTGCTGAGCTCATCAAGGGCGGCGTCATGCCCTTCGGCCTGCAGGGCCGCAGCAAAGGCACGAGCGAGGAAAGCAGCTACGAGAAGATGAAGACGATGCTGATGAAGGAAATCGAGCGGTACTTCCGCCCCGAATTCATCGGCCGACTCGACGACGTGATCGTCTTCCGCCCACTCAACAGGGAAAACATCACCAAGATCATCGATCTCGAACTCGCCAAGGTTCACAAACGCCTGGCCAGTCATAACCTCCACCTGGAACTCGATGAAGCCTCTCGTGAGTTCCTCATCGACAAGGGCACCAGTGCCGACTTCGGTGCCCGTCCGCTTCGCCGGGCTCTGGAGCAGTTCATCGAAGACCCGCTTTCTGAAGACATCCTGCGAGGCAACTTCAAGGGCAAAGACCGCATCAAGGTCGGCGTGAAAAAAGGCGAGGATGGAAAGGTCATCCACCTGACGTTCGACGCGTATTCCACCGCGCCCGCCGAGCCCGAACCCGCCGCCGTCACAAGCGACGCGACCTAAGGCTCTCGCATCCTCAACAACCAACCAAAACGCACCCACTCAGTCGGGTGCGTTTTGTTTTGACGCGTTTTGTTTTGGCGCGTTCTGTTTTGGACAGAACACCACTTCGACTATCCTCCTTGGCATGCAAAGGATCACGCGATCTGCCTCGGGATTTGTTTTGGGAATTGTTTTGGGATTTAGCAATATCTCGACTGCACAGCCCACGCCCGACTCTGTCTATCCGGGCGAGCTCCCGCCCGCCTCGCCCGACGATCGCAATCAGCCCGGCGGCGTCATGGCCGACTTCCGCGTCAACTACGTCACCGACTACATCTTTCGGGGCATCAAGCCCTTTGCTGATCCGCAATCCGATGACAACAAGGACGGGCTCGCACTGCAGTTCGACGGCAAGGTCTCGATCGATCTCGGAAAACTTCCTCATCCCTACATCAGCGTCTTCGTCAACGTCGGCGACAATGACCCAGTCAGCAGCTTTCAGGAAGTCCGCCCCACCGTCGGCTTCGATTGGCCCCTCAAACCCATCATCCTCTCGGCCGGCCATACCAGTTACATATATCCCAACCGCAGCGGCCTCGACACAGGCGAAATCTTCGTCCGCATCGAACTCGACGATTCCGACATCTTTGGTCGCGAACGCCCGCTTCTTCGCCCATACGTGTTTGCCGCGTATGACTACGATCTTTATGATGGTCTTTACCTCCAGGCCGGGCTTCAGCCCAAGATCGACGTCGAAAACACCGGCCTTTCTTTCACCCTCGACGCCCACGCGGCCTACGTCGCACAGCACTCCTTCTTCAGCCAGGGCCTCTTAGAAGGCGAAGCCGGATTCGAAGACACCGGATTCCAACACTGGCAAGTCGGCCTGATCGGGCAGTACGACCTTAATCAGGCTCTGAACATCCCCGAACGCTTCGGCCAATGGTCGGTCCTGGGTTATCTCTACTACACTAGTACATTCGACGACGCACTCCGCGGCGAAGACCTACTCTGGGGCGGCGGCGGATTCAAATTGGCGTTCTAGTCGACGCTCCGAAAGTGCTTTTCAAATTTGAAGATTGTTTTGTAACGAGCCACGACCGTAAGCGAGTGGTTTGTGCAAACATTGTCGCGCGATCGCCATCCAACCGCTCCTTCACGGTCGCGGCTCGTGAAAAATTAATTCGCGAATTAATTTCGCACTGAGAAAAAAGAAATGGCTGCCAGCCGGGCCAGAAATGGACTTGTCGCATTGACGCGACTTCCTCTTTACCCCATTTCCCTTATCCCCCCTCCTGATCAGACCGATATTTCCACTACCATGGCAGAGGCCCGCTTCGACCTTATCGTTATCGGCTCCGGTCCCGCAGGACGCCACGGCGCGCTCACCGCCGCCAAGCTCGGCAAGCGCGTCGCGCTCATCGATCGCCGCAGCATGGTCGGCGGCGTCTGCATCCACACCGGCACGATCCCTTCCAAAGCCATCCGCGAAGCCGTCCTGCACCTCACCGCCTTCAATCAGCGCGACGTCTACGGCGCCAACTACGCCGTCAAGCACAACATCACCATGGCCGACCTCCTGGCCAAGGCGAACCACGTCATTCACAGCGAGACCGACGTCATTCACTCGCAGATGCGAAAGGCCGGCGTCAGTTGCTTCTTCGGCGACGCCGAATTCCTCTCGCCCCATGTCGTTCGCGTCGAGACCGGCGCCGACCCCGTCGAACTCACCGGCAAGCACATTCTCCTGGCCGTCGGCACGCAGCCCGCTCGCCCGGCCTCGCTTCCCTTCACGCCCGGCAAAGTCATCGACAGCAACGAACTCATTGAGCTCCGCGATCTGCCCCGCTCCATCGTCATCGTCGGCGGCGGCGTGATCGGAACCGAGTACGCCGCAATGCTCGCGGCCGTTGGCGTGCAGGTCACCCTCGTCGACTCCAGGCCCAAGCTCATGGAGTTCATCGACGACGAAATCGGCGAGAACCTCCAGTTCCGTCTCCGCGAAATGGGCATCCGTCTCAAGCTCGGCGAAACCCTTACTCACGTCGAAGCCGGCGCTGCACACGAGGACGTCACCGTCAACTTCGACAGCGGCAAATCCATGCGCGCCCAGACCTTGCTCTACTGCATCGGCAGGCAAGGCGCGACCGCCAATCTCGCGCTCGACAAGGCAGGCCTTCAAGCAGACGACCGCGGCCGACTCAAAGTCAACGAGCACTACCAGACCGAAGTCCCGCACATCCTCGCCGCCGGTGACGTCATCGGCTTCCCCGCCCTGGCCGCAACCAGCATGGAGCAGGGCCGCCTCTCGGTCATGTACGCCTTCAAACAGCTCGCCGAGGAAACCGCCAAAGTCTTCCCCTACGGCATCTACACCATCCCCGAAATCTCCATGATCGGGCAGACCGAACAGCAACTCAGCAAGGCAAAAATCCCCTACGAAGTCGGTATCGCACGCTACCGCGAAATCGCCCGCGGCCAGCTCATCGGCGACCCGCACGGAATCCTCAAGCTCCTCTTCCACCCCCAATCACGCCGCCTCCTTGGCGTGCACGCCATCGGCACTGGCGCGACCGAAATCATCCACATCGGGCAGGTCGTCATGTCCGCCAACATGCCCATCGACTACTTCGTCGATACCGTCTTCAACTATCCGACGCTGGCCGAATGCTATAAAGTCGCCGCGATGGACGGCCTCGCACGTGTCGCCAACAACACGTCGATGGACTTCGCGATCGAAGACGCGGTCATCGAAACACCAGCCCTCGAAATACCGACCGCCGCCGCGGCGTGAGGCGAGACATTTCCTTCCAATGTCGATTACGCCTTGCTAGCATTCATCAGCAAGGATTCGCCATGCATCATTCGCACACGCCCATTCATTCCACCGTGACCACCAAAGGTCAAACGACGATTCCCCTCGACGTGAGGCAAGCCTTGGGACTTACCGCTGGCTCGAAAATTGAGTTTACGCTTCAAAATGGAAGTGCTGTGATGCGTCCTGTTGGCACACGGGTAAACGCCAAAGCCAACGGCGCGGCAACCGGGGGGGCAAACGGAAGGGCAAGCATGGGCGGATCACTCTCTGGTTTTGTTGCCAAGAGCAAACGAGGCGTGCCGATCGATGTCGCACGCCGAAAAGCAGCGGAGAGCAGGCTAAGCGAGCGATCCGCTAAACTTATGCCAAATAAAAACTCGGCCCGATGAGTGAGTCCCTCGTACATTCCGGTTCGGCCGAGGTTGTTCTACTAGACACTAATATTGTTGTCCGTTTTCTTCTTTGGGACGTGCCAACGCACGGGGCAATTGCCAAAAGTTTGTTTGAAGCATGCGACCGTGGTGAGCTGCGGCTAGAGCTTCTCCCCGTCGTACTTGCGGAGGTCGTCTTCGTGCTGGAATCGTTCTATGAAATTCCCCGGCCTCAGATTGCAAAGCAGTTGATGCTGCTGATCCAAATACCCGGCCTGATGATTGACAACTCACCGATTCATCTTGAAGCACTCGCGAGATATTCCTTATCTGGACTTCACTTTGTCGATTGCGTCCTGGCCGCGACGGCCGTGTCGCGCGATGTTCGACTCGCGACGTTCGACAAGGGTCTTCGAAAGCTTAAGGACGTCAAAAAATTCGATATGAGCTTTAAGACGTGAGCCATAGCAGGTTGGAACAACTTAGATCATGCTCGACATCATTTGCTCTTTCCCAATATTACGCGGGCGACCGGTTGATTCGCTCAGTTTTCGCTCGCGAGTCGACTCTACTCAATCCACTTGCTCCAAACTTCGTTCCGCGTGGTCGCGACTGTTCGCAATACCCGAGCTTTTCAACGCGTTTCCAATATTCGACTTGTAACAATAAAAATCGCCGCGGGCGCTTGGCGCCCGCGGCGAAATTGGGTTGTTTTTTCGGGCTTTTGCAGAACCTTCTAAAGAAACAAAAATTCCTGTGACGACCCAAGTCACAGGAATTCATTTTGGGCTAAAAACGTTACGTCAATCCGGAGTGGTAAACCTGATCGCCCGATGTGTCTCTTTCGCCGAGAGTGTGGACGCGCTGCTGTCGCACATTGCGACGTTGATTGACGCAGCTTGCTGACTCACAGAACGCTTGTTCTTGCTGTGACGATTGAAATCGGGACTAAAGATGGAAGCGTTTGGAACAGTCGGTTCAGGACCTGTACCCCACCACGGCCAAACCGGAGTGACTGACGTGTTGATGTGAACACTGTCCATGACCAAAGCGCGCTGTCCAGGCCTCCTCCATTGTGTTTGCTTGAGATACCAGCCCGAGGTTTGAGTTACACTGCCTGAAGCAAAACGGATTGCCCAGTTCGTTCGTTGACCGCCACCCGAGCCATTGTTTGCTGGCGTGCCGGTTCCAGTCGTCACGATAGCATTGGGTGCTTCCGGGTAAATATTCATCGAGAAGCCGTTATGAAACGGACTATCGACCGTGGCAACACCACCAACCCAGCCTATTCTGTCCCACGAAGGGCATCCCCAAAGGACGTTACCGGAATCCTTTATCAGACTGTGGGCAGAAGGAGACCTTCCCTCAAAATTTATGCCCTGATTCGATTTTAAGTTGGTTTCCGGATCAAAGGTGATGAAGTACTTGCTGATAAAGTGTACCCACCGCTTGTCACGCGCAGTCGGTGCGACTGCGCTGACCCACTGATGGGTTGCCATGGGCCAAAAACCTTGGTTGTCGCCGGCGTAAAAATTGTAACCGACCGCGATCTGACGCAGATTCGAGAGGCACTGCGTCTTCTGTGCTCCTCGTCGCGCACTATTTAGGGCGGGCAGCAGAATACTAATGAGCAGCGCGATGATTCCGATGACCACCAGCAGCTCTACCAGCGTGAAGCCGCAGCGACGGCTAGGCGTAAGCTCAGGTTTGCTTTTCGACATGACAGATCTCCTAAAATGAATTGAAGAATGATCACACGGAACGGCCGTACTTTTACGTCTGCGGCAATCCGACGCATCAGTATAACATTCACCCCCCATGGTCAGTCAAGTGTAAATTATAGAATTAATTCTACTCGGCTCATTTGATCGATTTCTGCCCAAAATCTGGCGATTCGTCCGATAGCTTTATTTATCGACGTCGCCCTCAACCATTGCCCCACCCCGACACGCCCGAACGGGTCCGTTCAGCGGATGTTCGATCGCATTATTCACTGGACGCTCGATCGCCTGGACTCCATTGATCACGAGAAACGCGTTGCCTATTGGGCGAATCAACTGTTTGAGCTCACCGTCGATCGGCACGGCCTGGATGAGAGCTATCGACCGATTCTCCAGATGGCGGCGATCGTGCACGACGTGGGCCGGGCTGAAGAGGATGAAGACCACCCAAAAATCGGCGCGAAGTGGATTCGCGATGACAGAGCGCTGGACTTGCCCAAGAATGTTCGGAACTGCCTGGCCTATCTGACGCGTCGACACCGCGGCGAGCGGCGACCTATTGAATCGGACAAATGGTTTCTTCCGACTGAAACCGCCGATCAACGTGCCTGGCCGGTCCTGCTGACACTGTTACGCGCGGCGGACGCGATGGACTCACGCGGCCGAGGGCCGACCGCTCAGGCTGTCACCCGATCGGGCGACCACTTGCTGGTTCAATTTCAACATAATCCTCGAATTCACATTGCTTTGCATCGCTTCTCGGCGGCGGATAAATTGCAGGAGCTTTCCCAAGAGTTGCGTCTGTCAGTCCGAACCATCCTGCCGAATCATCGTCGGGTGGCCTAGCTTGAGGCAGCCTGGGGCTATTGACGTTTCGGAAATTCCGAACGATAACTTTTAAAAATTCCGAGTTTAATCCGATTTTGTTCTTGCGTTTTGGTTTCCTCTTGGCATAATCTGTTTTGTCGGAAGTGGTCCGCGAGGAGATGCGGATATCCGATTATTCAACTCAAGGCCAAGGCTATGACAGCACTTCTTGAACAATCCAACGCCGCTCGCATCACTTCACCTGCCAGTTGCCCGATCGTCGGCGACTCAGCCGAGTTGACCAGCATTCGCGACATCGCCTCCACCATCGCGGGCCGAAAGTGCACCGTTCTTGTTCTGGGTGAGACCGGCACGGGCAAGGAAATGCTCGCCCGTCACATTCACGACTCCAGCGACCGCGCCCTCCGCGCCTTTATCCCCGTTGATTGCTCTTCTCTTACTGAATCACTTTTCGAAAGCCAACTTTTCGGCCACGCACGCGGCGCCTTCACCGGCGCGATCCGCGAGAGTCTGGGCTTCATCCGCGCCGCAGACGGCGGGACGCTCTTCCTCGACGAGATCGGCGAACTTTCGCTCGCCTCACAAGCCAAACTCCTTCGCGTCATTCAAGAACGAGCCGTCGTTTCTGTCGGCGAGACCAAGGCACGATCGGTCGACGTTCGCATTCTCTGTGCGACGCACCGCGACCTCAATCAGATGGTGGCCGACGGAACCTTTCGTCAGGATCTGTATTTTCGCCTGAACGTTGTCACTTTGAATCTGCCCCCGCTTCGCGAGCGTGCGGATGATGTGATTGCCTTGGCGAATCATTTCCTGGCCCTTCAGAGCGAGATGTACAACGAGCCGGTTCGCGTACTTTCTTCCGCCGCACAGGCCGCGCTGCTTTCGCACGATTGGCCCGGCAACGTTCGCGAACTGGCGAACGCGATTGAAAGTGCATACGTCCTATCGGGCGGCACGACGATTGAAGTGTCTGACCTTCCCGATCGCGTTCGCGGCAATGCTTCTGCGAGTATTCAGATGAGTCGGGCCGTGTCTCGCCCCGCAATGCCCGCGATTTCCAACGTCGAAGCCTTCGCAGCTTCAGGCGACGCCGATCTCGATCTGGACGCGGTCGAGCGTCGCACGATCGCCGAGGCCCTTCGCCGTTCGAAAAACAACAAGTCCGCCGCCTGCAGATTGCTCGGCATCAACATCCAGCGTCTCAACCGTAAGATCGAAAAGCTCGGCGTGGCGCTGGCCTGATGTTTTGCGACTATCTTTTGATGCCGTTGACCGCTTGTATTCACGCGAGGCTTGAGCAATTTCCATCAGCCATCGCGTCTCAAAGCCCGTGCCTGATTTTACATGTCGAAGCAGAACCGGCCGCGAGCGGTTCGGCTTAATTCAACATTGACGACTTTGCCTGATACATTCGCCTGATGCCTTCGCCTGATGCCTTTGCCTGACGCGATTGCAAGCCTTTTTTTGCCGGTGAATCCCCTCTTGTTTTTCTCCGTCTGTTTCGAATAACGTCTGCCATGCAATACACCACACTCGGCCGAACAGGATGCAAGGTTTCACGTCTTTGTCTTGGCACGATGAACTTCGGCCCGCAGACGACCGAGGCCGACAGCTTTGCGATCATGGACAAAGCGCTCGAATTCGGCGTGAACTTTTTCGACACCGCCGACGTATACGGCTGGAAAAAAGGGGAGGGCGTGACCGAGCAGATCATCGGCCGATGGTTCGCACAAGGCGGCCAGCGTCGTGAGAAGACGATCATCGCGACGAAGGTTTACGCGGGGATGAGTCACGACGACACCGACAAAACGATGATGGCCGGCCTCTCGGCGGTGAAGATCCGCCGCGCCTGCGACGACTCGCTTCGCCGACTAAAAACCGACTACATCGACCTGTATCAGATGCACCACATCGCACGCGACATGCCTTGGGACGAGTGCTGGCAGGCGTTCGAAGTCTTGGTTCAGCAGGGCAAAATTCTCTATGCCGGAAGCAGCAACTTCGCGGGCTGGCACATCGCCGCCGCTTCTGAGACCGCACGCGCCCGAAACTTCCTCGGACTGGTGTCAGAGCAGAGCAAGTACTCGCTTCTAAGCCGGTCGATCGAGCTCGAAGTGATGCCGGCCTGCGAAAAATACGGCGTGGGCGTTATCCCCTGGAGCCCGCTCGAAGGCGGCCTGCTGGGCGGCGTGCTGGAAAAAATCACCACGGGCAGGCGTGCGACCGAGGAGATGCAGAAGCGCATCAAAAACGACCGCCCGCGACTTCAGGCGTGGGAGGATTTTTGCCGCTCGATCAACGAACAGCCGGCCGATGTCGCACTCGCATGGATGCTGCATCACCCCGCCGTCACCGCGCCGATCATCGGCCCGCGCACGCTCGAGCAGCTCCAAGGCTCGCTCCGCGCCACCGAAATTAAGCTCGACGAGACTCAGCTCAAAACGATTGACAAACTCTTCCCAGGCCCCAAGGGAAAAACAGACGACGGCGTGGCCGACTGGAAAATGCAGCAAGCGCCCGAAGCCTACGCGTGGTAGGTGCAGAGTACACTCGCCGAAATCCTGAATCGACCTAAAGAGCCATCGAGAATCTGTTCATTCGCACGATCTACACTCTCCACTTGCTTCTCGCATGCGGTTAGAATCGACTCATCATGAGCGATGAATTTAATTACGAGGTCGATCTCCAACTCGCGCCCGACAAGACCACGTACCGCAAGCTCGATCTCGGTGGAGTCACAACCATCGAAGCGGCCGGTCGAACGTTTTTAAAAATCGAACCCGAAACGCTTCGCCAACTCGCCAGGCAGGCGATCGTCGATATCAGCTTTTACCTTCGCCCGGCCCATCTGCAGAGTCTGGCAAGAGCGCTGCAAGACCCCGAGGCCAGTGATAACGACCGGTTCGTCATCTACACGCACTTGCAGAACGCCGTCGTCTCGGCGGCCGGGAAATTGCCGGGCTGTCAGGACACCGGCACGGCGATTGTAATGGGCAAGAAGGGCCAAAACGTGCTGACCGATACCAACGACTCGATCGCGCTTTCGCACGGCATTTTCGACACCTATCAGGAGCGGAATCTTCGCTACTCGCAGCTCGCCCCGCTCGAAATGTTCAAAGAGAAAAACACCGGCACGAATCTGCCCGCACAAATCGATATTAGCGCCGTCGAGGGTTACGAATATCACCTGATGTTCATGGCCAAGGGCGGCGGCAGCGCGAACAAGATGTTCTTCTATCAGGCGACGCCCGCCGTGCTCAACGAAAATGATTTGCTGCAATTCGTCAGGACGAAACTGAAGGAAATCGGAACCAGCGCGTGCCCGCCCTATCACCTGGCGGTCGTGGTCGGCGGGACAAGTGCCGAGGCGACGATGAAAACCCTGAAGCTCGCCACCGCACACGCACTTGACGGCCTGCCCGAAACCGGCAGCCCGGGCGGGCGTGCGTTTCGAGATACGAATTGGGAAGCGAAAATTCTCGCTGTCGCACAGGAGTCTCGCATCGGTGCACAGTTCGGCGGAAAGTATTTCGCGCACGATGTTCGCGTGGTGAGATTGCCAAGACACGCCGCTTCAATGCCCATCGGCATCGGCGTTTCTTGCAGCGCGGATCGGCAGATCAAGGCCAAGATCACCCGCGAAGGCGTTTTTCTGGAACAGCTTGAATTTCATCCCGAAAAGTATCTGCCCAAAGATCAGCCCGCGCTCGCCCCGCCGGTGAAGGTCAATCTCGATCAGGGAATGGATGCCGTCCGTGCGATCCTCACGAAGTTCCCGGTGAAGACGCGGCTCGAGCTGACCGGCACGCTGATCGTCGCGCGAGATGCGGCACACGCGCGCCTGAGAGACCTCCTGGCCGCGGGTAAGCAAATGCCGCAGTATTTCAAGGACCACCCGATCTACTACGCGGGCCCGGCCAAGACGCCGCTGGGCATGGCGTCGGGCAGCTTCGGCCCGACGACGGCAGGCCGAATGGATTCGTTCGTCGATTCGTTTCAGTCAATGGGCGGCAGCCTCGTGATGCTCGCCAAAGGTAACCGCAGCAAGGCCGTCACCGACGCGTGCAAAAAGCACGGCGGTTTTTACCTCGGCTCGATCGGCGGCCCCGCGGCAATCCTCGCACAGTCGAACATCACCAGCGTTTCACTCGTCGATTTCGAAGATTTGGGCATGGAAGCGATTCGCAAGATCACCGTCGTTGACATGCCCGCTTTTATCGTCGTCGATGACAAGGGCAACGACTTCTTCGAGCAGGTCTAGATCTACGAAGAGGGATCGCGCTCGTGTTCATGAACCGGCTTGGTTCAACCAACTTTTGGTGCAACTCTTCTCCCGGCGTAGCCGCGAGCTTGCTGGCGCTTTGTCGGCCCGCCTTGCACATCAAGCGCCAGCAAGCTGGCGGCTACGCTGGACCTGACGCGACTCAGTAAAAGGAAGCGCAGATGCGAACTCAGATCCTGAACTCTTCATCGCCTCCGCCCTTCAATCCGTGCCCGCTTCCCATGCAGGTTCGGGCTGGCCCCACCAGGGCTTTTCGATTCCTTCTAAAACCCATTGCACGGTTTCATCGACCGAATCGGTGACTCGAAAAATGTCCGTATCGCCGTTGGAAATGTAGAGGGGCTCCAGGTGTTTCCTCATCCACTTGATCAAATCGCCCCAGTAGTCGGACCCGAACAAAACGATCGGCAGCGGGTCGATTTTTCGCGTCTGAATGAGCGTGATGGTTTCGAAAAATTCGTCGGCCGTTCCGAAGCCGCCCGGGAAGCAAACCACCGCATTCGTGTACTTCAGAAACATGACTTTTCGCACGTAAAAATACCGGAAGTCGATCGGGATGGATTGATATGGATTGGGCTTTTGCTCGTGCGGGAGCCGAATATTCAGGCCGATCGATGTGCCCTTGGCCTCGTACGCACCTTTGTTGCCCGCCTCCATAATACCCGGGCCGCCGCCGGTGATGACGGCATAATCAAGTTCAACAAATCGCTTCGCCAAATCTTCGGCCGCGACGTAAAGCGGATCGGTCGGCTTCGTCCGCGCCGAGCCGAATATCGACACAGCCCGCTTAACTTTTCCCAGGGTCTCAAACCCGTCAACAAACTCACTCATGATTCGAAAAATGCGCCATGATTCAGACCCGGCCGGTTCGTGCTTGAGCATGAGACAATCCTTCACGCGAGAGAGTTGATGGATCGCGAGCCACTTCGACACGCAAAGCGCGCCATTGTGACACGCGAGGCGAGATTGTGCTTGTTCAGAAGACGAATGTCGAGCGGCAAAGGGTAATATTGGTTCGCATTCAAGAACGAACAGTCGATATGAAATCACCCGACTCCATCACCAGCCTCACCATCATCCGCATCGCCGGTTCGAGCGCTTCATCACTGAAATCAAAACGATCGCTGTGCAAAGGCGGATAGCCCGTCGCCCCCTTCGGCATGACGCCCATGAAGAAGAACGCGCCCGGAACTTTTTCGGTGTAGAACGCGAAATCTTCCCCGCCCATCACGGGCCTCGCCGCCGGGTAATAATTCGCCTCGCCCAGCACTTGTTTGCTGATTCGCGCGACAAAATCCGCGCACGTTGGATCGTTGATCGTCGGCGGATATCCGTCTGAGAACTGAACCTCGGCCGTGCACGCGCCGGCCTGCGCGATACACCGACACCGCCGCTCCAGAGCCTCTCGCGCCTTCACACGAACGTCGGGCGCGAGCGTGCGAATCG
This sequence comes from Tepidisphaerales bacterium, assembly GCA_038326995.1. Classification (GTDB taxonomy): domain Bacteria; phylum Planctomycetota; class Phycisphaerae; order Tepidisphaerales; family Tepidisphaeraceae; genus JBBQKP01. The sequence continues at coordinate 13,126 of JBBQKP010000076.1, forward strand.
TGCCCTCGATCGTCGCGGTATCTGGAATCACGTTGGTCGCGGTGCCCGCGTGGAACTTGCCGACCGTGATCAGTCCGGGCTCCGTCGGATCGAGTTCGCGACTGACAAACTGCTGCAGATTCACTACCGCCTCGGCCGCGGTGATGATCGGGTCGGCGCCCAGATGCGGAAACGCCCCGTGACATCCGATCCCTCGGAAAACCACCTTGAACGTGTCCGTCGCCGCCAGAAGCGGGCCGCCACGCGTCGATGCCACGCCCACCGGCAAACCGGGCCAACCGTGCATGCCAAAAATCATCCGCACCTTCGGCCCGAACCTGTTCCCCGCACTGCCGTCCAATACGCCTGCCTGCACCAGTCGGTTCGCGCCGCCGCCCCCCTCCTCGGCGGGTTGGAAAATCAGCTTCACACACACCGGCAGCTCATCGACCATCTGCGAAAGCACCTTGGCAACACCCAGCAAATTCGCGGTATGGCCGTCGTGGCCGCACGCGTGCATATTCCCCTCGTGCGTGCTGGCGTACGCGAGCCCCGTCGATTCCAGGATCGGCAGCGCATCGATATCAGCGCGCAGCGCAACGCACGGCTTGCTCGCATCGCCAATTATCGCGATCGTCGCCGTCGGCGCGTTCGGGACGTCCTTCAGATACTTAACGCCAAGCTCGTCCAGCTTCTGCCGAATCAGCTCGGCCGTCTTGAATTCTTCGTACGCGATCTCCGGAATACGGTGCAGCGAGTGCCGAGTAGCGACCGCAAACTCAAGCGATTCTGAGATGAGACGATCAGGAGACATGCCGACGAATCTAACCGAATTCGCTGTTGATCGGAAAACATAATGTTGAACGATGCGATAACGCAAA